>WQSH01000006.1 GCA_009787995.1 Oscillospiraceae bacterium
AGGCTGCCGGAGCCGACTATGGGATTGCCGGCGGACTTGGCGAGGGAGTTTTGTTCAAGAAGGGCAATGTGGTAAAAAAGGTCGCCATGGGCAGGCTGGTGGATGAATTGTTTATGGTTATCGAAAGTGAGGAAGAATAGGCTTGAGCGCTCAAGAAAACGTCCTTTTGTATGAAATGTTCCCCTTTTGCAGGGGCAACGCCAGGCTTGCGTCCGACTACAGCGGCGCGCGGGTCCTCTCTGCGGCGATAGATAAGTCTAGGACATCAATGAATTTGAGGGTTTCGCTCATAGAGCCTGCTCCCCCTCTTGAAATAACAGTGCTTGAAGAGCTGATCGCTCAGGAGTTCGGCCTTACTGCTGTGTCAGTGACGGTAGTGTACGCCCGCTCTTCGGCCGAGAGCCGCATTCCTCGCACCGGAGCTTCTGGAAAAGCCGTTTCCGGCTCAAATCCGGGCGTTGTTATAATGGGCAGACGCATCGGCGATTCCGCAAATTTTACGCCGATTGGCGAGCTTGCGCTTGAGATGGGCAAGGCCGCAGTAAAGGGCGAAGTCTGCGATGTATCAGAAAAATATATTGAAAAACGCAAAGCGTGGATCCTTAGCTTCGACTTGACAGATTATACGGGCACTATACATGTTTCAAAATTCATGGTTGACGAAAATGCCGCACAAATTGTCAAAAAAGTCAAAAAGGGCATGTGGCTCGCTGTATCAGGCAATTTGAGCATAAGCAGGTACGATGCCGACCTTACACTCGAGCCACAAGGCATCACGGCAGTTTCTCACAAGCCCAGGATGGACATTGCGGAGGAAAAGCGCGTCGAGCTTCATCTGCACACAAAAATGTCTGCCTTGGATGCGCTCTCCGACACAGCCGAGGTCTTAGCGCGGGCCGCCGAATGGGGGCACAGAGCCGTAGCTATAACGGACCATGGCGTAGTCCAGTCTTTCCCTGATGCGTTTAATGCCTCTGGGGGCGCAGGCGGCAAGGTGAAGGTCATATATGGCATCGAGGCTTACTTCCTAAATGATGCTGACGGAGGAGACGCAGAAAAAGAAGAAGAGGCAAAGCCGCAGCGCAAGGGGAAAAAGAAGCGCCGCACAAATATCCTGCATATAGTCCTGCTGGTAAAAAATAAAGCCGGCATGGCAAACTTGTACAAGCTGGTTACAAAAAGCCATCTTGAGGATTTTATGAGCAAAAGGCCGGTCATCAAAAAATCCTTGCTGGATGCGCACAGGGAGGGTCTGATAGTCGGCTCAGCCTGCGAAGCCGGGGAGTTTTTTGACGCCGTGTCCGAACGCAAAGACGACCAAGAGCTCAGGCGGCTCGCTGAGTATTATGATTATCTGGAAATCATGCCGATTTGCAACAATATGTTCATGCTGGGAGACGGCAGGGAGCGCGCAAATACGCAAGACGAGCTTCGCGATTTTAATCGTAAAGTCGTCGAGATTGGCAGGTCGCTCAACAAGCCGGTCGTGGCGACGGGCGATGTGCACTTCCTCGACCCCGAGCACGAGATTTTCCGCCATATCATCCTCTCATCCAAGGGCATGGGCGACACAAATAAAGACTTGCCGCTGTATTTCAAGACAACGGACGAGATGCTTGAGGAGTTTGGCTATCTCGGCGAGGACATCGCTTATGAGGTCGTCGTGCGCAATACCAATTTGATAGCGGACATGTGCGAAGAGGTTAACCCCCTCCCAGAACGCAAAAGGCTCTTCCCACCCAAGCTGGAGAGAAGCGCAGAGGATTTGAAAGATTTGGTATATGGCAAGCTAAAGGAGCTATATGGGGACAACCCGCCCAAGGTTATAACGGAACGCATCGAGACGGAGCTGGGCGATATCCTCGACCGGGGGTACGATGTTATTTACATGTCGGCCCAAAAGTTGGTGGGCGCTTCGATTAAGGAGGGCTACTTAGTCGGCTCGCGCGGCAGCGTCGGCTCGTCGATTGTCGCTTTCCTTGCCGGTATAACGGAGGTCAATTCACTGCCTGCGCATTATAGGTGCCCTAAGTGCCAAAGGACGGACTTTGAGTCAGGCGAGGGCTATGGATGTGGGGCGGACATGCCTGATATGAACTGTACCGACTGCGGCGCAACATACACCAAGGATGGGTTCAACATACCATTTGAAACGTTCCTTGGATTCGATGGCGATAAGGTTCCCGATATCGACCTGAATTTCTCAGGGGAATATCAAGCCCAAGCACATAAGCATACTATGGACCTCTTCGGTGCGGGTAATGTTTATAGGGCGGGAACGATTGGCACGATAAAGGAGCGGACTGCCTATGGTTATGTCAAAAAGTACCTCGAATCCCTTGGCAAAAGTGTCACAAAAGCAGAGGAAAACAGGCTGTCGCGAGGGTGCGCAGGAGTAAAAAGGACGACGGGCCAGCACCCCGGCGGCCTCATCGTAATACCCCAGGGCATGGAGGTAACAGATTTCTGCCCGGCACAGCACCCCTCTGACGATAAGGAAAAAGGCGTCGTCACGCTCCATTATGACTACCATTGCTTGGAAGATAATCTTATTAAGCTCGACGAACTGGGGCATGACGACCCGACGATGATAAAGATGCTGGAGGATATGACGGGAGTGAATGCCGTGGCAATCCCCCTTGACGACCCTGAGACCATGTCTATTTTTACTTCGCCAGCGGTTCTTGGGATTCCCTGCGACGACGATATTATAGGTGCAACCGGTTCAATAGGCATTCCGGAGTTCGGCACCGATTTCACAAGGCAGATGCTGTGCGACACAAAGCCGCAAAACTTCGATACGCTTGTGCGCTTGTCCGGATTTGCGCACGGCGAGGGCGTCTGGCAGGGCAATGCCAAAGACCTCATCCAATCGGGCACGGCGACGGTCGGCGAGACTATCGGCTGCCGCGATGATATTATGCTCTTCCTCATTTCAAAGGGCATCGACGATAGGTATTCCTTCAAGATTTCGGAGAGCATTCGAAAAGGCTATGGCCTACCCGACGGCGCTGAGGAGGTTATGGTGGAGCACCGCGTGCCAGCTTGGTATATAGAGTCTTGCAAGAGGATGACGTACCTTTTTCCCAAGGCGCACGCCGTTGCTTATGTCATAATGGCTTTTCGCATTGCGTGGTTCAAGGTTCACAGGCCCCTTGAGTTTTATAGTGCATATTTCTACCGCAGAAGCCAAAAAGACAGCTTTGATGCGGAGTTTATGATTAAGGGCATCGACGTCGTCCGCAGGAAGATTAGGGAGATTAGGGGCAATCCCGAGGCAAAGAGCAAGGAAGAGGATTTGCTGACGACCCTTGAGGCTTGCTATGAGTTTTATTTGCGCGGTTACGATTTTACCGGGATAGACATCTACGATTCCGACCCCGTTAGGTTTTTGCTGGTTGGCGAAGATAAGTTGCGCCCGCCATTCGTAGCGATTGGCGGACTGGGCGAGACTGCGGCTTTCGACCTTGCGGGTTCAAGGTCTGACAGGGAGTTTATTTCGGTGGACGACATATCGGCGGCATGCTCAAAGGTGCAAAGGACGCACCTAGACCAGCTCAAGACGCTCGGTGCGCTGCGAAACCTGCCTGAGTCCAGTCAGATGTCTTTGTTTTCCACATAATTTCCCGAGCTGCGCCCTTGCTATTGGAACAAAGTGTTGTAATTGCGTTTGGGCTTGTTTGCCCCCACTCGTTGTGGTAGACTTTGCCTGAGAGGCATACCGCTTTAGCGGCAGGGACGCTTGCCGGGCAAGATTGAAGGAGTGATTATTATAATGGCAGATAAGTATTTTGGAAAAAGCATAGGCAAATTGGGCTACGGCAACATGCGCCTGCCCAAGGTGGATGGCAACATCGATTTTGCGACGATTGACAAAATGATAGACAAGTTCATGATGAGCGGCTTTTCGTATTTTGACACCGCCTACGTCTACGAAAGTTCAGAAGAAGTGCTGAACAAGTCGCTTGTGTCTCGCTACCCCCGCGACAGCTTCCAGATAACAACAAAGCTTGCGATGATGGTAGCAAATGATGCGCAGGACATGCAGAAGCAAATTGACACATCGCTTGCGCGGCTCGGAGTGGATTTTGTGGACATCTACCTCCTGCACGGGCTAAAGACCGACTTCATCAAGGCCGCCGATAAGTTCGGCGCATGGGATTTCATGCGCAACTTGAAGGAGAAGGGAATTGTGAAGCATATCGGCTTTTCGTTCCACGGCACGCCGGAGGAGCTTGACGAGCTTTTGCATAAGCATCCATATGTCGAAATCGTGCAGCTCCAGCTGAATTATCTTGACTGGGACAGCTCCGATGTGCAGGCGCGCAGGCTTTACGAAATTGCAAGGAGCCACGGCACGCCGATTTCAGTCATGGAGCCAAACAAGGGCGGCTGGCTCGCAGGCGAGACGTCCGAGGCGGGAAAGCTCTTAAAATCCGCTAACCCGAATGTGTCCGCCGCTTCGTGGGCTTTCCGTTACCTGCTGGAGCTTGAGGGGATAGCAACTATCCTAACAGGCATGGGCACCCTTGAGGAACTTGAGGACAACATCAATACGTTTACGAACTTCAAGCCGCTGTCCGCTGATGAGCGCAAGTTGATTGACAAGGCTATAGAAATCATAAATGCCACGCCTTCCATCCCCTGCACATCTTGCAATTACTGCATACCGCATTGCCCGGAGAAGATTGCGATTCCTGCCTATTTGAGGATCTACAGCAATTACCTCATATACAAGAACCTAGACACGCTAAAGCACATCGACTTCATGCTTGGAAGCCAGGGCGGCCAGGCAAAGCAATGCATAAGCTGCGGAAAATGCGAAAAGGTCTGCCCGCAGAACCTGGGCATCGCAGACGTAATGGCAAAAGCGGCGGAGCTTATAGCGGGGTAGCCATTACTGCTTAGTGCTTGCAAAACATCAACTGAATCTCAACAAAAAAGACTGATTTGTTGAGGTTCAGTTGAAGTTTGTCTGATATGCTTGCAACGGCATTTAATTATGTGGAAGAAGAAAGGAAAGAAACAATGTTAGGAAAATTTAGCGTACGCAAGCCCCTTACCGTATTAGTTGGAGTAATCTTGGTGATAGTCTTGGGCGTCGTGTCTTTAATGGGCACGTCCACCGATCTCCTGCCTGCGATGGATTTGCCATTCACGGCAGTATTCACCACTTACATAGGCGCCACGCCCGAACAAGTTGAAAGCGACATTTCCATCCCCCTGGAGGCCCGCATGAGCACCCTTAGCGGGATTGACACGGTGCAGTCTATTTCCAGCGAGCACGTATCAATATTGATTTTGCAATTTACGGAAGCGACCAATATGGACTCCGCATCACTGGAAATTAGGGAGGCCTTGGATATGATGACCCTGCCCGACGGCGCATCCAGGCCTATGACCATCAGGATGAACCCGGAAATGCTGCCCATACTTACGGCTAATGTGCATAAAGATGGCGCAACCATCGACGAGCTTTCGGAATTCGTCAGGGATGTGGTATCCCCAGCCCTAGAGGGCGTGCCCGGCGTCGCTGTGGTCAGCCTTTCGGGTTTGGTTCAAAACCAGATGCACGTCGTCATCGAAAGCGAGCGCATAGAGGCCGTCAACCAAGCGTTAGCTCAAGCGGTCGAAGAACTCATGGAAGCTGCAATCGCCGCCGCAATGGCGGAGATGGAGCAATATGCGGAGGCTATAATAACCGCTCAAGTGGAGGAGTTTTCCGAAACCCGCATGGCAGAGCTTGTGGGCGAGGGACTTTCCATGGCCGCCGCAGGCATGCAATTGCAGGCTGAGCTTCCTACCATAATAGAAACCATCTCTCAAGAAGTGATACAGGCAATGATGGCGGAGCACATGGGCGAGGCTCCCGATGATCCCGCCGGAGAGACCCCGCCCATAGGCATTCCAGCTGAAATGCTCACCGTTGAGACTGTTACAGGCATGCTCACCGCACAAAACTTCGCCATGCCCGCAGGCATGACGACTGAAGATAATGTTGAGTACATGGTGCGCGTTGGAGACAGGTTTGAGAGCTTGGACGAGATTCGGGATATGCTCATTTTTGACCCCGCACAGATGGGCATGGTGGGCGTCGACCCAATACGCCTGTCTGATGTTGCGGATATTTTCCTTACCGACGATAGCCACCTCACATTCACCAGAGTAAATGGGAATCCGGGCGTCATGCTGAGCATACAGAGGCAGAGCGAGTTTACCACTGCAGATATTTCAGCCGCAATCCGCGACCGCATGGATTCGCTGATGGCTGAGTACCCCGACTTGGGCTTTGCCGTTTTGATGGATCAAGGCGAAATGATAGGCATGATTATCAGCTCAGTGACTAACAACCTGCTAATCGGCGGGGTGCTTGCCATTGTTGTTTTGCTGCTGTTCCTCAGGGATATCCGGCCCACATTGATTGTCGCTGTAGCTATCCCCGTTAGCTTGATGCTTGCTGTCACTCTTATGTACTTCACGGGGGTGACCCTCAATATGATTTCCATGGGTGCGCTGGCCCTTGCTGTGGGCATGCTTGTGGATAACTCGATTGTTGTTATAGAAAATATATACCGCATGAGAAGCAGCACCGACCGCAGCGTCGCCCGCGCTGCCGTGTCCGGTGCAAAGCAGGTCTCCGGCGCTATCGTCGCCGCTACGCTCACGACGGTCGCCCTGTTTGTGCCCATCATCTTCACGGAGGGCATGACCCGGCAGATTTTTATGGATTTTGGCCTTACCATCGCCTATGCGCTCGTGGCAAGCCTCATCATCGCCCTCACCGTCGTCCCTGCTGCGTCCAGCGTTATGCTTAAAAATGTCAAAAAAGACCAAGAGGGCAAGCTATTTACCCGATTTGTAAACGGTTACGAGACCCTCCTGCGCGGAGCACTGCGCTTTAAGTGGGCTGTGCTATTGTTTGCAGTGGTTGCTTTTGGTTTGAGCTTTTGGGGCATCAGCCGGAGGGGTGCGGAAATGTTCCCTCCTATGGATATGCCGCAAATCATGGTGACGGCAGAAATGCCCGAAGGTTCAACCTTTGAGGATACCACCGTGGCTGCAGAGGAATTATCGGCCCGGGTTCTCGCTATACCCGACGTGGAAACCGTTGGGGTTAGCATTGGCGGCGGGATGATGGATGCCTTTGCCGCAGGCTTGGGCTTTGGAGGTATGGGCGGCATGGGCGGCCAAGGCACCACCATAAGCATGTATGTAATCCTGCATGAGGATAGGAGCATCACACTCGATGAGCTAAATGCGCAGATGAGGGATGTCACCGAAGACCTTGGCCTTGAAGCGGATATTGGCGGCGCTGACGGCGGAATGGCTATGATGATGGGCGACCCCATCTCCCTTCGCGTCGAAGGCATGGAGCTAGACGATATAAGGGATACGGCAATAGCCCTTGCTGCGCTTGTCAACTCGGTAGAAGGCACAACGAATGTAACCGATATGTATGAAGATGCAGCTCCCGAGCTGCGCATAAGGGTTGACAAAGATGTCGCAATGGCACAGGGCCTGACCGTAGCACAGGTTTTCATGGCGGCGAATAGCGCTATAACGGCGCCTGAGAGGTCACTCCACATGACATTGTCAGGCCGGAGCTACGAGATAATAATATCAGACGGTGACTTTGTTGCGCCGGGCAGGTACGGAATAGAAAACCTGCAAATTGCCACCACGGCAGGGGGGTACGTAACGCTCTCAGATATCGCCGAGGTGTTTGAGGACACAGGCTTTACCTCCATCAATCGTATAAACCGCAACCGTTTCCTCACCATCAGCGGGCAAATCGAAGATGGGTTTAACGTAGGCTTGGTTAATGATGAGATAGCGCTGCTGCTTGCGGACTTCACGCCTATCGGCGACACCCAAGTTTTTGTCGGCGGCGAGGCCGAGGCCATAGCCGATGCCTTCGGCGACTTGTTTCTGATGCTGGTGCTGGGCTTGCTATTCACCTACTTAATCATGGTGGCTCAATTCCAGTCCCTGCTGTCACCCTTCATCGTTATGTTCACGGTGCCCCTTGCGTTCACCGGCGGCTTTGTGGCGCTGATGATTGGTAGGATGCCCTTGTCCATAGTCGCTATAATCGGCCTCATTCTGCTGTCTGGCGTGGCCGTTAACAACGGCATAGTGCTGATAAGCCGGGTCAATCAGATGCGCTGGGAGGGCATGCCTAAGCTTGATGCCATAGTAGATGCGGGGCGCAAGCGCATCAGGCCCATTCTGATGACGGCGATTTCAACAATTTTCGCCATGAGTGTGCTGGCAATCGGCATTGGCGAAGGCACTGAAATGATGCAGCCAATGGCAATAGCCACTATAGGCGGCCTAATATACGCCACTGCAATGACGCTCTTCGTAGTGCCCATCCTATACGACATGTTCCATAGAAACAAGGACGTGACGAAGGAAGACCTTGACGCCCCTGATGTGGCATAATTCCTACACTGTAATTAGCTGCCCCACCCCGGATTCCGGGGTGGGGCAGCTTGATTAATTCAAAACTCACAGCTTTTTCCAGTCAAAGATATCCCTGTTCTTCACGTAATACTCAACCCCTGAAGCCACTGTTGTCATCGTTATTGCGGCGATACATGCGTGAACCATCCATGGCTGGAGTTCTAGGAACATGACTGTCAGGCAGAACATTGTCACGACAGTCTTCACTTTGCCCGAAGCCGCAGCTGCAATCACCCTCCCATTATCAACCGCTATGAGCCTGAGCGCTGTCACTAGGAACTCACGTACTACCACTATTAGAACTGCCCATGCCGGCATTATCCCTTGCTCAAGAAACCACAGCATTGCGGAGAGCACCAAAATTTTGTCCGCCAGCGGATCCATGAGCTTGCCAAAATCCGTTACCTGATTGCGCTGCCTTGCGATATAGCCATCTGCTATATCTGTCAGTCCAGCGGCAATGAAAATCCCCATTGCGACGTAGCTGCTGCCAAAAAAACCAATGTACAACACAGCCAGGAACGCCGGTATCAGCAACACCCTAATCATTGTGAGTTTATTTGCTGTGTTCATAATACTACTTCTCCTATAGGCTCGCCATCTGCAACTCCCGTAATGCGAACTTCAAAAAATTCGTTGGGCATTACCCCATCGCCAAAAACCGTGATATACCCATCCACATCCGGCGACTCGGCAAAGCTCCTTCCATAATAGCGGCCATCTTCGCAGCCCTCTACAAGAACAGTTTCAATGTTGCCTATGCGGCTTTCGTTAAATTCGTCGATAATGCGCATCTGAATATCCGCCAGCATCTCAGCTCGCTCCACTGCGACATCGGGCCCGGGCCGCTGCATTTGCGCTGCCGCCGTACCCTCCTCCGGCGAGTATGGAAAGATGCCGGCGCGCTCTATTTTTAATGATGTAAGGAATTCGCAGAGTTCCTTGAATTCCTTTTCGCTTTCCCCAGGCAATCCCGCAATGACGCTCGTCCTTATTACCACTCCCGGAATCCTATCCCTAATGCGGCTGATTAGCGTACGCACTTCCTTTCCGGTGCCTCGGCGGTTCATCTTCTTTAAAACACTATCGCTTATATGCTGAATCGGGATATCAATATACTTGAGAACCTTGTCGTTTTGGGCTATTGCTTCAATAATCTCATCATTTGTTTCGTCCGGGTAAAGGTAGTGCAGGCGTATCCATCTTAGCGGCTCTATTTTGCATAATTCCGTCAATAATTCCGGCAGTCGCTGTTTTCCATATAAGTCTAGCCCGTATCTTGTCGAGTCTTGAGCAACTAGTATCAATTCCTTTGCACCGCGCCCAGCCAGCTCTTGCGCCTCTTCCAAAATGTTTTCCATGGGGCGGCTCCGGAACTTCCCCCTTATAGCCGGAATTATGCAAAACGAACAGTGGTTGTCGCAGCCCTCCGCAATTTTGATGTATGCCCAAGATTTGGACGTCGTTATGACCCTCTTGGCTTCGCTGATTGGTGAGTCAATGTCTCCAAACCTCGAATGCTTTTCTTCGCTGTTCAAAACTGCGCCGATTGCGTCAACTATCTCATCAAAGCTGCCGACGCCTACCACGCCATCAATTTCAGGCAACTCCGCCATGATTTCGCCTTTGTATCTTTCAGCGAGGCAGCCGGTTACAACGAGTTTCCCAATCTGCCCGTTGTCGCGCGCGCGGCCCAGCTCTAAAATCGCCTCGATCGCCTCCATCTTTGCGCTTTCAATAAAGCCGCAGGTGTTGATGATGACAGCATCTGCCCCGATTGTCTCCCCAGTTACTTCATAACCTGCTTCCTTTAGCAAATACATCATTTGCTCAGTGTTCACAAGGTTTTTTGCACACCCCAGCGATATGATCCCGATTGTCGCGGTTTTGTCTCCATGTTTCACGGTCAGCGCTCCCTGTTTTACAATCATTAGTCCATCATGTCAAATTCTTCTGTATTTTCAAGCTTCTCTAGGTACCTCGCTACTGCCAGCCGAGCATTTTCGTAGCCAAATCCCCTTCTGCACAATGCGTCAGCCGCTCGTCGAATGTCGTCTTTATCTGTGCTGCCCCTGAGCTTCTTGTTCAAATATTGCACTGCTGCACCATCCATCGCTGTATCTTTGATTGCAGCAAGCGCATCGTCTCGGAGCTCCCGAGGTATGCCCCGTTTATAAAGCTCATCCTTGATGCGGGAGGGCCCATATCCTTTTGCGGAGTAATGGCGGCAAATCGCTCCGGCAAACTCGGTATCGTTCACTGCGCCTATCTTCTCGAGCCACCTGACCGCCTCTCCTGCGTTTTCCTCAGGCTCACCTTTCTGAATAAGGCGCTTTTCCATCTCCTTTGCCGACATTTGGCGGTTTCCCAAGATCTTAAGTGCCCTCTGCTTTGTCGATTCCAGCGTCTTTCCGCCGTTTGATTCAAGCATTTCGACTACTAACCCTCAAAGTCTTCGGCATCTATATCCACTGCTCGCCCTGCGGCTTTTGCCGCGGCTTTTTCCTGTGGGGACATCAGCTTTTGCGAATCGCGGCGGATGTTCTCTTCCAGCTCGTCTGCAACCTCGGGATTTTCCCTTAAGTATTCTTTGACATTGTCGCGCCCTTGAAACCGCATTTCCCCTACTGTGTACCAGGCGCCGCCTTTTTCGATTAGACCAAGCCTAACACCAAGGTCAATCAGTTCCCCATACTTTGAGATTCCCTCTCCAAACATGATGTCAAATTCTGCCTCACGAAATGGCGGAGCTACTTTGTTCTTTACTATTTTGGCCCTTGTGCGGTTTCCCACATGCTCCGAACCCACTTTTATATATTCAGAACGCCTAACATCAATTCGGACGCTGGCAAAATACTTTAGCGCCCGCCCGCCCGGGGTCGTTTCTGGATTGCCATAAGAAACGCCAATTTTCTCGCGCAGTTGGTTAATGAAGATAACTACGCAGTTAGTTTTTGAAATCGATCCGGCAAGCTTGCGCAGAGCCTGTGACATTAGCCTAGCCACAACTCCCACGCTTGCGTCGCCGATTTCACCTTCGACTTCCGAGCGCGGCACCAGCGCTGCGACAGAGTCCACGACCACAACATCAACTGCACCGGAGCGCACAAGAAGCTCCGTAATGGCAAGGGCGTCATCACCCATGTCCGGCTGCGATATCAGCAGGTTTTCTATGTCCACGCCCAAAGCTCGCGCATAGGCAGGCTCCAGCGCATGTTCAGCATCAATGAATGCCGCCTCTCCGCCTGCTTTCTGGGCCTGAGCGATTATATGCAAGGCAAGCGTGGTTTTACCCGAGGATTCCGGGCCGAAAATTTCAATTATCCTGCCCTTAGGCACACCACCGATGCCCAAGGCGAAGTCAAGCGAAATGGAGCCCGTAGATACAGCATCAACATTCACTGCCTGCCTATCCCCCAGGCGCATGATTGACCCCTTTCCGTGATTTTTTTCGATTTGCGAGAGCGCAGTTTCCAGCGCCTTTTTCTTGTCATCCGCCGGCACCGCAGGAACATATTTCTTCTTCTCAGCCATGGTGAGGCCCTCCCTATTCTGAATTAAATGTGAAATCGCTAACAAATTCCCTAAGCCCCGCTAGCGACTGAACACCGCCCTAACCCTTAATCCTTGATTACTTGAGCGTTCCGACCACTACTCTTTCTATACCGCCTGTGTCAGTGTGAATCTTTATATCCTTATATCCGCTATCACTCATAATTTCACCAACGGTACCTGCTTGTCCAATGCCGCACTCCACTGCCAGATTGCCCTCAGGCTTGAGAAGCACCGACCAGTTCGAAGCTATGGCGCGGATGAAATACAGCCCATCCGGGCCCCCATCGAGTGCGCTGTGAGGCTCGAAATCCCGAACCGAGGGGTCTAGCCCCCGAATATCGTGCGTCGGTATATATGGCGGGTTGCTTACCACTACGTCAAACCTGCCAAGCAGCGCAGGGGGCGGCTCTAGCACATCAAGCTCTATCGCGGTCGTCTGACGGCTTAATCCGCTCTTTAGCATATTTTGTCTGCAAACTGCCAATGCCTGCTCCGAAAAATCCGCAAGAACTATCCGGCAATTAGGCACATTCGCTGCTATTGCAAGCCCTACACAACCACATCCCGAACAAAGATCAAGCAAGCGCACCTGCCACCCTCGTTTCTTCATTAACTGTATCGAAACCTCTGCAAGCAACTCTGTGTCAGTTCGGGGAATCAGTACAGATTGGTTGACCGCCATAGGCAGTCCATAGAACTCCCACTCTCCCACTATGTATGCAACCGGCTCCCCGCCCAGCCTCCGCTCGACCATCTCTGTGACGGAGCGCTCGATAGTGGGGTCACTGACATAGAGCCTGCTTGACGATAGGTACTCCTCCCTAGTCTTGCCCGACGCATGTCCAACAATCAGCCTAGCCTCCAGATCATGGGCTGAAATACCCGCAGCGCGCAGCTGACGCCTCGCATTTAAAAAGATATCGTTATATGTTTTCATAAAATACTACCATGCCGCTTCTTCTGCATCTTCGGGAATTACCAGATTCATTGCTTCGATCGCTACTTCGGCCATCCCTTCGTCCGGCTCGCGCGTCGTCAGCCTTTGCAGTGCCTTCCCAGGCGCGGATATTATTCTTGTAAAAATATTATCATATCGCCCGGCCAATT
Organism: Oscillospiraceae bacterium; assembly: GCA_009787995.1. Taxonomy (GTDB): domain Bacteria; phylum Bacillota; class Clostridia; order Oscillospirales; family Oscillospiraceae; genus WRMH01. The sequence continues at coordinate 13,129 of WQSH01000006.1, forward strand.
TAATAATTTCATAGCTTATCGATACAACGATTGGCAATAAAAGCAGACGGAAGGCCATACGTAACCAGAGATTGTCCCATGTTGTAAAAGAGAATACCAGTATACTTACAATCATCACTATAAACATAAAGCTCGTCCCGCAGCGGGGGTGCCGACTAGACTCCTTCATGACATTCTCGACCGTGAGGGGCAGCCCCTTCTCGTAGCATGCAATAGCCTTGTGTTCAGCTCCATGGTAGGCCCAAACCCGCTCTATGTGGCTGATGCGCGAGGTAAGCCCTATATATGAGACGAATATCACAATCCGCAAAGCCCCTTCTGCAAGGTTCCTCAAAATCCTATTGTCGATGGCGCCCGTCAAAAATCCCGCCAAAAATGTCGGCAGCAGGATGAATAGCCCTATGGATAATGCGATGCCCAGCACTACCGAAAACGTAATCAACGCTTTTTCTGCTTTTTCGCTGCCAAATTTCCGCTCAACCCACGCCTCGAACCGGGAGGGTTCTTCCTGCTCCTCCTCAGGCATCTGGTCGGCAGAAAACATTAGCGCCCGCACCCCAATGGACATAGAGTTTGCAAAATTGACAACCCCTCTAATGAAATACCAGCCAACAGCCGGATATTTGTCCTTGAGCAGTTTTAGTTCCTCCACCTTCGTAACGAGCCCATCCTCGGTCCTTACAACGATGGCTTGCTTTTTTGGCCCGCGCATCATGATACCCTCAATCAATGCTTGGCCGCCAATCGAGGTGCGAATTTCCTTGTTTTCCTTACTTTTTTGTTTCTCGTCCATGCAGTATAACTTACCTTTCAATCGTCCCCTAATCCTTCGGGCTGCTACAAGCCCCCCATCAATACAGCTCCGAAGCAACCGCCTCATTGCTGATAGGGAGCAGAATAGTAACTTGGAAGCCACCATCGTGCACATTTGCCAACTCCATGCTTCCGCCGTGGTACTTTATGATTTCTTCGCAGACCGCAAGCCCGATTCCGCTGCCCCTGTCTTTGGAATTGCTGCCCTTGTAGAATTTCATCCTGATATTATCAAGCTCGTCTTCCAGCGCGCCGGGACCGTAATCGCGGATGATTATGCAAACATGGTCTCCGACCTGGACTATTGAAACATCAATCCTCTTGCCTTCGCGCCCATACTTGGCGGCATTGTCAAACAGGTTTAGGAACACTTGCTTGAGCCTGTTCGGGTCGCCGGGGATAAGGGTGGACTCGTCAATCTCGGCATCATATATAAACTCAAGCTCGTCTTGGTGCAGCAGCTCCCTGAAAGTGAATATTGCGTCCTCAAGCTCCGCCGCTATATCTATCTGCTCAATGTTGAGCGTAAACCGCCCATCCTCCATTCGCGTAAACTCAAGCAGCTCCTCAACCATTTTTGTAAGGCGCCGAGCCTCCTTGAGCATTATGGCTATGCCGCGCTTAGACTCCTCGTCAAGATTCTCATTGTAGACAAGCGTTTCGCCCCACCCGGTTATCGCTGTCAAGGGCGTCCGCAGCTCGTGCGATACAGAGGAGATAAACTCTGTCTGAATCTTCTCTGTCTGTGCGATTTTAAACGACATCTCATTGATTGAGTTGACCATCTCCCCAATCTCGTCCCGGTAGCTATTGTTCATTTGCACACCATAGCTGCCTTCGGCAATCCGTTTCGACACTTTAGTGATTTCGCTCACCGGCGTTATAACCGAGCGGATAAAAACTATGTTTACAAAAAAGACCATCAGCAGCAAAAAGAAGCCGATTCCAATCGCAGCCAGCACATTCAGCAGCACTTGCCTGTCCACAAGCCTGAGGCTTGTAACATATCTCATCACACCGATTACTTCCCCATCAACGAATATCATCGGTGCGGAAGCCGCCATTATGCGCTCTCCGGTCGCAGAGGGCCTACCCACCCAAGTGGATATCTGCCGAGTTTCGATTGCCGTTGATATGTCGGGGGTGTTTGGCGAGGTGCCCGACGCTATCGTCAGTGTGGATATTAGTATGCTTCCCTCCGTATCAAGGAACTGAAGCTCAATTCTGTCCGCTTCTCTAAATGTCTCCGTGTACCTGTAAGCGGCATTATAAAATTCGGTGTACGACCTCGCAACATAGTTTGCAAAAAAGTCCGTCGCCGTTCTGGCCTTCGCCTCGAGCCCCGTCCTCACGGTGGCGTGATAGTAGTTATGTATGATTGCGGAGAATAGAGCAACTGCCACGATTACTACCACCAATGCAATGAGCATCGTGCCTCTGAGCCAACGCTGCTTCAGCCCTGTCAATAAACTTGATAAAACGCTTGTCAAGTTCTCCACACCTCATCATCTGTTCATATGCCTCAAACAAGGGTTCTCCGCACACCACTTGCTGCCGCAAGGCTTTCAATCTCTTAGTCAAAGCGCTCCAGTCAAACTCCCCATTTGTACCCATAACCCCACACGGTCGTTATGTAGGTTGGATTAGTCGGGTCGTCCTCAATTTTAATGCGCAGCCGCCTTATATTGACATCCGCTATTTTCAGCTCCCCGAAATAGTCGCGCCCCCATACGGTGTTTAGTATGTCCTCGCGCGAAAGCGCTTTGCCGGGGTTATCCATAAACATTTTCATAATTGAATATTCAACCTGAGTGAGCTTTATACGCACAGCATCTTTCTCGAGCGTCCTGTTTCTTGTATTAAGCCTGAACGGACCTTGGATAATTTCCCCTGTCTCTGCAACTCCGGCGGCGCCCGTCCTCCTGAAGAGCGCATCAATGCGGGCTGTCAGCTCTGCCGGAGAAAAAGGCTTTGTGACATAATCGTCAGCGCCTGTCATGAGCCCGGTGACTTTATCCATTTCCTGCGTCCTTGCTGTCAGCATGATTATTCCTATATGCGGGTCTGCTGCCCTGATTTTTCGGCAAACTTCAAACCCATCTGTATCGGGCAGCATTATGTCCAATATCGCCACTTTTATATCAGGGTGAATCCGCAACTGCTCAAAAGCCTCAGCACCCGTTCCGGCTTCTATGACCTCATAGCCCGCACGGTTGAGGTTTATCACCACAAAACTGCGGATGCTGGTCTCGTCTTCGAGTACAAGAATCTTCTTCATATCCAAAATTAATCCTTTCGTATTGGTTCAAAATGTACCGGCGAGCCAGTCGGAGAAGATAAGCCTGAAGTTTTCGATTACGACCGCTTCGTTGAGTGTCAGCCCAAAATTGTCAGGCGGCACGAGCAGCTCAAATGCATATACAGAAGTCCCTTCTGAAAGCAGCCTCACCCTGCCGGGCAGTCTCGAGCGCTCTTCCCTAGCCTCACCTGTAAGCCTATAGACATTCAGGAAGTCTTCAAATGGGCCATATTCTCCTGCAATGTAAGAGAATACAACTGTCCTCTCGCCGGTGACGATATCCTCCCTGCGAACAGAAACCCTGCCTCGCCAGTCGAGAGGGAGGATAAGGAACCACTCGTCAGTAGGGTTGTGGAAGGTCGTGAGCGCAAGGCGACTGTCCCCGCGGCTATTGAAGGAGTACCAATCCATCGCATAATACGCTGTTTCCGTTTGTGCCCTAAGCCGCCTTGGAACCGGCACCTTGATAGTTCCGTCTCCGCCTATATCCGAGCTGAGTATGCGCCGCTGTCTGACTGTCGCGTCACTGACCCCAGTTGACTCGCTAAGGGAAATGTTCGTAACGACCCCATTTTGCATTGCAATTATATCCGTCACAAAAGCGCCTTCGTCAAACCTGCCTTCGCTTTCAATGAAAATGGCAGGGCTGCCATCGAGCAACGTCCCCCGCATCACTCGCAATATCGACTCGATGCCGATTGAGAGCCGGACTACAGAGGTTATAACTTCCATATAAGGCGTGAGTGTGAAGACCTTAGCTGCGGCACTGCTTTCAAATGTGGGAAGCCTGACCGCAATTATGTCGTCGTTTGAGTCCCCGTTTATGTCAAATACCGTGATTCCTTCATATTCGGCGCTTTGAAGCAGCACAGGATAGAAATCAACAATCGCATATATCTCCATATGCTTGAGCGCATCTCCCAACTGCCACCCGACGATAACCTCCATAACCCCATCGCCGTCCATATCCACATACCTGATGCTCTCTATAGCCGTCCCAGCGCCTTCAATCACCATAGCAACTGAATAGTCGCCGTCCACCATCTCAAAAAAATAGATTTTAAGGGTGCTCTCGCCCGGAATCCTAAAAAATGCGATAACCTCATTAATGCCATCCCCATTGACGTCCTTGAGCTGGACAGACTGCCTGTTCGGGCCGCTCGTGGGCGGAGCGAATTCCGCCCCGGCATTCAAAACCGCATTGATGTGCCCCTGCAACCTCAGGTAGTCTTCTGAAACTTGAGGCAGTCTATATAGGTCGTCCGCCGATATGCGCAGCATACAGCCGGAAAGAAAGACGGATGCTGTGGCTGCAAGCAGAATCATTACAACTTTTGCTTTATTTCCCCTCAAAACTTAACTCCTCATTCAAAAAGCACAAGCGTTTGCTTGCTCTGCAATTTCGACAATATAATACCATAAATACAAGTACCCTGCTAGTATAATCTTTACATTTCGGTTATAATATTATCAAATTGTTATTTTTCTGATGAAGGCGGCAATAATATGTTGATTTTCTCTACACGCCTTGGAAGCAGGGGTGGCTCTGAAGCTGTCTATGACCTGCTAAAATACGCATATTGGCAAAGATATGCCGGAGAATTTCCTGAAATAAAAAAAACGCCTAATGGCAAGCCATACTTCCCGGATAGGCCGGACATACATTTTTCGCTAAGCCACACAATGTCGCACGTTATGTGCGCCATATCTGACAGGCTGGTGGGCTGCGACATAGAGGCAGCGGATCGGGAGGTCAGCAATCGTGCGCTGAGGTTTTTCGCCTCTTCCGAAGAACAGGAAATGTTTGACCCGCTCGATCTCTGGCTTTTAAAGGAGAGCTACATCAAGCTCATCGGCGGCACGCTCGCAACAATCAAGCAACAGCGGTTTCAAAAAGAATCGGGAAGGATAATCCCCCCCGACGCTTCTGTTTCCGCAAAGCTATATAGCATAGATGGCTGCCGCGCAGCGGTTTGCGGAATTGGCGCTATTTCGGCTTCTATCGAGCTTATTTAACGCTCTTATGACTTTATTTTGCGTTCTTTTGAAAACTCTTGCACTGCAAGCTTTTTGGCATAACAGCTCTTCTCTATCTGCTGTTTATTTTCATGCGATCCCCTTGCGCGCTTTTACTTAGCTTCCGGCAACAGTCCCATATATTTTAGCACCCGGGCTTCAGTCAGTCTGCCTGCAGCTTTGTAGTTCCGTGCGATTATGGCCTGCTCGTAGCAGATAACGCCATCGCTGTACAGGTGCGAAATCAGCGAGTGCGAAATGCCTCTAAGGGAGCCGTGCAAACTATAAATTGCCGCAAGCGCAGCCTCTATGGAACTTTGCGACGCAAGAGCCGAACTGACCTTTAATCCGTATTTTTCCCGCAAGACCGTTTGTGCATTATGGGGACTGCTATCGCAAAAAGCGAAGACAAATCCTTGCTCTGTCTTCATCAGCGGCACAGCAAGAAGCCTGTGCAGCAACGCTTTGTCAAAGTAAGGGGCAAACTGCCGGATGTCGTATTCCCCGATGCACACCTCCTCCACATATTGGACATGCTTGACATGCGACAATGCGCTTAGCAGCTGCCCCTCAGTTATTATCCCCGCATCAAGAAAATAGCTGCCCAGTGTCTGCTTTTTTAAGCCCTGTTCAAATATTTCATCAAGCTGACTGTGGAGCACGCCGCCCTGCTTCTTACAGATGGCGCCTATTTGCCTCAGCGCATATTCATAAACTGACTGCGGCGTATCCGGCATATTCCGCAAAGCCTCCTGCAGCTGCCAGGCTGAAATATACCCCTTGGCTATCAGGGCATCCCCCAGCTTGCGGTGAAAGCGCCAAAGTACCTCTTTGCCCAGGAATGCGTGGTCTGTCTTGTCCCACGCGAACTTTTTGGCCTTTGGCGAGGTGTGCGCCGCTTTGGGCGGAGCCTTTTTTTGCCCCGCCTGCTGCCCAAATATTTTTTGCTTGTACGCCTTTATAGTGGCCACCATATTGATGATATTGCCCCAGACAACGCGCATAGGGATGACCGGCGGGAAAAGGCAGGCAAAAAACACGCTGCGCGCGCCATACACCTTGTACATGGCGACACCCCGAAAAATTTGCCTCTCAATCATCATCACGGTGACAATCAAGCTCAACCACCACGAAAGCGTGAAAAGCGGGTAAATCGGCGTAAGTTCCAGGAGCAGCGACGCAAAAAAATAGACAAGAACCGGGTAGCCGACGAATACGACCATGTTCCCAACCTTGGCTTTTAAGTCCTTGTAGAGAGAGTATCGCCCGATAAAGCTCAGCCCGCTTGCCTTGAAGATATCCCTAATCTTAAACGACTGCATAGTTATGCCCAAAATCCATCTTGTCTTTTGCTTGACTGCGGTTTTGAAGGTATTTGGGAATATTGAGCGCGTCGCAATAAATTCCCAAACAAACTTCCCATTCCCCATTATGCGGGGCACCCGCTCGAGGACATAGTACATTTTGATGCCTTTTTCAAAAAGGGTAAGGGAAAGTCGGTAATCCTCAGTAAGGCTGTCCCTTGGCAGCACATCCCCATCCCCGAAAGCGTCCAGCGCCTCTCGCGAGAGGGCGAATCCCGTCCCTGCCGAAGGCACAAACGCCCCGGCATTGCGCCGGTTTACCATTGTGGTAAAATGATTTTCCGCAAATTCGTCGGCATACGAGCATGTCGTTATGTTTGCAAAAAAGTTTCGGAACCTCGGCATTTGTATTAGCGGGAAAACCGGAAACTGCATGGCCGAATTGGTGTCTAGGAGGTAGTTTGTTACCTTCAGCTCGTATGGATGCACGACATCCTCAGAGTCATGGATAGTGAGCGAGGCAAACCTCCAGTCGCGCTGTTGCTCAAAAAGCCTGATTTGAGTGATGACGTAATTGAGGTTCTGCGCTTTTGATGTGGGGCCCGGCAGGCAATTTATAATCACGTGCACATTTTGATGCCTGGTAGAAAGCTCCAACGCCACCGCAGCCGTGGCTTCGTCGTTTGGGTAGACGCCAAGGAAAATATGGTACATAGACTTTGGATAGTGCGTTGACTGTACTATATTGCCAATCACGTCGCCTAGCACGTTGTCCTCGCGCCACGCAGCAATCGCCATCGCTAAAAGCTTCGGCGGGATGCTGTCCAACTTATGAAGCTCCAGATGCTGGTTATGGCGCTGTGTGCGCCTAGCTAGGGTGAGGATGTCCCAAATGAAATCATCGACCCCCATCAGCAAATATAGTGCGACTAAAATTAAGCCTACTGTATAAAGCGTATCGGCAGAGAGTAGTTCCACTAGTTTTCCTCGGAGATAGGGTAGGCGCTGCAATACTCGTGCCTAGCGCAGACGCGGCGTATTTTCGGACGCCCCGGGCGGTGAGCACCCGGCGGTCGTCGCATAGCTGGTCGAGGCAGAAAAATCATCGGGCACGCCCTTGACCAACTTTAATTAGACTTTTTTACTCCACTTTTATTTTATTATACATTAGGAAATCAACTTTGTCAATCCGCAACGGACACAACAGCTATGGGGGTTTACTACAGGTTTCCTCCGGGTGGCAGCAATCTCCTGTGGCCTTCGTCTTTCAGCTTGAAACGTGCGGTTAAATTCCCGAGAGTGTCAGACTGGCCGCTCATCTCCTGCGATGCTGCGGCGGACTGCTCTGCTGTTGCGCTGTTTTGCTGGACGACATGCGCAACTTGGTCAATACCGGAATTCAGCTGGTCTATCGCCCCTGCCTGATGTTCAGATGATTGTGCAATAGTGGCGATTATCTCCGCACTTTTGTTTATGCCGCTAACAATTTCCTTGAGGGATGCCGAGGTGTCGCCTGCTATGTTCATGCCCAAATTTGCTTTTGATACCGAGCTTTCGATAAGCCCTCCAGTATTTTTTGCGGCCTCTGCGCTCTTAGCGGCTAGGTTCCGCACTTCCTCCGCAACGACTGCAAACCCTTTGCCGTGCTGCCCGGCCCTTGCCGCTTCAACTGCGGCATTGAGTGCCAGAATGTTTGTTTGAAAAGCAATATCGTCTATGGTTTTGATTACTTTTTCAATTTCAACGCTTGCATCATTTATCTCCTTAACTGCGGCCATCATCTGCTCCATCTGAACTGAGCCTTTTTCTGCGTTTTGTTTGATGTCTTCCGAGAGCCCGGCCGCCTCTTTTGAAATATTTGCGTTTTCCTTTGTCATTGCTAAAATTCCGCTTGCAGACGAGCTGAGCTGCTGCACTGTTGCGGCTTGTTCCGTGCTGCCTTGCGCTAAGGCTTGGGCGCCGTCCGAAAGTTGCCTCGAGCCTGTTTGCACCTGTGTGGCAGAGTTTTTGATTTCTGAAAACATTTGATTGAGGTCGCTTACCATCTCCTTTAGGGTATGCCCAAGAAGGTCGTGATCGCCGCGCACCTTAACGTCAAAGGCAAGGTCTCCATCGGCAATCATTTTTAAGTCATCGCAGACTTCAATCATACAATCGACAATATCCACAAGAGACCTAAAAAGCGCTCCGATTTCGTCACGGCGGACTTTGTATTTGTCAATAAGCACAATCTCTTCCGGCTTATATACGATATCGCCGGTTTTTCCTGTAAGGTACATAAACTCGTTCAGCACACCGAAGGGTTCTTTGGTGGCTCTCACAGCCGCGAAGGTAACAGCCAGGCAAGCCAGCGCGCCTGCTATGCTCACGCCAACAACCAAGCCAGCGTCCGCTCCGACTAGGTAAAAAATAACCACAATAGCCAAAACTAACACAGACACCAAGGAAATTGCCGAAAACCGCATAGTCATACTGATGTTTTTCATTTCAAACAAACCTACCAATCTCATACTCGCAGGCACCGAAAAACCATCCGATGCCAACTCCCAATCCTGTCAAAAAAAACTGCCGCACATCAGAAACCATCAGGTAGCGCACAAGAGCCCTATAGACTGCTTTCTGATATCTTCGCAGCTCCCGAGCATTCTATCCCAGAGATACACTAAAGTCAAGCAATTTCCTAGGTAAATCCGCATTATTTTATTTTTTTATCAAATTTGTCAAATTACGCCCCCAACTTACATAGAAGCGCCAATCGCATCCGAAATCGTCTTCACATAAATCAGCTCCAATCCCTTTGGCGGCTGGAGCTTGCCCTTTGCGGCATTGGGCAAGACGCAGGCGGCAAACCCCATGCGCCCTATCTCGGAAAGCCTTGGGTTAACCTGCGACACCTGGCGAAGCTCCCCTGTCAGCCCAACCTCGCCAAAAACCGCCACATCCCCTCGAACCGGCCTATCCCTGAAAGCAGACGCCAGCGACAAAACCGTGGCAAGATCGGCACCCGGATCGTCTATGTTCAGGCCGCCGATAACATTAATATAGGCGTCACACCCGCCAATCCTGAGCCCCCCGCGCTGCTGCAGCACCGCAATGAGCATCATCGCCCGATTATACTCCACGCCATTTGCATTCCTCCGAGGCAAATTCGCACTGCTGGGCGTCACCAGCGCCTGCACCTCGGCCAGAATCGGCCGCGTCCCTTCAATCACGCAAGTAACACAAGTACCCGGTGTCGACTCCGGCCTCCCCGAAAGGAGCAGCTCAGAAGGGTTCGCCACCTCACAAAGGCCGGTGTCGAGCATCTCAAACACCCCAATCTCATTTGTCGATCCATAACGATTCTTAGCCGCACGCAAAATCCTGTAGTTAAGCGACCTCTCCCCCTCGAAATAAAGCACGCAATCCACCATATGCTCAAGCACCTTAGGCCCGGCTATCGCTCCCTCTTTATTCACATGCCCTACTAAAAACACCGTCAATCCGGAGCTCTTTGACAACCTCAGAAGGGACATCGTGCAATCTTTCACCTGCCCCACGCTGCCTGGCGACGACGATTGTTCGGGATTATATAGCGTCTGAATCGAATCAATGATTAGCAAATCAGGCTTTAGCTCCTCAGCCGCAGAAAGAATTTCTGAAATCTCCGTCTCAGCCAGCACAAAAACACCGCCGCTTTTAACGCCCAGCCGCTCCGCGCGCATCTTGAGCTGCCGCTCGGACTCCTCGCCGGACACGTAAAGCACCTTCATCGAGCCCCCCATCAGCCCGCAAATCTGGAGCAGCAAAGTGGACTTGCCAATACCCGGCGAGCCGCCCACCAAAACAAGGGAACCCATCACAGCCCCTCCGCCCAGAACTCTGTCAAGCTCCTTAAAGCCGGTGCCAAACCGCATTTCGCTTGCTATATCAAGCCTGCTCAGCTCCTGGGGGCCGCTTTTTCCCAAGCGCGGGCTGCTTCGCACGGCGCCCGCCTTAGGTTTTGCATACGAAGGCTCCTCAGCTATCGTATTCCAACTGCCGCAGGCAGCGCACTGCCCCGCCCACTTTGGCGTCTCATTCCCGCAGTGCGTGCAAAAGAAAACCGTCTTTGCTCTCATGCCCTAACCTTTCTAAAAGCAGCGAGGGCGAACACCTGTGCTTTGTGTCGCCCACGCCTCAATTTTAGTCTGCCGAACCTCAAAAGCCGCCTTCCGAACCTTATCCAAAGTCCTCTGCTTTCAGCTCAAACATGAAGTCCTCTGCTATCTTTGCATAGGTCTTGTCGCCCATCTGCGCCGTCTTTGCCTTAAACAGCAGTTGCTTTAAATTCCTATCTACGCCTGCGCGATGCTGCATACCTGCGATGGACAAGCATGTTATTTGCTCTTGGACAGGGGTAAGGTGGCTCTGCGTATATACTTCCTCATATGCCTCTGCCGCCATATTCGCCGCATACTTTTCCATCTCTTTGTCTCCAACATCCTCGTAAAGCCAGCTGAGATTGCCCCAGAGCTTGGCCTTTATCTGCCTGCCGGCAGACAGATAGCCGTCAGAGCATAAGATTGCGAGATAATGGACCATGAAAACGAAATCGATATCGCGCTCTCTGCTAAAGTCCAAGTGCATCAACGACCTTACCGTGGCCAGGTTATTTTCAAATTTCACCTTCTGAACCGGCTTAGGCTCGGTGAAATAGTTGTGGAACGTGCTGAAAAGGCAGTGATGGCATGATAAAACATCATACCATTCCGTTTGAAAATCTGTAAAATACTTGCGCAGGTCAAACCTCATAGGCATAGACTCGTATAGCTTTGAGCGGAACACCCGGTAATCGCTAAACGTTTTCTTGCACAATGGGCAGACATATTCCTTGGGAAACACCAAACGCTGGAATTCAGGCTTTGTAACATCAACATAGCTCATATGCCCTTCGGGATATAGCCCCCCTCCACTCGGTAGCGCTATCTGCGGAAGCGGCTGGGTCTGGATGGCGTTCTCCCCTGCTTCATCCCCTTGCTTGGCCTCGGGCTTTGGCGCTGCTGCTGCCACCTTGGGCGCTGGCGCATCGGGCTTTGGAGCCTCTGTCGCCTTGGGTGCGGGTGGTGGTGCTTCAGCAGCTTTAGGAGCAGGTGCAGCAGCCTCCGCATTGGCAGCCTCCTGCGCAGCTCTGCTAATTTCCGCTTTTTGCGAAGCGGTCATTTTTCTAAGCGGCAGATAGGCTGCTTTAATTACCTCAAACAAAATATCCGGCTTCGACCAAGAAAGGTCGCTGAACGAAGTCTCTGTTAAAGCATAGACAATAGTATCGACACCTGCGGTATATGTGCTCCCTGTGGCATCGGTAAAAAACTCATGGCCCCCAAAAACATCACCCGGAATCAATGAGGCCACGTTTTGCGTCCCACCTGCGGCACTCGCCCTAAAGACATCCACCCTGCCTGCAATCAGTACATACATCGCCCTGTCAGATGGCCCGGGACCTCCGGGACAGGGGATGCGCTCCCCTGTCGCAAACTTTTTGCATGGCCCTTCCGAAGCCAGCCAGCTTAAATCAATCACACACTTTATCCTCCTAAAGAATTACGTTTCACCGCCGATAATTTATCTTCTAACTACTACCACATGCTCCGCAATTGCATAAGGCTCCGAAATATTTATGAGCTGCTCATCGCCCTCACCTGGAAGCCACCCGAGCGCCAAGTCGGCCCTGCCATACCTTACAGCCCTGACGAGCTCCCATGCGTCGTATTCGATTATCATAAGCTCAACGCCTAGGAGATCGCAAACCGCACGAGCCACATCAATGTCCAAACCAGAAAAATACCCATGCTCATTCCTGAACGAAAAAGGCGGAGAGTATGCCGAAACTGCGAGCGACAAATAACCCGGCCGCCGGATCACGTCTTCCGGAGGGACATATGTAAACCTCCTGCCGGAAAAATACATATCGCTAAGACCTCGGAGGGTGCCATTTGCCCTCAAAGTTGCAAGCGCCTCATTGACGGCCCTAAGAAGCTCCCTATTCTCTATGGCGACTGCGAAACGCAAATCATAGACCAACAACGGCTCGCCCAAGAGCCTGACCCTAGAATGCGCAGAGACCAGCTCAGCAGCCACCGAAGACTCCACAATCACGCAATCAATCGTGCCGGCGAGCAGATGATATATCAGTTCATCACCCGACGCAAACGACTGAGCGATGCCAAACTCATTCGCCAGCCGTTCGGAGGGCGTCCCGGCGATTGCGCCAATAACCCTACCGTTTAAATCGTCTAACGTGTGTACAAGATTCGGCGGCGGAGAAGGCCCGCACCCCGCAATCAGCGCAACGGCAAGCACAACAAACATCGTTACTACAAGCTTCCTAATCATTTTGCGCTTTATTTCTCATCATCCTTGCTGCTGCCAAAATCGTTTAAATCCGGCACATCGGGGAAGTCGCTTGTAAAATCACTCGGGAAATCGCTCGTAAAGTCATCTGGAATATCCTTTAGAGGGTCTGCTGGGAAATCGTCACTGCCAAACATGCTCGGCTTTTTTGGCTTGTCTTTAGGGTTGGGCAGCTTTCCCCCATTTTCGCAAAAATAGTTGAAATCCGGCCCATCCATAGTCTCATGCTCCAGAAGGTAATCCGCAGCGCCTATGACGAGGTTTCGGTTCTCGCTGAGCAACCTTTCGCATTTTTCGCTGGCCTCATCAAAAATCCTTCTGACCTCTTCGTCGATTAGAGCCGCCGTTTTTTCCGAATAACTCTTCGTCTGCGAGAAGTCGCGCCCTATAAAGACCGAGCGGCTGCTCTCGTCGAACGAAATAGGCCCTATTTTATCGCTCATGCCGTATTTTGTGACCATAGAACGCGCTATCGCAGTTGCATTTTGAATGTCGTTCGATGCCCCGGTCGAAATATCGTCAAGGAATAATTTCTCTGCTATACGTCCACCCAGCATAGAGATAATGCGCTCGAACATTTCACTCTTTGAAGTATAGTCCTTATCCTCTTGCGGGCGGAAAACAGTCATGCCGCCTGCCATGCCACGCGGGATTATCGTGACAAAGTGCACGGGATCCACATGCTTGAGGAAAAATGCGACCACGGCGTGCCCGGCTTCGTGGTAAGCCGTAATCTTCCTGCTCTTTGGCGTGACGACCCGGCTTTTCTTTTCAGGGCCGGCAATAACTTTGAGCGTAGCGTTTTCTATGTCCTCCATGGTAATCAGCTGCTTGTTCACTCTAGCCGCAAGAAGCGCCGCTTCATTGAGCAGGTTTTCAAGATCTGCCCCAGTAAATCCGATAGTGCCCTTGGCGATGCTGGCAAGATCAACATCCTCACCAAGGATTTTGCCGCGGGCATGAACCCTGAGTATCTCCTCGCGCCCTCTGACGTCAGGCAAACCTACATAAACCTGGCGGTCAAACCTCCCGGGGCGCAGCAAAGCATTGTCCAGTATGTCTGACCTATTTGTGGCAGCGATGATAATCACGCCATCGTTTGGGTTAAATCCGTCCATTTCAACGAGAAGCTGGTTGAGCGTCTGCTCGCGCTCGTCATGGCCGCCGCCAAGGCCTGCCCCGCGCTGGCGCCCTACCGCATCAATCTCGTCTATGAAGATAATCGCAGGCGCAAGCTTTTTCGCTTGGTCAAACAAGTCTCGCACGCGCGACGCTCCGACACCGACATAAAGCTCCACAAAGTCCGAGCCTGATATCGACAGGAACTGCACCCCTGCCTCACCAGCAACGGCCTTTGCTATGAGCGTCTTACCGGTACCAGGCGGACCTACGAGCAATACGCCTTTGGGTATGCGCGCACCGATTGTAATATACTTCTGAGGGCCCTTCAAGAAGTCCACAATCTCGCGGAGCTCCTCTTTTTCCTCTTCCGCCCCGGCAACATCAGCAAATGTCACCTTTTTGGTGTCCTCTGTGGCAAGCCGCGTCCTTGCTTTGCCGAATCTCATTGCGCCCTTATCTCCGCCAACTCCCGAACGATTCACCATAGCGTTCCAAATGAAGAAAAAGGCAGCTATGAGGATAATGTACGGCAAAAGCGACACCCACCACGGTATTCTCATGCCGGGGTCAAAGTTATACCTAAAATTCGTGTCCCGACGCATGCTCTCGTAAATAAACGGATCCATGTCCCTATGGAAAATGCTCACATCAAGAAGCTCGTGCCTGACGTGTGGGCTACCTGTATCCCTAAAGTTAGTCTTGAGTTCCATCGTGACTCTGTTTGTGCTGCTAATGTCAAACGACAGAACCTCCCCCTCCATAAACAATCGGCGCATTTCAGAATAATCAATGGGGGTCGAAAGCGTCTCGCCTGTGCTCGTAACTAAGTAGATGGCTGAAATAAGTATTATCAATAGTAGGAAATAAAATCCTATTTCACGCGGGCTTCTGTTTCTCGGTTTCAACGACCTATCACTTCCTATATAATAATTTCACGATTCTATTTTAAGAATAGACCTCTTGCTTTAACTCTGCCACAAATGGCAAATTGCGGTAACGCTCGGCATAATCCAGCCCATACCCGACCACAAATGCGTCCGGGCACTCAAAGCCCACATAGTCGGCGCTCAGCTGCACCTTACGCCTCGCAGGCTTATCGAGCAACGTGCATATCTTCAGCGTGGCTGGCTTGCGCTCCGAAATAAAAGCCCTCAGAGCCGTGAGCGTCACCCCGCTGTCGAGTATGTCTTCGATGAGGATTACGTCCCTGCCTGCTATGTCAAAGTCGAAATCCACTCCGATTTTGACATCCCCCGAAGTCATAGTGGCCATGCCATAGGACGAGGCGGTTACAAATCTGATTTCGCACCCGAGCTCGATGCTTCGGGCCAAATCGGCAAGGAAAACATAGCAGCCCTTGAGCACTCCTATAATCAGTGGGTTCTTCCCAAAATAATCAGACGTAATCTGTACACCGAGTTCCTTGACGCGCCGCCTGATTTCATCTTCCGAAAAAAGGATTTCTTTAATGTCTTCCCTCATGCCTAAAGCCTTTCAGCAAATTATATTTCTTCAAAGCTGATTTCCAGAGCCGTATCCCCTTGCTCCGGCGCTGCCCTATCAGACCTCCCGATGCCATAAACGGCCAAAACGCCCTTGCTGTCCGCTATAATGGGTATGAACGATCTTTTGCGGGCGGGAATGCGTCGCTCGATAAAGAGTTTTTTTAGCGTTTTCGAGCCGTCTTGACCTACCAGTTTTATCTTATCCCCTTCACGGCGCGGCCTGACGGTTATTTTACCATATATGTCAAGACTTTTGAATAGAAAAGAAGTGAACGTTTTATTAACCTTGGAGATTTTATCACTGCATGCGACTGATTTGCAAGACATTTTTAGTCCGGCGCCTAAAATAATCACACTATCCCCATCTGAGGGGAAAAGCTGCGCAAATCCATCTTCTTCGGCTTGCTGCTTAGGGTCAAAAACAATTAGGTCATAATCCCTGTATACCGTCATTCCCGGCAGCGAAAGCCTTGCCGAAGGATTTGTGTTGCCGCACAATTCCAGAACCGCCTTGACATGCTTAAACGAAAGAGCCCCGCCGTAGAGCTTTCTGATAACGCGGCTTGATACGGCAAATGGCAAGTTTAGCAAATCGACAACATTTGCGGTGATTCCAACGCAAAGGTCGCTTATGAACAAGTCCGCAAGGTCGGAAAGCATGTCCTCGTCGGCGCGCATGAGCTCGGCCGCAGCCCCTGCCGCCTCGTTTAGCCTGGGGTTGATTTCCTTTAGAATTGGGATTACCGAATGTCTAATCTTGTTTCGCATGTATATGTCTATGCTATTTGTCGAATCTTCGACAAAGGGGATTTCCCGCTCGCCCAAAAAGAGGATAACCTCGTCCCTAGAGATGCCAAGCATAGGCCGAACCACTTTTCCCCTCACCGGCGGAATCCCTGAAAGCCCATTGGCCCCTGCGCCGCGGGTGAAGTTTATGAGCATGGTTTCTGTGTTGTCGTCCGAAGTGTGGGCCGTCGCAATTCTCTCTGCACCCAATGTTTCTGCCATATCATAGAAAAATTCGTAACGCAAATCCCGCGCTGCAGCTTCAACGCTCTGGCCACTCTGCTTTGCGTGGCGCTGCACGTCGCCATCTCCCGAATAAAACTGCACACCGCAGTCCATGCAATAGTCTTGCACAAACCCCTCGTCACGGTCGGACTCTTCCCCTCTAAGTCCGTGGTTGAAGTGCAGTACCGCCACTGAAAATCCGCGCTCATACGAAATATGCAGCAAAGCCTCAAGGAGGCACATAGAATCCGCCCCACCTGAAACACAGACAAGAACCATTCCCCCTCCGGGCAACATATCATATTCATCAGCGAATTTCAAGATTTTCTCTAACAAAGCGTCAAATACCTTTCTTTTGGAATCCTAACCTCATTCCTCATGATGCCTTTCCAGCGACGAGAAATTCGTATACTCAGGCAGCCATTGCAGCTCAATCATCCCTGTCTCGCCGCGGCGGTTTTTAAGGATTATGCACTCTGCGACATTATGAGCCTCCGACTCTTTATTATAATAGTCATCCCTATACAGCGCAAGCACTATATCTGCGTCCTGCTCAATCGCTCCAGACTCCCTCAGGTCGGACAGCAGAGGGCGCTTATTCTGCCTCGATTCATTCGCCCTTGACAGCTGCGACAGGCATATGAGCGGCACGTTGAGCTCCTTGGCCATAATCTTCATCATCCGACTGATTTCCGAAACGACCTGCACCCTGTTGTCTCCTTGGCTGCCCCGCATTCCGGAAGCGGACTGCATGAGCTGGAGGTAGTCGACAACCACAAGCCCCAGATTGGCCACCCTCCGGCATTGGGCGTTCATATCTGCAACAGTGAGTGACGCATCGTCATTGATGAGCAAATCGGCCTGGCTTATCGAAGCGGCCGCGCTTGCAAGCTTGCGCCATTCATCCGGCTTTATCCGCCCTGTTTGGAGCTTCTTGCTATCTATGAAGCTTTCTGAAGCCAAGAGTCGCATCGCCAATTGCTCTGACGACATTTCCAGCGAGAACACTGCGACAGTTTTTCCGGAGGCTTTTGCGGCATGAAGCGCAATATTCAACGCTATGCTCGTTTTGCCCATGCCCGGACGCGATGCGATTAGGATTAAGTCGCCCTTGTTTAACCCCATAATCGACCTGTCAAGGTCATGCAGCCCTGTAGTGAGCCCTGGGATGCCGGCTCCGCTTTTGGATGCTTTTGAAATTTCTTCATATACCTCCACCAGCACCTTCGAAACAGGCTCAAGCCCCTCCCTGCTCCTGCCCTGCCGCAGGCCATATATGCGCTTTTCCGCAGCCTCCAGTATAGCCGTGGCCCCGCCTTCCCCCGAAACCGCCATCTCGCTTATATCGCCCCCCGCATCTGCAATGGAGCGCAGGAGAGCTTTGTCCTTGACTATCGCTGAATACTCCATCACATTCGACGCTGTCGGCGTTATAAGCATGAGGTCGCGAATGTAGCCGGGGGAATCATCGTTGTGCACACCGTCCTCTTTCATCTTATCCAGGACGGTCACGGGGTCTATCGCCATCGAAAAATTAAACATTGAGAATATCGTCTCGAATATCTCTTTGTTATTTGTAGAATAGAAATCCTCCGCCCGCAGCACCCCTATTACATCGGAAACACAGCGCGCATCAATCAGCATAGCCCCCAAAACAGCCTGCTCGGCTTCAGTGCTATGCGGTATTTGCCTATGCAGCAAATCATCCATATATTTTATGCCTCAATGACAAGAACGTTTATTACTCCGCTAATTTCGAAACCAAGCTTGCACCTGATCTCATAATGGCCAAAAGCTTTGATAGGCTCGTCTTGCACAATTTTGTTTTTCTCAACAACGATGTCATGTTGCTCCGCAAGCGCCTCGGCGATTTCCTTTGAAGTGACAGCTCCAAATAACTTGCCGCCATCTCCCCCGGCGCGAGCCGTCACCCTGACCTGAACACCCTCAAGCTTGGACGCCAAATCCTTCGCCGCCGCCTTGTCCTCCTCCAGCTTCTTTGCCTTCGCTTTGTCTTGCCGCTTCATAATAGCAAGATTTTCCGGAGTCGCCACCACTGCCAATTTCCTCGGCAAAAGGAAGTTGCGGGCATAACCGTCCGAAACCTCTTTGAGCTCACCTTTTTTTCCATGCCCCTTTACGTCCTCTTGCAAGATAACTTTCATTTTTGTTACCATCCCTTTCCTATCAGTAAATTACTCTCTGTCCAGATATTCGTCGATAGCCCTCTTTAAATCACCGACCACTTTGTCCACGGTCGCATTTCGCACTTGAAGGCCTGCCGTCGACTGGCTCCCCCCGCCCCCCAGCTTCTCTAAAATCAATTGCACGTTCACCCGCCCGATGCTGCGTCCCGAGACATAGACCACATCTCCGTCCAGCCCTGCAACAAAAGAGGTGTGCACCCCCCTGACATTTAAAAGCTCGTCCGATGCCTGCGCAATGCTAATCCTGTTTTGAACCTCATCGCACGAGGCGATTGCAATCCCCTCTTTGTAAATCGCTGCCCCGCAAATAAGCGCATACCGCCCCGTCGCAGTCTCGATATCGGATTGCAGAAGCCTCTTCACCGCCGCCGCATCTGCGCCTGACCTCTGCAAAAATGCCGCAGCGTCAAATGTGCCGCTGGCTGTGTTTATCGCAAATCCTTTCGTGTCCAGCACAATCCCTGCGAGGAGGGCTTCGGCTTCGGCAGGTAGTATGTCATCCTTGTTCACGAGATACTGAATCATCTCTGTCACCAGCTCGGATGTGGACGATGCGTGCGGCTCATGAAAGTTCAGCACTGCGTTTTCTATATAGGTTGCGGCTCGGCGGTGGTGGTCTACTACGGCAATGCGCGTGGAGGACAGGAGCAGCGGCTCGGATTCCACTTTATCCGGCCTGCTGGTGTCAACGACGACAATCAGGCTTTTGCTGTCAACTTCCAAAATGGCTTCCTGCTCAGTGATGAACACCCCCTTGTACTCCGGGAGGTCGGAAACCAGCTCTATGGACTCTATTGCATTGTTGGTATCTATGTCTATGACTACATATGTGGGCTTGCGCTTAGCTCGCGCCAGGCAACAGATGCCTATCGCCGCCCCCACGGAGTCGAAGTCTCCCACCTTGTGCCCCATTACAAAAACGTTTGAAGCGTCGCTCAAGAGCTCGCCAAAAGCGCTTGCGACAATCCTTGACTTGACTTTGGTGCGTTTTTCCAGCTTGGGTGCGTGCCCTCCAAAGAATTCAAACCCATACCGGTTTCTAATGACGGCCTGGTCGCCCCCCCGGCTGAGCGCCATTTCTATGCCCAAACTTGCATATCTGTAGTTTTCCTGGGGCGACGCCCCATCCTTCCCTATTCCAATACTGAGCGTTGCGTGTATCCCTTCGGCGCCTGTTTCTGTGTGCACTTGCTCAAGAATGGAAAATTTGTCCTTCACAAACCCTTCGAGGTGCTTATCTTCGAACAGGAATAGGTACCTGTCCCTTTCATACTTGCACAAATACCCACCTTGGTCGCCTGCCCAGGCCGTGATTAAGTCGTCAATATCGGAAAGGAGCACCGATTTTTCTTTCTCCCTGAGCCCTTTTAGCAACTCGTCGTAGTTGTCCATCATAATTATGGCAAAAACCAACCTTGTGTCGAGGTATTCTTCGCAAATCCGCCGATACTCCGTCACGTCGACCCAATACGTCATTGCAACATATTCCCGCTCCGAGCGCACCAAACTGCCATACACCTGGTATTGCTTGCCGCCGACGTGAATGGGCTCTTGGCATTCAGTTTTGCCATCTAGCAGCCAGTCCCAAGTAAATTCCGGCACCACATCCGTTATGTTCAGTTCAAAAAACGGCTCTTTGAGGTCAGTGGTCATCATGAAGCGGTCGTTCGACCACAGCATCTCGCCCGTCTCCGTACTGAAGATGACTACTGGCATTGGGGTGTCCCGCACGGTCAAATCCATGCTATCGGAAATTGATTCAAGGTAGTTTAAGAGCTTTGCTGTCCGCTTGCTGGACGCGATACGGGAGTACAGCGCAAGGATAACGACAATGATTATTTGTGCGCCTGCGAGTATGCGGTTGTTGTCGCCTATGAAGAAAGTCGATACTGCAAAAGCGACCAACAATATGACATAAAGCCTCACATTGGGCCGCAACCACCTCGGCAGCTTCTTGTGCAAATTATCCATCTCCCTCCGTTCGCTTATTGGCTCATCGCCCCGACGCTCATTATATCAAACACCCATTATTTTGCAACATTTATATTGACGCGCGCATACTGTTTGTTATACAATCTACCGGACACAGTGCGCAGTGCGCCAATTGATTGTTGGACGCAAAGGACTCACAAATTCGGAAAAGGGAAAAGGAGAGAATTGTTCTATGGCAAAACGTAAGACTGGCAAAATCCTCGTTGCTCTGACATTGTCCCTGATGATGGCGATTTCACTTATTTCGCCTGCGCTTGGACAGTCTCAGCTCGCAACACCGAATGTCAAGCAGCAACAAAACTACCGTTGGCTCTTTTACATTCCAGTAGAAGGCGCAGCAAGCTACAATGTATATGCGTTCGCCACTTTTGAGGCGGCACAGGTCGGCACGGATTACGTTGCCGTTGCACGAGGCGTCGTTGAAACAGAAGGCCCCGTATCGCCGGAGGCACCCGAGGGACATAACAGGATTGACGTGAGGCTGCTCCAATTCGAGGGCGAGGCTACAAGAGACCTTCCTGCCGGCTATACTCCGGCGGGCATTGGCGACTCTTTCTTCCCAGGCGCAGGCCAAGGCGACACTACAAACCTCAAGCCGGGGCAGTATTGGTTCAGGATGCGCGCAGTCTCCGACGATGCGTCCGTCGCAGACTCTGGCCTGAGCGAAGTCCAAGAATTCCCACTTACCATAGCAATGGGGCCGGACGAGCTAAGGGCGCTGATTGAGGCTAACATCGACAGTATAGGCACAACTCCGCAAGACACATTCCGCCTGATAGACCTTCGCAATGCGGCGGAATTTGCCGATGAAGGCAACCTAAGGTTCTTCGATGAGGCAGACCGCTTTGTCCATGCGCAGTTTAACACGCAGGAAGCGGCAGAGGCTATTTTTGGTCATGTCGATGATAAGAGCGCAGTCACAATCGTTGTCATCTGCCGCAGCGGCGGAAGGACTGTGACGGCGTCGCAGAACCTCGCACTCTTTGGCTACACCAACGTCATCAATGCACAGGGCATAAACCAATGGACGCTCGGCCTACGGTACGACGACCCTGCTTTTGCGCTCCGCGGCCCCGGACACACTGCCGCTGAGCCTATAGCTCCGTTTATTGCCGGCAATGTGGTTAGGTGGCAAAATGTGCCGCGTGCGGCTTTCGAGATATTTGCATTTAGCACCCCAATCGAAACCGACCCCGCCAACGCTGTCCACACCGCTACAGTGCCTGCATATCCCCAGGATGTCTCCGGCGCAAATGCCGAGCGCTTGGTGGAAATGTCATTTGACCTGGCAGATATGGGCATTGAGAACCATTCTGCATACTTCATCCGCATGCGCGCAGTTCCGGAGGTAAACGAGCTCGTAAGAGGCTATGCCCCTGAGACCTTCTGGGGTGCGCCGTCAGCACTAACAGTGCCACTCGGCGAGCCTCAATTTGGCGACATAACGCCGAGCGCTTGGTACCACGAGGCTGTTGCGTACGTCTATGACGGAGGAATTATGAGTGGTTTCCCGGATGGAACGTTCGGGCCGGAGCAAGCTTTGACTCGCGCAGAGATTGTCACCATCCTATACAGGCTGGCTGGCTCGCCTGATGTTTATGATTTAGAGAACCCCTTTGCAGACGTAACCGCAAATCAGTGGTGGACCCCATACATACTGTGGGCGTACTCTGAAGGCGTCACTACCGGATTCGTCGATGACGGCGTAAGAACTTTCCGCGGCAACCAAGAGGTCACAATGCAAGAGCTTGCCGCCTTTATCGCACGCTATCAAGAAGCCACAGGCAAGGCTCCGATTCCGATTCTGATGGATTATGAGTGGCCCGATTTCGAAGAAATCGCAACCTTTGCAAGAGCGTATGTCAACATTCTGACAGCGCAGGGACTGTACCGCGACCTTCCGGGCGACAACTTTGCGCCAGCTTCCGCAGCTTCAAGGGCTGTTGTCGCTTCTGTCTTGCATAGGTGGCTAGTATCGCTGGAGGCGTAGGCATAACAAACGCTAAAAGAAATATGTTAACAAAACAGCAGCCATTGTTTCACATGGCTGCTGTTTTGTTTTTTTTTTCGAATTTTCCAAAAAATCGAAAAATCGGAATCGATTATAGTTGCATATTTATCGAAGCAGTGATAGAATCATGCCTTGCAATGCTTAATAAATTGCAGAGGGATATGCGCAAAAACGATAGTTAAAATTTGCATGCACGTAATTAACCCGAGCTATTTCGGGATTTTGTAAGGAGAGGTTTGTCATATGGTATTTTCACTGACAAAAGAACAGCAAATGATTCAAACGGTAATCAAGGAATTTGCAAAAAACGAAGTCGAACCTATCGCCGCAGCAATCGACGAAGAGGAACGATTCCCCCGGGAGACTTTCGAAAAAATGAGAGACGCCCAAATGCTTGGGCTGCCTTTCCCGGCTGCATACGGCGGTGCGGGAGGCGACAATCTCAGCTACGCAATTTGCATTGAGGAGCTCTCGCGCCACTGTGCCACCACGGGCGTTATGTATTCTGCCCACATATCCTTGGGCGCAACGCCAATCTACATGTTTGGTTCTGAGGAGCAGAAGCAAAAATACCTCGTCCCCATGGCAAAAGGTGAAAAAATGGGCGCTTTTGGCCTGACAGAGCCTAACGCAGGAACTGACTCTGCCGCACAGCAAACCACGGCTGTTTTAGACGGAGACAACTATATCCTGGATGGCAGCAAGGTGTTCATCACCAACGGCGGCGAAGCAGACGTCTATATAATATTTGCAATGACGGATAAGTCCAAGGGCAACCGCGGAATATCTGCATTCATAGTTGAAAAAGACTTCCCGGGCTTTTCCATCGGCACAAAGGAAGCAAAGCTCGGCATCCGCGGCAGCGCCACAACGGAGCTGATTTTTGAAAACTGCATCGTTCCGAAAGAAAACCTGCTTGGCGCCGAGAGCAGCGGATTTAAAATTGCGATGGCTACATTGGACGGCGGGCGGATCGGCATTGCCGCACAGGCGCTCGGTATTGCGCAGGGTGCGCTGGATCAGTCAATCAGCTATATGAAAGAGCGCATTCAGTTCGGGAAGCCCATTGCAGTCAACCAAGGCCTGCAATGGATGATTGCCGAAATGGGCACTGCTGTCGAAGCAGCAAGGCTCTTAGTGTACCGCGCCGCATACAACAAGGACAATGGCCTGCCCTATTCAAAGGATGCTGCAATGGCAAAGCTTTTTGCATCCGAGGCTGCGATGAGCGTGTCAACCAAGGCAGTGCAAATCCACGGCGGCTATGGGTATACAAGGGACTATCCGGTTGAGCGCATGATGCGCGATGCGAAGATTACAGAGATTTACGAGGGTACAAGCGAGGTGCAGAAGATGGTCATCGCAGGCACCCTGTTGCGATAAGGGAGGACGAAATAATGAAGATTGTAGTGCTGATTAAGCAGGTACCGAATACCAATGAGGTCAAGATTGACATGAAAACCGGAACGCTCATCCGCGACGGCGTCGAGAGCATCATCAACCCGGATGATAAATACGCCCTGGAGGCAGCCCTTCGCTTGAAGGACAAGGATAAAAATGTGCATATCACGGTTATTTCCATGGGCCCGCCCCAAGCGGAGGTCGCTTTGCGCGAGGCGCTGGCTATGGGATGCGACGAAGCCATACTGGTTACAGACCGCCTTGCAGGAGGCTCGGATACATGGGCTACTTCAATGGTCCTTTCAGCGGCGATTAAGAAGCATGGCGCCTATGACCTAGTCCTTGCCGGGCGCCAAGCAATAGACGGCGATACCGCACAGGTCGGGCCGCAAGTCGCCGAAAAGCTTGACCTGCCGCAGGTTACATATGTCAACGACCTCGAGCTTAAGGGCGGCAGTGTCGTTGTCCATAGAGCCCTCGAAGATGGCTATCAGCTAATAGAAGTGAAGCTCCCATGCGTTTTGACGGCGATTTCCGGGCTTGGGGAACCCCGCTACCCTCGCTTTACAGGCGTTTATGAGGCCTATAAAAAAGAAATTCCTTTCTGGGGCATGAAAGACATCGGGCTTGCAGAATCCAAAGAAATCGGCCTTGAAGGCTCTCCCACGAAGGTTCACAAGTCCTTTGCCCCTAAGCTTGAGCGTGCAGGAGAGGTTTTCCCCGACTCCAGCAAGGGCTCGATTGGGCAATTGGTATCACGGCTGCGCGAGCGGCACTTGGTTTAGGAGGTACGAAACATGAGTGTAAGAATTATAGATGAAAAATGTAAGGGCTGTAAGCTATGTTTGCCAAGCTGCCCGTTTGACGCAATTGTTATGCAGGGCAAGCTTGCTGTATTGACTGATGCTTGCACGCACTGCGGAGCTTGCGTGTCCTCTTGCAAATTCGGTGCAATCGTTGCAGATGCGGCTCCGGAAAAGGTTGTTGACTTATCCGGCCATAAGGATGTTTGGGTATTTTGCGAGCAACGCGGCGGCGTGCTGCAGCAGACCTCCGCCGAGCTTCTGGGCGAAGGCAGGAAGCTTGCCGACGACCTCGGGCAAAAACTTTGCGCTGTGCTGATTGGCGACAATGTCGCAAATCTGACTGATGCGCTCTCCGCTGCCGGCGCCGACACTGTTTACCTTACAGAAAATACGCTTCTTAAAACCTACACCACCGATGCTTACACAAAGGTGTTTGTTGACCTTGCAAAAAAATACCAGCCGAATATAATCTTAATCGGCGCGACCTACATCGGGCGCGACCTCGGCCCCCGCGTCGCAGCAAGGCTAAAAACCGGCTTGACCGCTGACTGCACGGACTTGAAAATTCACGAGACGGAGAGGAACCTTCTTCAAACTCGGCCGGCATTTGGCGGCAACCTGATGGCGACAATCATCACCCCCGACCACAGACCACAAATGGCGACTGTCCGTCCGGGTGTTATGAGAAAGCTCGACACGCCAAAGACCGCAGCGGCCGACGTCGTGAAGTTTGATGCCGACTTGACCCAAGACATGATTCGCACCAATGTCCTTGATGTGGTAAAATCAGTCAAGGAGAAAGTTGACCTTACCTCAGCGGAAGTCATCGTATCTGGCGGCCGCGGCGTAGGCAGTGCAGAAGGGTTTAAAATCCTGCACGATCTCGCAGATGCCCTCGACGGTGTTGTTGGCTCGTCGCGCGCTGCCGTTGATGCGGGATATATCCCATATGCGCATCAAGTCGGCCAGACTGGCAGAACCGTAAGGCCGCGACTCTATATCGCCTGCGGAATTTCCGGCGCAATCCAGCACCTGGCAGGAATGCAATCAGCTGAGTGCATTGTGGCGATTAATAAAAACGCCGATGCGCCAATCTTCAAAATTGCCGACTACTGCATCGTCGGCGACCTGCACAAAGTCGTCCCGATGCTGATAGAGGAGCTAAAAAACTAGAACTTTAGCTTAATGTAGTATAGTAAGGGGGCGGGGTTAATTGTCCGCCCCCTATGGGACTGTATGGCAATAACTTGCACATCTTACCTTGGAGTTTGTAAAGTGAACGACCTACTTAGCAATTTACCAAACATGAATAGCCTCTTAGGGCACCCCCTGCTTGCAGGGTACGGGAGCGAGCGCGTAAAGCTTGCGGCTCGCAAAACCCTGGACGAGCTGCGCAGCCGCATTGCATCCGGTGAAGTTTCTCAAACTCCAAGCCTTGACGAATGTGCGAATATGGTGCTTGAAGCTGTTTCCGGGGATAACAACAGCCTGCGCAGGGTTATAAATGCCACCGGGATTGTCCTGCACACAAATTTGGGCCGCGCCCCTCTGGGCACGGAATTCCTTACTGCAGCCACAGATTCTTGCCAGGGCTATTGCAATTTGGAATACGAATTGGATACCGGAAAGCGCGGCAGCCGGTACTCCCATATCGAGGGCATAATTTGCGAAATCACTGGAGCTCAAGCCGCAATGGTCGTCAACAACAACGCCGCGGCCATGGTTTTGATTTTAGGCGCACTTGCAAGGGACAAGAAGGTCGCCATCTCGCGCGGCGAGCTTGTAGAAATCGGCGGCTCCTTCCGCATTCCCGAAGTCATTGTCCAAAGCGGCGCCGAGCTGGTCGAAATTGGCTCGACAAACAAAACCAAGCTCAGCGACTATATAGACGCAGTTGAGAACAAAAATGCGCAACTGCTTTTAAAAGTCCACACGAGCAATTACGAGGTCAAGGGATTCACACAGTCGGTGCCAATCGCAGAGCTTGCGCAGTATGGACGCTCCGTTGGGCTGCCGGTTGTTTACGATTTTGGTTCTTGTTTTCTTATCGATACGGAGCGTTTTGGCTTTTTTCCCGGCGAGACTGCAATGAGCGGGCTCAGGGCAGGCGCAGACGTTGTGTGCTTTTCCGGCGACAAGCTCCTCGGCTCTGTTCAGGCGGGCATCATTGCGGGGCGCTCACAGTATATCTCCGCAATGAAGCAACACCCCTTAGCGAGGGCGCTACGCCCCGACAAGCTCACCCTGTCTATTCTGGAATCAGCATTAAGGCTGTACCGCTTTCCTGAAGAGGCCGTACAGCGAATCCCTGTGCTCTCCATGCTTTTTGCCGACCCAAACGAACTGGAAAAGCGCGCACGGAAGCTTGCCGAAGCGCTAAGAGAAATCTTGCTCAATTGGAGAATCAATGTCGTAGAGGTCGTGGATGAGACTGGCGGCGGAGCCCTGCCAAATGTCCAGCTCCCGGGCTGGGCGATTTCGATTAGGCCGAGAAGCATGAGGATAAATGAACTGGAGCGGAAGCTGAGGCTGGCGCCCACTCCAGTGATTGCCAGAATCCAAGGCAACGCTGCGCTAATCTCTGTGAGAACGCTGATGCCCAATGACGAAGATGCAGTATGTAGCGCATTTCAAACCGTCAAATATGACGACGGCATTTATTTTGACCCATTCCCTTTGTTTCACGATTAGGAGCAACTATGATCGACAGCAAGCTGATTCTAACAGACAAGGCATTCGTCAAGCGCGAGCTTGCAAAAAAAGGCTATGACATAGAGTACATCGATGCTATCAACAAAATCTTGCGCGAGCTCCGCAAGCAAACGAGTGATTTAAACGAATTAAACAAGCTTCGAAATGCGTCAAATAGGGATGCTTCTATCACCAAAGATGATAAGCGCAGGCTTAGGCAGAGGATTTCAAACGCTAAGAAGGACTTTAAGGCACTTGAGAGCTACGCCCTGGGGCTTCTGTATGACGTTCCGAACCTCCCTGACCCCGCCGCCCCGACTGGAGGCTGCGAGTCCTCCAACGTTATTTTGTTTGAGTCTCAAGACTATTATAAATGCCGGGCCCCCAGCCCCCTGCCGCATTGGGAAATCGCCGAAGCCCTAGACATCTTGGACGCGCAAGGCGCCAGCAAGATATCGGGCTCCGGCTTTGGCATTTTTAAGGGCAAAGGCGCAAAACTGCTGAGAGCCCTAATAAACTATGTTCTCGAACTTTACGAAAGCAAGTATTCCGAGCTTATTACTCCCCATCTTGTAGCTTCCGAGGCGCTGGCCCACACCGGGCATTTGCCAAAATTCCGCATGGAGCAATATAAGTGCGAAAGGGACGACCTTTGGCTTATACCCACGGCGGAGGTCCCTTTAACGGCCTCCCTGTCCGGCACGATTTTTGCGCCCGGCTTGCTCCCCCGACGCTACATGGGCTATTCGCTTGCCTTCCGGCGCGAGTCGGGCGCTTCGGGATTTGAGACCCGGGGATTGCAGAGGGTGCGCGAATTTCACAAGGTAGAGCTTTTGAAGATCGTGGAACCTCCTATGGTTGAAGCGGAGCTTTCCGAGCTGCTTGAGGATTGCCTTAGGCTGATAAGAGACCTAGGCCTTCAATACAGGGTCGTTGACTTATGCGCAGGCGAGATGGGCGATAAATACGCCCGGTGCTATGATATTGAGGTTTTTTCGCCTGGATTGGGGAAATGGCTTGAGGTCTCCTCTGTCGGGCATTTTTCCGATTACCAAGCCCGCAGGGCAAAGATACAGTACATCGACAACATGGGCAAAAAACGGTTTGCTTGCACCATGAATGGCTCCGGCGTGGCTGCTGCGCGGGTCTGGCTCAGTATTATTGAGACTTACCAGCAGTTGGATGGCTCGGTCAGGATTCCTGATGTGCTGGTGCCGTTCATGGGCTGCGAGTTTATTGGGAGGTGACTTTTGTTGAAGGCTAATGCGGCCGTACTCTCCACCAAGATTCCAACATCCGGCAAAAACTTATCACAGGTTTTCCTTGTTAGTAAGGAATGTACCGTTTTACGTGAAACGCTTTCCCAGTGTCGCTAATGTTAAAATTACTATTCCAGCCCGCCGATTCCCCCTAAGCGGCCCAATGAGAGCCATGCTGTGGATACGTCCGCTTCAACGCAAATTCTGCCGCGGGGGCAACCTTGATTTGTAACGATAGTAAGTGACAAAAATGCAAGGGAAGGTGCACAATGAGAGTACTTCACGTTATAGCCCAACTGCCGATGCGCACCGGCAGCGGGGTTTATTACAGCAACCTTGTGGAGGAACTGAAAAAATATGGGCATGAACAAGCTGCGTCGTTTGCTACCCAAGATGGCTGCTGCTTCGACATCCTAGAAGCGCACTCGCAGTATCCTGTCTGCTTTAAGTCCCGGCAGTTGCCCTTCCCAATAGCCGGGATGAGCGATGTCATGCCGTATGAAAGCACCGTTTACTCAAGCATGGACGAAAGCATGATTAAAGCATGGAGCGGAGCGTTCGAAGAGACGCTTGTGCATGCAAAGAGCGACTTTCGCCCAGATGCCGTCATACTGCACCACCTCTGGATGCTGACCTCCATTGCGTGCGGGATATTCGACAAGGAAATAAAAATCGGCGTATGCCACAATACTGATATCAGGCAGGCCGAGCAGCACTGCGATATGAAAAACAGATATGTCACGAATCTGGGCGGGCTTGACGCAGTCCTTTCGCTGAGCGATGCGCAAAAGGAGAAGATAACCGAAACCTTCGGCATCCCTCAAAGCAGGTCTGTCGCAATTGGTGGCGGCTTTAATCAGAAATTGTTTTTCCCATATAGCGCAAAGCCGAAAAATGGCAGGGTGGAAATTGTCTTTTCTGCAAAAATAGAGCGGTCCAAAGGCATTTTTGAGCTTGTAAAAGCCTTTAAAATGATTTCTGAAAACAGGCCAAACCTGCACCTTGACATAATTGGGACTCCAACAGCGGAAAATGCGGAGCGCTTGAGCAGCACCGTTGGAGCTGCAGGAAACATAGCCCTTGTCCCAATAACATCCCAAGCTGCGCTCGCAGATTACATAAGAGACAAAGATATTTTCGTCATGCCCTCGTACTTCGAGGGACTGGGTTTAATGGCAATTGAGTGCCTTGCAAGCGGATTGAGGGTTGTCGCCACGGAGATTGAAGCGCTCAGGGCACTCTTGGGAAAGCGCATAAACTGCAGCGGCACAATAGAATATGTACCGCTGCCCCGCATTTATGACACGGACAAGCCCTTCGAAGAGGATATAGAGCAGTTCATAGAGGGCCTTTCCACAAAGTTGCTCAAGCAAATAGAGCGAGTGGAAAAAGGAGAGCCATTTCCCGACGGAATATTGGATGAGGTTGCCAAGCATTCTTGGAGCGGCATTGCCGAAAGAATCAATGATCTCATCGAGCGTTTGGCGGCAGCGCAGTGCCCATGACCTGCGCTGCGCTACATCCAACCGTCGATTTTGCTCACGTTCATGTTTATTGCCATGTAGTTAAAAGGGGATCCGGGATAGTCGCTGTCGCTTGAGGCTCCTATGTAGTCCTTGCCGAACATGTCATACACGTTCGACCTCATCGACAGCTGCGGCAGCCTCCCGAGCAGCTTCTCCCCATCAAACAGATACGCTGTCTGTATGGGGGACGCATATTCTCCCTGTGGCGTGAAATCCCCGCCTGCCGCTTGTACCGCAAGGATTGCTTTGCGCCCTCCCAGGAGTTCTTTTATTGTTTTTCCGCCCTGCGCTGCGGCTAGTGCTCCGGACGATACATCAGGCGCCGAATCGTACACCAGCGCCGCAGAACCCGTAACTTGCAGCCCATATTGCTTCGCAATCCTCTTTGATGTGTAGGCCGATTTCAAAACTCCATTTTCAATCAGCGCAAAACAGTCGTCTTTGAGAACTACGCCCTCACCATCGAAGAACCTGCTCATCTTATTTTCGGCGTCCCTGTTTACTAGAAGGGTAAAGTCCTTGTTAAACAACTCCTGACCGACCTTCTCAGAAAATAGGGATGCACCGCTGCCGTAGACATCGCCCTTTAAGTCCGTAACAAACTTCGAAATGAATTCAACATCATTGCCAAGCATGACGACGGGGATCATCTCTCCTTTTTCGCTAAAGTCGGCCTTCTCGCTATATACATCGCATCCAAGCGAAAGGCTCTCGACGATTTTATCAAAATCAGCTATGCGGGACACCACTGCGCCGCCGCCGTCCATTAGATTTTTTGAATCCCTGTGCTTGTTGATTAATTGCAGCTGCAAGTACCTATCCTTGTATGAAAGCTCGGTCCCGCAGTCATTTACTAGCGTTTCTTCCACTTCTTTGAGCTCCAGCTTGTGGCTGAACATGAACTGTGGGTACTTTTTGCCCAAAGCCTCTAGCACATTCCCGGCTAACTCAACGAATGCGCCGTCCGATAGTTCAAGCTTCTTTGAAAAATCGACGCTGCGTCTTGCGCCTTCCTCCGGTGCGCTGTCGTAGGGCAGTTTGAACTTGAGGAGCTGCTTCGCCTTCTTCACAAGCTCCTCTTCCCTATATGCCCCAATCGCGCCCGCTATGGCGAGGCAGTTGCTGTCGTACAGCCTGACCCCTGTCTTTTGGATATTCGATCGGAGCACTGCGCTGACTTTGCCATTTGTGACGGACAGGCTTGTAGTCTTATCTTTTAAAGTAACGACTTCCTTAATCACTGGTATCTCCTCCTACTGCACATTCATGTTTTTGACTCGGATATACGGACCTCCAAAGCCTACTGGCAAGGGGTATTGAGCCATCTTCCCGCATCCGCCGCCAACGAATGAAAACACCTCGACCTTGTCCGAAATCGCATCTATGCCCGTCAGCGCTTCAAAGACATTCCCTGTCACGACGGACACCCTGACAGGCTTGTCGATTTTTCCGTTTTTGATGAGGTATGAGTACGTGGGGGCAATGGTGAAGGTAGACATCCCGGAGCCATGGGCGACGTCCTTAAGCAATATTCCGTTTTCAGTCTGGGCGATAATCTCGTCGATTGTTTTGCTGCCCTTGTCGATATATGTCGTAGTCATCCGCACCAGCGGCTCATATTCAAAGTTGACCGCCCTCCCGTTGCCCGTGGCATGCTCGCCAAGGTCGGTTGCGCTCTCTGCATTATGCAGACGCCCGGTCAGCAAGCCATTTTTTATTAGATATGTCATTGTCGACTTATTGCCCTCATCATCGTAAGGGGTGTAGCCGCTGCCAAGTATGTCGCCGGTTTCGGCAATGGTCAGCTCGTCCCCGCCCACTCGTTTGCCAAGCTCCCATTCCTTGCGCGTCGCCTCGTCGCCAATCATAAAGTCTGATTCACTTTTGTGCCCGAAACACTCGTGGACAAACACCCCAGTGACGAGCGGTGCGAAGATGACTGAGTACTTGCCCGGCTCTACGGGCTCTGAGTTTAGCAGGAATTCCTGACATTCGCCGAGTTCCTTACCAAGCTCTTCTTCAAAAGTCTGAATTTCTCCAAAGTGAATCCCTGCATTTCTGTAAGCGCACTGCATTTTCCGCTCACCGTCCAGCATCGAAATCCTGGCTACATACCCTGCCGTCTGCCAGTCAAAATTGAGGTCTGCTCCCTTGCTGTTGTAAAACTCCTTTATTGTATAGTTGTCGAGATATGTGAGCGTGTAGAGCTTTACATACTTGTTTTCCTCAATTTTCGGCATGAGCTTGCTCAGCAAGCCGATTTTGCTTTCGAGGGGGACGCCGGACACCTCCCTGCCAATGAATGACATCACCACATCCTTATGGCCGCTGAGGTTTTTGTAAATAGGCACTTTGTCGATAGCTGGGTGCTTAGATGCGATAGCGGCGAGCGCATCAATTTCCCCTTGAATGCCATCTAAATCCGACGTGCTGGCGTAATACCACATATCGCCGTCATACACGCGGACAAAGGCTGCGCTGTATTTCTGCTCCTTGCACTCTTGAAGGTCCCGCTTTGTATATTTTATATGCGTTTGAAAAACATGCTCGATCCTAACGTCTGTGTACAAGCCTTCCGGGAATTCGTACTTCATAATCATTTTCTCCTAATCATCTTAGTTCTTATGCCCTTCTTTCCTCCTAAGTTACCATTTTCACTTCTCAATGTCAAACTGTATTGAGGGCATGGAACTGGGTCGTTAATTTGATGACTTGGTTTTTAGGATAGTGTGGGGCATAATGGCCCGTTATTTCAAACATGCTCGGCAAATCCAAAATGCTAGGTGTCAACAGTTTTTAATCAAAAGGAAAAATCCCCGCCAGGTCAGGACGAGCTGCGCAACGCTACCGTTGCGCAGCTCGTCCTTGACAAAATGCTAAGGAGCTAGTAGCGTTGCCGTCACAACCACTTGCGATGCAAGCATGCTCAAGCTATACGCACATAAATGCGTAATGCGTAAATTTTAAAGAAATGAGGACAAAACTAATGAGAAAAAAACTAACACAAACGATGGCGTTCATGCTCTTGATTGCCATGCTCGCACTGGGAGGCGGCGTAGTAACGGCCGCTGCCGGGGCGGGTTCCGATTACGTTGCTGCAAATCCCATGGATTTGTGGGATAACCTTCCCGTTGATGGCTAGTCAAACTTCTTTCCAAATGTTTCTTTGGCAAAGTCCCCTGTAATTCTCATGTTTGACTAGCNACATACCATATTCGGAAAACATGGACGCACCATAGTATGCAAGGGCAATGTGCGGCAAGACGTCGGCATCTTTGTTTAACTTGAGCTCGTTGTACCCCTTGTTGAATGCAAGCCCCGGCAAATTCAACACATGCCCTTTGCCGTGTGCAAATGCCATCCCTTCGTTTATGGCTGCTAACGCCTTTTGCCTTTGCTCCAGCCGCCCAAGATATGTGGAATAGTTAAACAGACTTGCCGTATAGGCCCGAGCCTTTTCACCTTCGTCGTCATACCGCTCATTTAGCGTACGAAGCAACCGTTCGTATATGTCCGCTGCGCGAGCCGAATCCCCAGCGCTTCCGCAATGCCCGGCATACTGATTGATAATTGCGGTCTCGCAATAGGTGAGCGGATACCTGTCGATACTGCGCTCGTTGAACTCGACGTAAGTGACCCTGAGGGCGTCCAGCATCATTTTCGGCTGGGGCGCTCCGGAGCTTGCTGCGAAAATCTGCGCACGGAAGAATTTGGCGAACTGCCTGTTTACGCTGTACTTCATTGCGGGCACTCCCTCGAACTCATCAAGCAGCCCTGCTGCATCGTCAAAGCGTCGGGTGATTATGAGGATGTTGATTCTGTCTCGGAGTTGCAATGCGGCAAAGTCCGACTTTGACAAGAAGAAGTTCTGATATAGCCCGACGTCCCGGCCCAAGCGCTGGACTATCGCTTCGAGTATGAAGAAGCTGGCGTCCAGACCGCCCTTTTCGATTTTTTGCAAAGTGCCCTTGTCGCAAATGCCGAGGCTGAGCCGGTTCAGCGAAAGGCCGGCGCGCTCCCTGAGAGCCCTAATCATTGACCCTATGCTCCCGCAGGCCACGGTTTGGCCTCGGCTGTATGGGGTTCCGGGCTTATCGGGCAGATGCAGCTTGTCCACTCCATATAGCTCAAATTGGATGCCGAAGTCCTGCTTTGCAGCTTCAAGTGCATTGTCCGCCTTTGCCCTTTCGCCCATCAGGGCATATCCGAAATAGGCGTGCTGCAGGTGCTTCAGACATTCCCCCATACGCTCTAGGCCACGCAGCGCATATGCCGCGCTTAGCTCGAAATCCGGATTGAGCCTGCCTTGCATGCGTGTGGCGGAATATTCGGCGCCCAGCTTGCAAGACTCGAGGGATTCTCCATAAGCGCCCATCTGCAATAGGCAGCTGGACAGGGTCAGCAGCACGGGCGCAAATGTCCGTTCCTTTTCTTTGTCGGCGACGGGCATTTTAACCAGGCTGGACTTCATTAACTCCAATAGCCTGATGGCCGCATCAATTTCCCCCGCTTTTGCATGGACTCGGGCTTTTGTATGAAGTAGGTCCGGCTCTTCAAGTACCAGCACGCTCTTCCCTATCGCGCCCTCATCAAAGTCGTCAAAAGTCTCTGCCATCGCCTCGTCTATCAATGGAAGTATCCGTTCCGGGGCTTCGCCTTTTTGTTCCCATAGCTGCGCTTTTTTGCTCAGCACAAACTGCCTGTGGATGCCCTCCCCAAAGCCGGGGTTGGCTTCAAGTTCCGCCAATATGCCTTCGGCCCGGGGCGCGTCTCCTATGTCCAGGAGCTGGCTCAGCAGATCCCGGCGTATTATGTCTTCCATTGATAGGTAATCCAGCAGCGGGTAAACAAATCCCTCCATCGGGATGTCTATGGCTTTCATCAGGCCCTCGAAGCTTTCGGCTTTGGGGTCTTGCTTTTCAGCCTCTATGCGACGCAAGCTTTTTCCGTCGAGTTTTCCAAACCTCTGCATCGCTGCCCGCTCAAGCCCTATTCGCATCCTGAGCGTATTTACCAGTGTTGTTTTGCTGTATTTTGACATTTTGTGTTTTTGGAACTTTCTTTTTATTTTGTCGCACATAGCGCAACCATTGTATTATGCCATTAATATGTAAAGAAGTTATTTGTTAATTCTCGCTGCTGAACTGGAAGAAACGTAGCTGTTCAGTGCCCCAGCGTACAGTCGCAGAATCCAGTATATCGACATTTCTTTAAATAGTGCTAATTGGGGTTTGACCTCCGGCGGGGAACGGCCTCCGGCGGGTCACTTTTCTGCTCGTGCAGAAAAGTAACCAAAAGACACGCCAAGGGGATACCCCTTGGAACCCCGGGCTCGCTAACTCGCTGCGGCTCGAACAGAGCTCGCCTAGGACGAGGG
>WQSH01000007.1 GCA_009787995.1 Oscillospiraceae bacterium
ACGCCGACTCGCGCCCACAGCAGGCGCAGGTAGTCATATATTTCCGTCACTGTGCCGACTGTCGAGCGCGGGTTGCGGCTTGTCGTTTTTTGATCTATGGATATGGCAGGGCTGAGACCTTCGATGTAGTCCACGTCCGGTTTTTCCATTTGCCCCAAGAATTGGCGAGCGTATGCCGAGAGTGACTCGACGTAGCGCCTCTGCCCCTCGGCATATATTGTGTCAAACGCAAGCGACGATTTTCCGCTGCCGGAGATTCCCGTCATAACGACCAGCTTGTCGCGCGGTATTTCGATGTCGATATT
Organism: Oscillospiraceae bacterium; assembly: GCA_009787995.1. GTDB lineage: Bacteria > Bacillota > Clostridia > Oscillospirales > Oscillospiraceae > WRMH01. The sequence goes on from WQSH01000007.1 coordinate 306, forward strand.
TTTTAGGTTGTTCTCCCTTGCGCCTTTTATAAAGATATTGTTTCGCATAAATTATCAGCTTTCATATAAAATTATGGAATCAGCGTTCCTTCCGGAACTGCCCTTGTGGCGCTTTCTGTGCTGAAGTAATAGTCAAAAATCATTCTGGCTATGTCCATGACCGCAGAACCTGAGCCACCTTTTTCGACCACTATCGCCACGGCTATTTCGGGGTTGTTGTGCGGGGCGTAGGCAACAAAAATCCCATCGTTTATATCCCTGCCTGCCACTTGCGCCGTCCCCGTCTTTGAGCCTACATGAATTGGGTAGTCGCGAAAGACAGCCCTTGCCGTGCCTTGGCTTCCCCTGGAGGCTGCAAGCATTCCCTCCCGGATTATCTGGACATACTCTGTCTCCTCAATCTGGCTTCGGATTGTCGGCGTAAACGCATGGAGCTGTTCAGAGAAATCAGCGCTGACCACCCTGCGCAGAACCGACTGTTCAAACAGAGTCCCGCCATTTGCGATGGTGGCGGTGTAGCTGGCCAGCTGAAGCGGCGTGAAGCGGTTGAGCCCCTGCCCAAAGCTGGTCACAATCGTGTCTGCAATAAACCAGCGCGGATCGTCAACAAGCCCTCGCTCATACCCGACATAGCGCTTCCAGTCCGGCGTGGACAGCCTCCCTATGCTTTCAGGCAACTCTATTCCCGTGCTCACGCCTAGGCCAAACTCCTTTGATGTATTTGCTAGTATCCATCCTACATCGCCGGGGGTGCCCATGCGGTCTGCTACGGCCATGAAGTAATAATTGCACGAGACTTCAACGGCGGAAACTATGCCTAAAACATGGTGCCCAACCCCAACCATGGGGAAAATCCAGCAAAATGGCGCAAAATTGTCAAGGTGAATGTGCCTGTCAAACCGCCCTGTACAGTTTATCCCTGTGTGGCGGTCAATCACTCCGTGGCGAAGGCCTGCAAACCCGGTTATCATTTTAAAGGTGGAGCCCGGGATATACCTGCCGTGGGTTGCGCGGTTGAAGAGCGGCTGCCTCGGGTCTAAGGTGAGCATGCCAAAGTCTTGTGCCAGCGTCGCCGGGTTGAAGGTTGGGTATGATGCGGCGGCAAGCAGTTCGCCGGTTCTGACATCCAAAACCACGACGGCTCCGCCGGTGATGGTGGCATCCTCTTCCTCGGCATCGTCCGGCGCAAACCTGGCTTCCTCGGCGCGAGCCGCATTGATAATGTCGATTTGAGTCCTAAGTGATTGTTCAACGACTGCCTGAAGGTCGATATCAAGCGTCAGGTAGACGTGATTGCCGGGTATAGGCTCTTGCACCATATAGACTCCCACAACGGTGCCATCGTCTGTCGTCCTGACCCGCTTCCTTCCGTCTATGCCCCGCAAAAATTCCTCAAATGCATATTCAGCGCCAACTTGCCCGACCAAGGCGTCCATTGCATACCCGCGCTCCCTGAGCACTTCGAATTGCTGCGGCGACATGCGCCGGATGTACCCCAGCACGTGCGCTGCATATTCCGTATGATACTCCCTAACGAAGCCGCTCTCAACAAAAACTCCGGGGTACCCGCGCTCCATCAGGAGCGTGATGAAGTCTGTCGTAACGTCCCTGGCGAACACGTAGGGGGCGAGGCTTCCAATAACAAACCGCATTTCGAGCTCAAAGCGCACTCCAATAATAAGCCTTGCATCTAATATCCCGATTGTATAGTCGATGCGGTAATGCCTGCGCATCCACGCCAGGAGCTCGGAAGCAGAAATATTCGGGTCAAGGTTATGGAATTCCAAATACGCTTCTATCCTCCTGCGCTGCTCGCGCGTCATGTCGGTCAGAAATGTAAAAGGGGCTCCGCGAGTTATGGGGAATGTATCTGTATGCGTAAAACCGTGCGCCATCGTTGTATAGACGAGATCCAATATCGCCCTGTTCATTGTGTCAAAACCTTGGGCGCGCATGGAATTCCAGTCGAGCATTATATTAAATGACGGCCTTCCCGAGGCCAGCAGAATACCGTTTCGGTCATAGATGCTCCCGCGCGCCGCAGGCAAGTTCACCGTGCGAGTATTGATTCTCTGCGGAATGGCTTCGGGGTCAAACGCCCTCGCTTCATGAATCTGAATCCTATAGAGGTCTGTGACAAAATATAAAAGCATCACTGCCAATAAAACGAAAATCACAGCTATCCTAGCGGGCTTAAACATTCTTTGCATTTACAACATATCCTTTCTCGTCGGTCGCCTTATCAGGGTGCGTTAAAAAAGCGCCTTGCCTTTTGGGATTGTCTCCCTCACTGAGGCTTTGTCGACTGCGGCTCCCTACTAATCCACCTCCACACTGCTCTGATTAAAACCCATATCGGGAACGCAAACACTAATGAGTATATGGTCTGCCAAAGTGCGGTCATTAAAAGCGCCTGTGGCGGGATTCCTACAATGTAAATCAGCGGGAACATCTGGATTAGCGCCGCCAGCACTAGCACACATATGCAAAACATAAAATATGTCACAAACCCTCGGGTTATGACTGAATCAGCAAGCGCTCCGATAACCAGCCCGGTAAAAGTAAGAAGAATCGTGAACGCTCCGACAGGCTCATTTAGCGAAATGTCGCACAGAATCCCAGCAAATATCCCGATAACCCCGCCGGCAAACCGACCCGCATACACTGCGACGCCTGTGCTAAGCAGCGGCAACAGCAACGGCGAAAGTCCGGCTATACGAAGGTACGGAAATACCATGCCTTGAAACACAAATACCACCATCAGCGAGAGCGCATGTAGGCTGATAGTAATTATCAGCGTCTTTCTCCTCATAACCTCTTACTCATCCACAGCTTCAAAGTCTGTAATTACGAAAACCTCCGAAATTGCATCGAGCATGCGCATTGGCCTCACTGTCGCAAATCTTCCAATGCCTGTGCTGTGCATATGCAGCTCCACAACCTCGCCAATAATCAAATCTGGCGGGAATATGCCCACTCTGCCTGAGGTTACGACAGTATCTCCCGGGCTGATAATTTGATCGTCATCTATATGGTCGAGCATAAGCAGGCCGCTCCGCATTAGGCTAAAATCCCCTCTGGCTGTCACAGTGCCATCGCCGTCGCCGACAAGCGCCCCTGCCGAAAACGTGGTGTCCAGCACGGTCACTACGGTTGACGTCATAGCCCCAACATCAGTAATCTGCCCAATTAGCACGCCGTATTCCGTTGTCACGGCATTCCCACTTGTGACATTTGAGTTGGCGTATCCCCTGTTTATAGTAAACGAATGAGACCAATTTGACCCGCTCCAGCTTTGGAACATCGCAAGCTCGGATTCATGCCCGGGGTTGCGCTCGCGAAAATGCAATTGCTCGCGAAGCAATGCGTTTTCTTCCGCCAGGAGGGCAGCGTCCCTAAAGTCCTGTATCAGCCTGGCATTTTCGCGCAGCAGGCTTTCATGCCTAGCAAGCAGGTCGTCGTATCTGTATATTGAGGAATATATACGCTCAAAAATGCCCGTGACCGTTGACGATACCGCACGAATCGGCCTCGAAACGGCATTGCCCAGGTTCGTAACAGGCCCGACAGTGCCAAACACGTTTATAGAAATAAATGTTATAACGGCAATCAGCACCGCTACTGACGCTATAATTATTGATTGTCTGCTTATAAGAGCTTTCATATGTCCACACCCAAATTCCTTAGCATTATTGACACGCGGCAGACCGGAAGTCCCATAACATTGAAGAAGTCCCCCTCAAGCCTTTCTATAAAAACCGCCCCCCGGCCTTGCGCCCCATATGCGCCAGCCTTGTCCATCGGCTCGCCTGTTTCAACGTAGGCTTTTATTTCCGATTCCGAGATTTCCCTAAAATAAACCTCTGTCGCCTCCGATGCGGTAATTATATCATCTCCATAAATAATCGCAATACCTGTGTAAACCGTATGGCGCTTGCCGGAAAGCCTCCTCAGCATAACGCTCGCACCGCCTGCGTCTTTTGGCTTCCCAAATGGCTCGCCATCAAGATAGACCTCCGTGTCCGCCGCTATAATCAAGCATCCGGAATCACATGCCCGGGAGACGTTTTTTGCCTTTGCAAGAGCGGTTTTGCAAACAGTCTGCTCCGGTTTAATTCCCTCGCAGAGCACTTCTTCCGTCATATCAGGAATAACCTCAAAATCGCTCAGCCCAATCATCCTCAAGAGCTCAAGCCTACGAGGAGACCCCGAAGCCAGCACAATTTTCAATTACAATACTCCTTTTGTGTTTCAAGAATGTATACAGACGGCCAGATGTCAACTGTCCTCATTCCACACCTCTGTAATATAGCCCCCTCGTAAATCCCGATGGCTTGTAATCGCCCTCTCCCATATACCTTCTCATCACTGTTACGCATTCTACGGCGTTTTCTGTTGTGAAGCTCAACCTCTCGCCCCATAGCCCTAAAGCTCCGATTACATTGCTTTTGTCCGCCATGAACAGTTTTTTTGAATTGAGAAGGACATTTCGGCAGCCGAATTCAGGCACTACCGGAAACAATGCGCCCTGCCTGTCAACAAGTCCCGAAAAGCTATCGCAGGTGCATGCGCCAGTCGTATTTCTGACAATGCAGTTTTCCGTAATCATGAGCGGCAACCGACCGTAAGTGATAATCTCCGTGTTGATTGGTTTTGACATATCGCGAATTTCGGCAAGCCTAAGCTCAAAAGAAAGAGTGGCAGATTTTAGACCCAGATTCTTCAAAACATAGAGCGTTTCCGAATTGAACACATTAAGCCCAAAATCGCCCCTGACCGCCATGCCATGGCTCATTGCGAATTGGATTTGCCCGATATTCCCCACGAGCGCTTCGGTAATACCCTGCGTCAGCGCTCGGGTCAGTATGTCTGCAATCTCTTTGCGCTGATTGTCATGTATGGCACGGGGAAGCGCCGCAACCACACGTATCTCCTCGTTTTCCAGGAACCTTTGCAGCATTGGCGATTCAAAATCAAGCTCTGTTGCGGGAATGTATAGTATTTTTGGCGCCAGCGCCTCCATCTCTAGTGAAAGCTGATCTGCCCGCATGACCGATACGGTCAATATGGGCGCTCCTGCATATCCTGAAAAATCCTCTCCGGGGGCAAACTCGCCCTCCGCCCGCACAGGCGCAGGTTTTCTCTGTTCAAGCAAATCGGCAAGCAGGCTTCGTCGCATTTCATTAAATGCTGATACCGACAACGCCAGTCCGCGCTGCACCGTACCTTTTACCCCGGCGCAATAAAATGGCGTCCCTCCGGTTTTGTGAAGCTGGGTCTGAAGCGTCGCCATAGTCACTTCTTTATGGAATGCAACCTCCGGAATCGCACCATATACTACCGCTGTATTTTTCCTATCGTCGATGGCTGCCAGTTTTGATCGCTTGCCCTCTGCAATTGAGCCTACAAAGCGCACTGGCACACGTTGAAATTCTCCGTTTAAATAGCCCTTTCTGGTTGTTGCAAATAATGCCGCACTCGTTTTCTGGTCGTCTTCGCGGATGCCGAACATGTCTGCCCCGAGCCTGTTAGCATAGTAGCCGCTGGTGAATCCCTGGCGTGAAAACGCTTTTTTTAGAACCCTCATGTCTTCTTGCGACGGAGTCCTGCCCAAGTGTGCCGCTTTTGCATAAATGGCTGTGACGATTGCAGAATATTCCGGCCTCTTCATCCGCCCTTCTATTTTCACTCCGGTAACGCCCATTGCTTTGAGGTCGTCCATATATTCTACAAGGCAGTTATCTTTCAGGCTCAGTGGATAAAGCGGGGCGTGCCCCACGGCACTGTAGCTCAGGCGGCACGGCTGGGCACATAACCCGCGGTTTCCGCTGCGCCTTCCTATGACCGCACTCATATAGCACTGACCGGAGTGGCACATGCACAATGCGCCATGGACAAAAACCTCTATTTCGATTGGAGCGTATTTACATATGTAAGCGAGCTTTTTTCGCGACAGCTCGCGTGCGACGACAACTCGCTTCAACCCCACTGCGGCGGCCATCTTTGCGCCTTCAAGGTTGTGAACGGCCATCTGTGTGCTGGCATGAACAGGCACATCGGGCACAACTTGCCTAACGGCGCTCATAACCCCCAGATCCTGCACAATAATTGCGTCAATCCCAAGCCTGCTCGCCTCCTTCGCCCGCTCGGCGACTTGCGGCAACTCGTTGTCAGTGGCGAGCGTATTTAGCGTGAGGTATGTTTTTACGCCACGGACACGGCAATATTCGAGCGCTCGCCCAAACTCGTCAAAGGTAAAATTCTTTGCGTTTTTGCGTGCATTAAACTCACCGAAGCCCATGTATATTGCATCAGCGCCATTTTGCGCTGCCGCTATAACGCCCTCGGGCGAACCCGCCGGCGAAAGAATTTCAAGCACCGTTCTCACCTTCAAAATGAAATAGAAACTAAGTGATAACAAATAGTAACATATTCTATCATAAAAGCATACCCCAATTCTATAGTTTTGAAGAAATTCTTTTTAAATATTTTGTAACTGTTCAGGGTTGACAGAATTGGGGGGCAAATGGTATGTTCAGGGATGACGGAGGTGGGGTGCGTGTTAAGAAACTTGGATACTGACGTGGCGTGCAGGTTGCTTTTTGAGCAAGAAGCTGCACATCAAACCGAAGCGGTAAGGCTTGGGGACGCACTTTTGCGCATATCCGCACAGTCAGTTTATGCTAAAATCCCCATACCCCCATTTGACAGGAGCCCCTACGATGGCTATGCTTTCCGCGGTGAGGACACCCAGGGGGCGGTAAGCGGCGCTCCTGCTGTACTTAGCATAATCGAGGAAATCCCTGCGGGAACCGAGCCTCGGTACAAGATTGCTCCCGGGCAAGCGGCGAAGATACTCACCGGAGCGCCAATACCTAAAGGGGCAAATGCCACGATTAAATATGAGAGCACGAAGTTTACAAGCGATAATGTGCGAATTTTTGAGGAAGTCGCACCAAATACGGACATTGTTTATGCCGGGGCGGATGTGATGCCCGGGAATACGCTCGCTTCAAAAGGCTCAATTATTACCGCACCCATTATTTCCGCTTTTGCAAACCAGGGTTTTGGAAGCGTTGAAGTCTTCGCAAAGCCCGTGATATCTGTCATAAGCACAGGCTCCGAGCTTTGCGAGATTGGCGAAGCTTTGCGCCCATCGGCGATATACAATAGCAATGCGCATACTATATCGGCGTATCTGTCGGACGTTGGGGCGGTTGCGGTAAATTGCGGCTCTATTCCGGACGAGCCTGAGTTGATCTCCGAGAGGATTAGGTCAGCCCTAGATAAGTCAGACATGGTCATAACAACCGGAGGCGCCTCTGTGGGCGACTACGATTGGGCAGTCGATGCCACCCGGAAGCTGGGCGCAAAGATTTTGTTTTGGAAGGCCTCAATGAGGCCGGGCGGCTCGATTTTGGCGGCGGTCTGTGATGGCAAGCTCATTTTGGGGCTATCCGGGAATCCTGCTGCGGCTGTCATAGGGCTTCTGAGGATTGGCATGCCCTATATTAAAAAGCTTTGCGGCAGGGCGGACTGCTTTTTTCCTGAGATATCCGTCGCATTGCGCGACGCCCTCGGCAAGGATAGCCCAAAAATGCGCATTTTGCGAGGTTTTTTGGAGGTCGAGAACGGCGTCGCATATTTTGCCCAGAGCGGCAGTCAAGGCAGCGAGGCCGTTTCTTCCCTCGCTAAGTGCGATTTGCTTGGCGAAATCCCACCGGGTTCTCCCCCCCTGCCCGCCGGGGCGATTATAAAGGCTTACAGGATTTAAGTGTATGAAAGACAGTTTTGGTAGGGATATTTACTATCTCAGGATGTCGGTGACGGACAACTGCAACCTCAGATGTGTTTACTGCATGCCCGATGGCGGAGAGAGGCAGTCCGGGGAAGATGCCCTGACAATCGAGGAAATTGCGGAAATCGTGCGCGCCTCAGCGGTGTGCGGGATTACTAAGGTGCGGCTGACCGGCGGTGAGCCGCTTGTGCGCAGCAATATCATCGAGATCTGCCGCAGGGTAGCTGAAACTTCTGGCATCTGCGAGCTATGCCTAACTACGAACGGCATTTTATTGCCTAGGTTCGTGAGCGACCTCAACGCCGCAGGGGTGACTCGCCTTAACATCAGCCTCGACTCGCTCGATCCGGAAACATACAAGAAAATCACTCGAACCGGGACGCTCGATGGTGCACTCAAGGGTATTTACGCTGCGCTCGACATGGGGTTTGACGCAATAAAGATAAATGCCGTGCTTATGGGCGGTGTTAATGACAATGAGATATTTGAGCTTTTGGAGCTGACGCGCAAGCATAATGCAAATGTCAGATTTATTGAGATGATGCCAATTGGCGAGACCGCCGATTGGGCGGGCACGCGCTTTGTCAGCGTCTCCCGGGTTTTGGATATCGCCCCTGAGCTCAAGGATGTCGGAGCGGACGGCGTCGCAAAGCTGTACAAGCTGCCCGATGGCCTTGGCACGGTAGGGCTTATAAGCCCTATCAGCTCGCACTTCTGCCCTACATGCAATCGCATAAGGGTCGCCTCTGACGGCAAGCTAAAGCCTTGCTTGCACTCGTCAGACGAGATTGACCTGCGGGGCCTTTCGGGCAAGGCGCTTGAAGACGCAATAAGCGCCGCCATATTTGGAAAGCCGCTCAAGCACAAGCTCGATGCCGGGGAAACAAGCGGCAGCGCTAGGAATATGAACCAAATCGGGGGATAGTGCGCTTCTAATTGACAGTTTTTTGGTTTTATTTTTTTGATTGGGGTGAAATGATTTGTCTGTGCTTACTCACTTTAATGACGAGGGGCGCGCGCGGATGGTTGATGTCAGCGATAAGCAAGTTACTGTTCGTGAGGCCACGGCTGGCGGCACTGTCCTTGTCAGTGCCGAGACTTTTGGGCTTATCGTGCGCGGCGAAATGAAGAAGGGCGACGTGCTTGCCGTGGCGCAGGTTGCGGGCATTATGGCGGCGAAGCGAACTTCTGATGTCATTCCTATGTGTCACCCAATTATGATTACTGGAGTTGACGTATCTTATCTTTGCGATGAAAGCCGCAGGGCTATAGATATAACCGCCACGGTGCGCTGCAAGGGCGAGACCGGAGTAGAGATGGAGGCCTTGACTGCCGTTTCTGCCGCTGCTTTGACCATATATGACATGTGCAAAGCCGCACAGAAGGATATTGAAATAACGAACATCCGCCTTTTGAAAAAAACAGGCGGCAAGTCGGGGGATTGGGTGCGTTGAGGCAAGAGCCCCAGACAACTCCCTTCGTGTGCGAAGTGGCACGGCAGAGCCGGGGGTTCCAGCGGAGAATTTGAGTTTCGCAATCGACTATTATTTATAATCTTTGAAGGAGGATTTAATAGATGGCTAAAGTGACTGCTGTTTGTATCAGCGATGCCAAGGGCATTGTAAAGACGCCAGTACCTGAAATTTTTGTAAAAATCGGGCACGGCATCGAAGGCGACGCCCACGCAGGCGAGTGGCATAGGCAAGTGAGCCTGCTTGCGGACGAAAGTGTGGACAAGCTGCGCGAGAAAATGCCGAACTTAGATGCGGGCGTCTTTGCGGAGAACATCCTGACCAGCGGCATTTGCCTTTATGAGCTGCCGATTGGCACTAGGATGCGAGTTGGGCAGGCTCTCTTGTCTGTGACGCAGATAGGCAAGGAGTGCCATAATGAGGGCTGTGCAATTAAGAGGCAGACGGGCGATTGCGTCATGCCGCGCGAAGGCATCTTTGCCGAGGTTGTTGAGGAAGGCTCTATCAAAGCTGGTGACTCCATTGAGGTATTGGCGTGAGAAAGGTCAAAGTCGAAGATGCGGTCGGTCAGACTCTATGCCACGATATGACGGGGATTTCTGAAGGTAAAAAGGGCGTTATGTTCAGGCGCGGCCATATCATTTCCGAGGCGGACATCCCACGTCTTTTGAACATTGGAAAAAACCATATTTTTGTATGGGAGCCGGATGCGGACGAGGTTCACGAAGATGATGCGGCAATCGCAGTCGCCCAGGCCGCCTGCGGCTTCGGAGTCACATATGACCCGGAGCCATCGGAGGGAAAGGTCTTCATGTACGCAGAGCATCGCGGGCTGTTTAACATAAACCGCACCGCCCTTAGGAAAATTAACTCCGTCGGCGACTATACTATAGCCTGCCTGCCGAGTTTGACCGACGTCCCCCAAGGCTCAAAGCTGGGGGGAATTAGGATTGTCCCTCTCGTCACAAAACGGGACAACATGGTTGCTGCGGTCAAGATTGCCGAAAAGGGCACGCCCGTTTTTAGCGTAATGCCTTATAAAAAGCTCAAATGCGGCATTATAATAACAGGCAGCGAGGTTTTTTATGGGCGCATACGCGATAAATTCGAGCCTATAATGCGCAAGAAGCTGGGCACCTTTGATGCAGACGTTTTGGGCACCGTAAAATGCCCGGACGATTTGGATGCGATAGGCGGGGCTATTGAGGCCTTCAGGGGGCAAGGCGCCGAGCTTATCTTGCTCACCGGCGGGATGTCCGTAGATCCTGACGACTTGACGCCTGTGGCGATTCGCACTACGGGGGCAAAGGTCGTGACGCAGGGCGTTCCTATGCAGCCGGGAAACATGCTTATGATTGCGTATCTGGGCGAGACTGCGCTCTTGGGCGTGCCCGGGGCTTCTATGCACTCGCAGGTTACAAGCCTTGACGTTTTTTTGCCGCGAATATTCGCCGGGGTTGAGATAACCGCCGACGACATCCCCGGACTGGGCGAGGGTGGGTTCTGCATGGCATGCGGCGAGTGCAAATTCCCACTCTGTTATTTTGGCAGATGACTACAGGGAGGAACAAATCCGAATGACCGAGTTTCAAAATTTGCACACGCACACAACCTATTGCGATGGGGCTTTGACGCCCGAGGAGATGGTAAAAGCTGCTATTGACAAGGGCTTTGGCTCTATCGGATTTTCAGAGCATTCATATGTGCCCTTTGACATATTTTCCACCATGGATTTGCCGGCGACAGATGAGTATGTCAGTGTGGTCAATGCTCTTAAGGAAAAATATGATAGCGAGATCGAGGTGTTTGTCGGACTTGAGCATGATTACTATACCGAAACCCTCCCCGAAGGCCTGGACTACACTATCGGCACCCTGCATTATACCAACAGGTTCGGCCAGTTCATCTCTGTAGACGCTGGCGTAAAATATCAAATTCAGATGGTCAAGGATTTTTTCGGAGGCGATTATTATGCGCTGGCGGAGGATTATTTTTCCGTTTTTTCGGAAATAGCAAAAAAGACAAAAGCCGACATAGTCGGGCATTTTGACCTTATCGCAAAGTACAATATCGATGGATGCCTTTTTGATGAGCAGCACCCTAGGTATGTTAGTGCAGCGCTGTGTGCAATGGACGAGATTCTCAAAAACTGCAAGCTCTTTGAGGTCAATACCGGAGCAATGTACCGGGTTGGCAAGCTCGTCCCTTTCCCATCGCCTTTCCTACTCAAAGAGTTAAAAAAGCGGGGCGGCGAGGTCATCCTTTCCAGCGACAGCCATGATTCGGACTCGCTCTGCTTTAAGTTCGGCGAAATGAAAGAACTCCTCAAGGCATGTGGCTTTAAGCATATGAAAAAATTGACAAAATCCGGTTTTGTAAGTGCAAAGCTGTAGTGGAAACAGGGAGCGGGGAGCCCCTCTTCCCTCTAGTATTTAACCGCACAATTTCTTCCTGAGCGCTTTGCTAGGTAAAGCGCTTTGTCTGCATTGCTTATTATGTCAGAAAGGGTGCTGTTATTATCTGATTTTGAGGCGATTCCGAGCGAAATTGTGACTTTGATTTCGTGCTCTTCTATCGCAAACTTAGATGCTTCAACGCTTTGCCTTATCCTCTCAGCAGTCCTCAGCGCACTATCTTCGTCCACCTCCGGAAGCGTTATGACGAACTCTTCTCCACCATATCTGGCGACCATCGTGTCTGCTTTCACTGAGTGGTTCATTCTGGCGACAAGGATTTTCAAAACTTCGTCGCCCACGGGGTGGCCATATGTGTCGTTTATTTTTTTGAAGTGGTCTACATCAACCATGATTGCAGAAAAGCTCTTGCTATCTTCAACACAGCTCTGCAGCTCCCTCTCGGCCTCCTCTAAGAAATACCGCCTGTTGCGCGCCCCGGTCAACGGGTCGGTATACGCTGCTTTTTCAAGCTGCTTGACCATATCAATGGCTGTGTTTATCTCGCGCAGGTCGCGCAGGTAAGCTATAATCAAATTCTTTGCATCAAGCGTCAAGCAAACCAACGCAACTTCGCACGGTATTTGAGTTTCTCCATCCATCGTTTGGTGCATCCATTCAAAGTGCGCCCTTCCGCGGTTGAAGCAAAGGTGCATTTTTTCATACATCTTTTCGCGCGAGCGCCTGCCATCCGGCTGGTATTTCGGCGAGAGAGCAAAGAAGTTTTCTATATATTCGTTGGCGTCCTTCATCTCGAAAAGTTCAACGGCAACGTCATTGACCTCCACGACATTTATTCTCTCGTCAAAAATCGTACATGCCAGCGGCGATGAGTTAAGCATTGCTTGAAGCCTTTGCTTGGCGATGCCCTCCGTCTCTTTGTATCTGTAGAAATCGCGCAAATCGCGCGTGTACGCAATTAGAAGATCTTCACCCTCAATCTCCACCTTCATGATTGTTTCTTCGCAGGGGATGAGCTCCCCATTGGAGGTTTGGTATGTCCATTCAAACTGGCTCCGCCCTTGCTCGCACGCCAGTTCAATCACATCAATGCCCATTTTTCGCGATGGCGTGCCATTCGGTTGAAATTCCGGCGAGAACGCAAAGTAATCGTCTATATACAGCTTTTTATCCGGTATCTCAAACAGGCGCTCCGCCTCCCGGTTTGCCTCAAGGACTTCGCTGTTTTCGTCAAAAATCGTTACCAGCAGCGGCGACGAATCCAGCATGACTTCCAACCTTTGGCGGGCGATGCGCTCGGTCTCCTTGTATTTATAAAAATCTCGCAGGTCGCGGACAAAGGCGACCAGGTTGTCCGTTCCGCGCCACTCTACCCGAATCAACGTGACTTCTGTCGGAATCGGCTCTCCGCTTAGCTTCTGATGCATCCATTCAAAATTAGCGTGGCCAGTTTCAAAGGCCTCTACTATGAGCTCCTTCGCTTTTTCGTCTGATTTGCGGTTGTCTGGCTGGAATTCGGGGCTCAGTTCAAAAAACCTCTGTTTGTATTCTTCTTTGCTGCTTAAATCAAAAAGCTTTGCCGCCGCTTCATTGCATTCCAAAACGTTAAATTCCTTGTCCCGAAAGTTTGAGACTAGCGGCATGTTGTCAATGACTATTCGGAGCCTTTCCTCAGCCACCTGCCGCTCTTCCATGTTTCTTGTCAGCAAGGTCATAAAGAGCATGACCAAAAGAAGCAATGCGACCAGTACGGCCCCCATTGTCAGCATAATAACTAGGAGGTAGTATGTGCCTGTCTCCCCCACGGCGGCCACCGGAAGAACTGTCGCCAAGGTCCATCCAATAGCTTCCAGGTAAAATGTCATTAAATACGAAGGCCCAAGCATGTAGTCATCAAATTCGGTGATGCCATATCCGCCTCGGATGGTTCCCATCAAAAACTCCCCATTGGGGATGCTCTCTAAATAAGTGATACCGCCTTCACCTTCTGCGCCAACACCAACAATATATTCGACATTTGGGTGCGAGATTATCTCCCCGCCGGGGCCAATCAGCATTAGATAACCGCCTCCAACAAGCCGATATTCGTTAACCATGCTTATAATTGCATCTACGGTTATAACCACTCCGACAACGGCTTCCATCCCCCCAATATCCGGCACCCATTTTGCCACCGTGGTGATGACCCCTTGGCTTTCAATTGCAGAAAAATATGGGACCGTCGCTATTAGCTCTCCTTGCGCCGCCTCTGCTGCGATATACCACGGCCGCGCTGTCGCAAGCCAGTCATATTCTGACGGCCACTCGTTGCTGTTTTGAAAGCTTCCATCTGAAAACCCTACGATTGCATCGGTTATAAACTCAAACTCACTCACAAAATTGTCCGCTATGATTTCTATGTAGCCCACACCCAAGTAAGCCCAGAGGCTAGACAGATTTTCAACAATATGGTTGCTTAAATCAAACCAATTGTCGATTTCTTGCGAAATTAAGCGCACGTTACTATGAGTGGCGTCTATGACGTACTCAAACATGATTGTTCGAAACATTGTGTTGAAAATTATGTACACTATGACAAGGCCTATAATTGAAAGCGCAGTTATGCTCATCACTAGCTTCCGCATAAAGCCATTTCTTGTTTTGTACTGCAAGTTATTCTGCCTCCTCAAGCAATCTGTCGACAACTTGTGGGGCGGCCGCAATTTACCACCCATTCATCCCACATTTTTTGTTTTTTCTATCCCTCTGCGCAGTCTCGCTTTGCCCCTCGCAGCATCTCCAGCCCATGACCCAATGCATGCAAAACTGCCGCAAGATTTTCTTTTGCGGCCTTGGGGCTGCCAGGCAGATTTATTATAAGAGTTTCGCCGCGAATGCCTGCCTGCTGCCTCGCCAAAATTGCGCGGCTTGTGACCTTTAGGCTCTCAGCGCGCATAGCCTCAGCAATGCCGGGCGTCATCCTCATGCAAACAGCGAGCGTCGCTTCCGGAGTCACGTCGCGCGGTGAGAACCCCGTCCCCCCAGTCGTTACGACAAGGGCGACGCCCAACCCATCTGCACATTCGATAAGCTCCCGCTCAATAAGCTCCTGTTCATCCGGGATGATTGCACTATGCGCAACTTCATACCCTTCTTTTTCAAGCATTTCACAAACTGCTGGCCCTCCAAGGTCTTCACGCTCGCCTTTAAAGCCCTTGTCGCTCACAGTGATCACGGCCGCTGTATACATAATAGCACTTCTCCAATCGAAAGAAAGTGCATTAATTATACCCTCCGCAAAACGTAAATGCAATCCCTCAAATCCGGCAAACTATTAAGTCTGCCTAGTCACTGTTACTACTCAGTGTCTGCTATCTGTCCGGCATTGAGAAGCCTGCTACTAGGTTTTCTTAGCTGGCACTGAATAAGTAACTAGTCATTTGCAAGCTTAATCCCTATCAGATATGGGAGTGCGCCGATAATCAGCAGGACAAGGAGCGAATCTGCCCTCCCAAGTTCCGATATAAGTGTCAAAACCACCGCACCCAAGAAAAACAAGAAGGTTGCAGCGGTGTAGCTTATAAATACCGCTCTTTTTCCCTTGTCTTTGCGCACAAACATATCAAACAAAGAGCCGCCAATAAATCGCATATTTCCTGTTACGATGCTGTTGTTCGTTTCAATATCGCCAATCCTTCTAAAAAAGCAAAGCGCAACACCGGAAATGAAGCTCTTAATAAAAATTACCACCCACAGCGGCATAAAATAGAAAAACACCAGAATAAACACGAGCGGGACGTAGAACATTGACCATTGGATATAAAATTCTGGCTTCGCTTTTTTGATGCGGCCTACAAATCCGGTCGCAATAAAACACCCGACAAAAAATCCTCCGAAAATAACGAAGGTCAGGAGCAGCCCTTCAATATCACCTTGCACGAGCCGCACAGCCATATTTACTAGGTTCCCTGTTTGTGGGCTCACGAATGCGTAAACCTCAAACAAAAGAGTATGGGCATTTATGAAACCCAAAATGAATGCGGAAAAGCATGTGACAATAGTTATGCGCATACGGTTTGATTGTACAGCCCTCATTGTTTTAGTTAATCTCCTTATGCATCAAAATGCCACCACTGCGCCATCGGTGCGCGACTCTGTGCCACCTGCCAAAACGCCCGTCTGGTTATCTCTCCAAATAATCTGGCCACGGCCAAAATTTCCCGAGCCTAAAGCAATGCGAATATCATGCCCCCGCTTTGCCAGAGCTTCTGCAATGTGCCTTGGGAAAGTGTGTTCAAGCTCAACTGTTTTGCCATCAACCCATTGGAAGCGAGGGGCATCCAATGCCATCTGGGGATTGAGTGCAAAGTCAATTGTATTCATCATAACTTGCATATGCCCTTGTGGCTGCATGTACCCCCCCATAACCCCAAATGGGCCAATGGGGGTGCCGCCTTTCGTCAAAAATCCCGGAATAATCGTATGGTAGGTGCGCTTGCCGCCTTCCAGGCGGTTGACGTGGTCGCTATCCAAGCTGAAATCATTACCCCGGTTTTGCAGTGCGATGCCAGTTCCCGGCACTACAATTCCCGAACCAAATCCCATATAGTTGCTTTGTATAAACGACACCATGTTGCCATCACCGTCAGCTGTACAGAGATAGACCGTACCGCCCTTTGGAAGCTCTACGGGAGTCGGCACCAACGCTTGTTCGCCTATCTTCGCCCTTGCTTCCTGTGCAAATTTCTCGCCCAAAAGCCAATCCACATGCTCCTTGTTTGTTTGGAGCGGGTCGGTGATAACCTGCTTTCCAGCTGTGAATGCCAGCTTTATTGCTTCTATTTGCTTGTGTGCTGTGTCCACGCTTTCACGCATGGCAAACTCGTACCCTTTTAATATGCCAAGGGCCGCCAAAGCGACAAGCCCCTGCCCATTCGGGGGAATTTCCCACACGTCATACCCGCGGTAGTTTATGCTGATTGGCTTTACCCATTGAGGCATAAAGGCCGCTAAATCCTCATAAGCGAGAAACCCACCGCCCTCTTCGGAAGCCTTTGAAATTTTATGGGCCAAATCCCCTCTGTAAAAGCTTTCGGCATCACTTGCAGCGATTTCTTCCAGCGTTGCCGCATGAGCCTCTGAGCTCCACATTTCGCCTGTTGCCGGAGCGCGCCCATTAGGGGCAAAAGTCTCAAACCACGCAGCAAAGTCGCCTTTATCATTAGTTTTGTAATTTTCATATGCCCTGTTCCAAAAATATGCCAAGGCCGGAGAAAGCGGATAGCCTTTCCGAGCATAATCTATCGCCGGAGCAAGCACATCCGCAAGTGGCAAGCGGCCAAACTTCCTGCTAAGCTCCGCCCAGGCCCCGGGCGCCCCCGGGACGGTAACGGGCAGCCAGCCATATGTAGGCATTTTTTCATGCCCGAGCTTTTTGACAGCATCAACTGAAATAGACGCAGGAGCGCATCCACTTGAATTGAGCCCGTGCAGCTCCCCTTTAGCCCAAACAATCGCAAATGCGTCTGCGCCAATGCCGTTGGATGTAGGTTCCACCACTGTTAGGCAGGCTGCTGTCGCGATTGCTGCATCAATGGCATTCCCGCCTTGACGCATAACGTGCAGCCCGGCTTCTGCAGCCAATGGCTGGCTGGTTGCGACGCATCCATTCCTACCGTAAACTACGGCTCTGTGCGAAGCATAGGGATTATAACCGGAATCAAAAAACATAACATAGCCTTTCTTGTGTTATAAACTCATTCGACCAGGTGGCAAGCGACAATATGGCCATCGCCAACATCTTTTAGCTCAGGCATCTCTTGATTGCAAATATCCATACATAAGTTGCAACGAGGTGCAAAGCGGCAAACCGGCTTAGGCTCGATAGGCGACGAGATTTCTCCCCTCAGGGTGATGCGGTCCGGCTTATGGTCAATATCCGGGACAGGGCTTGCCGACAGCAACGCCTTTGTATATGGATGAAGCGGGTTATTAAAGAGTTCGTCTGAGGTTGCTTTCTCAATTACTTTCCCAAGATACATCACCATAATTTCATCGGAAAAGTAGTTCACTACAGCGAGGTCGTGGGTGATGAACATGAACGTAAAGCCCCTCGTCTCCTGCAGCTCTTGGAGCAAGTTTAAGATTTGGGCTTGAATCGAAACGTCAAGCGCAGAAACCGGTTCGTCACAAACGATAAATTTTGGGTCAAGCGCAAGTGCGCGAGCTATGCCTATGCGCTGACGCCGCCCACCGTCAAGCTCATGAGGATATGTGTTGAACAACCTATCCGCAAGGCCAACGGTAGACATGAGTTCATGAATTTTCGCTTCCCGCTCTTTTCTGTTTGTGATAATCCTGTTTAGCTTTAGGGGTTCAGCAATTATTTCACTAACGGTTTTCCTGGGGTTTAAGGATGAGAATGGATCTTGAAAAATAATCTGCATCTGTGTGCGCATTTTGCGCATCGCTTCTGCATTAAGGGACATAACGTTAACGCCGTCAAAGTCAATAGTCCCGCTCGTTGGTTCGACAAGCCTCAGTATGGCTCGCCCAGTGGTGGATTTGCCGCAGCCGGACTCTCCAACCACACCTAGGGTTTTGCCTTTTTCTATAGTAAAATCGACCCCATCTACGGCGTGCAGCACACCTTTTTTTGTTTTATAGTATTTTTTCAAATTCGTCACTTTTAGCAATGCATCAGACAATTCTGCCACCTCCCTTTACTTCAATGTTGGTACCTTCTTCATATGCAAGGCAACAGACCATATGAGTATCGCTAAAGTCAGTCCTCTGAGGAACTCGGCTCTGGCAAATTTCTTGCGCATAGAGGCATCTGGGGTGGAATACGCAGCCGGAAGGCAGCCTAGCCGGATCTGGCATCAAGCCTCTTATTGGTTTGAGCTTTTCCGTCCTGTTTGCCAAGTTTGGCAAAGAATTAAAGAGCCCTTCCGTGTATGGGTGCTTGGTTTTCTTAAAAATGTCTTCCAGCGTACCCTGTTCTATAATCCTCCCTCCGTACATTATGGCGACATCGTCACAAACCTCCGCCACAATGCCGAGATCATGTGTAATCATTATCATGGAAGTCCCATACTGATCCCTTAGCGACTTCATGAGCTGCAAAACCTGGGCTTGGATTGTTACGTCAAGCGCTGTGGTTGGCTCATCGGCAATAAGCAGTTGCGGATTGCATGAGAGGGCTATGGCTATCCCAACCCTCTGCTTCATACCTCCACTAAACTGGTGCGGGTATTCGCCACTGCGATACCCGGGTATCCCTACCATTTCCAGCATTTCTTCCGCCTTTTTCATGGCTTCCTTGCGGCTCAGGCCTTGGTGGATGCCAATACTTTCTGCAATCTGATCCCCAACCGTGAGCACAGGGTTTAGCGAAGTCATCGGATCCTGAAATATCATAGAAACAATGCCGCCGCGAATCTTATTCATTTCGAACTCTGACTTGCCAGAAATATCTTCTCCATCAACAATTATCTTGCCGGACTTGACAATCCCGGGAGGGTTTGGAATTAAACGAAGGACCGCAAGTGCCGTAGTGGTTTTGCCTGCTCCGGTTTCTCCTACAATGCCTAGCGTCTTGCCTTTTTTCACTTGAATGTTGACACCGTTTACAGCTTGCACATTGCCATGCTCAGTTTTATATTCTACGACCAAATTTTCAACAGATACTTGGATGTTATCCATTTCGATTCTATCTCCCTTATTTAAGTCTTGGGTCAAGCGCATCCCTTAATCCATCGCCTATCATGTTAAGCACAAGGATGGTTAGCATGATAGATAGTCCGGGGAACAGCACAACATGAGGATGGTCACGCATAAATGCTCTTCCGCTCGACAGCATCGCCCCCCATTCCGGATTAGGCGGCTGTATTCCAAGACCTATGAAGCTGAGCGCAGCCGTAGCCAAAATCGCTCCGGCAACCCCTAAGGTGGATTGAACTATGACCGGAGCTAAGGAGTTGGGTATGATGTGGCTCATAATTATGGTCATATTCTTTGCGCCTATAGCTCTGGACGCCTCTACAAACTCCATGTCCTTTACAGAAAGAACCGATGCCCGCAAGATTCTTGCATAAGAGGGCATGCTGGAAATTCCGACTGCAACCATTAGGTTAGTCATGCTTGAGCCAAGAGCCGCAACAATAGCAATCGCAAGCAACATTCCAGGCACAGCAAGGAAAACGTCCATTATGCGCATGATCACGTTATCTATTGCTCCGCCATAAAATCCTGCAATAGCACCTAGGAAGCCTCCAACAATGAGGGCAATCCCAACGGATATGACACCCACTTGCAAGGATATTCTAGTGCCGTGCACAATCCTTGCGAAGATGTCTCTTCCAAATTCGTCGGTACCAAACCAATGCTGCGCACAAGGGGTCTGTAGCCTATTCGGTATGTTCTGACGTATAACCTCTGTTTCAAAGTCGGCTATGACATCTGCAAAAATCGCAAGGATAATCATAACTACGAGGACGATCAGGCCCGCCAAGGCCATCTTATTGCGTTTAAAGCGGCTCCAAACATCCGCAATCTGACTTTTTTTCTTGTAAGTGCTTTCCATAACCGCTGCCCCCTACTTGTATGCAGCTTTTATACGCGGATCCAGAAATGCGTACAAAAGGTCAACAATCAAATTTATTATGCAAAAAAGTATCGTGAACACTATGATTGACCCAAGAACCATGGGCGTGTCCATCTGCCTAATGGCATTTACCATAAGAATGCCCAAGCCCGGAATCGAGAACACAGTTTCCGTAAGCACCGCGCCTCCGAGCAAGCCGCCGAACTGGAGCCCTATAACTGTAACAATCGGAATAGACGCATTTCTAAAGGCATGCTTCCTGATTATTTTGCCCCTGCCGACACCTTTGGATTTTGCAGTTCTGATATAGTCTTGCCTGATAACCTCAAGCATGGACGAGCGCGTCATTCGAGCAATTATAGCAGCGTTGGTGGTGCCCAAGGTGAGTGCGGGCAAAATCATGTGCAAGGGGGTGCCCACCCCGGAAGACGGCAACAAACCAAGTGTTAGCGAAAACAAAAGCATTAACAATAACCCAAACCAAAAATTTGGTATGGCAGCGCCAATAAGGGTGATAACCATGCTGATATTATCTAAGAGCGAATACTGCTTCAACGCAGATATTACGCCAACCGGTATTGCTATCACAAGACCGATAGCCACGCTCCAAATGGTAAGCTCTATCGTATGAGGCAAAGCGTTCATAATCTCACCAAAAACCGGACGGTTCGTGATGTAGGATCTGCCAAGGTCGCCCTGTGCCAATCTGACTAAATACCTAAAAAACTGAACAACTAGCGGCTGATCAAGCCCTAGCTCCATTGTCAACTGCTCTATGGCTTCAGGGGTCGCCTCTTCCCCCAAAATTATCCTTATAGGGTCTCCCGGTGTAAAGCTCAAAATGGAAAACACCAAGAAAGCCACACCTATTATCACGGGAATCAGCATCAATATCCGCTTGATTATATATTTTGCCATTTGAGTCTCCAATCTATGTCGGACTAATGTTGGGAATGCGCCGCTCGTAGTCAAAGCGGCGCATTCCCATTACCACATTTAAAACTACCCGGGGAAGTGAAGGTTGTGCAGCCTGTGCAAACCGCCAGGATGAAGCTCTGCGCCCTGAAGATCCGCCCTGCGCGCAAATTCGACAGGAAGTATATGCAACGGAACCACATTCAGGTACTCTCTGAGTATTTCTTGAACTTCGTGATAAAGCGGAGGCCGCGCTTCCACATTTGTCTCTGTCCTGCCCATTTCAAGCAGCTGGTCTACACGCGGATGGGAGAAGAACGCCCTATTCCCTGCGCCCCAGCTGGAAGTGTGGTACAACGGCCACATACCGGGGTCTGCATCACCAGTGAGGTTTGCCCAACCAAGAAGGTGCATGTAATGCTCGCCTGCCGACGTCCTGTCTAAGTAAGCCGCCCATTCGAGCTGCTCTATTTCAGCAATTATGCCAATATCCCTCAAATTGCTTTGGATAGTCTGGGCTTTCCTGTTCCTAGCCTCGCCGCTAGACCAAATCGTAGTGTTAAATCCATCGGGGAATCCGGCTTCTGCAAGAAGCTCGCGCGCCAAATCCGGATTGAATTCAATGCGCTCGATATTGGGGTTATATCCAAATACCGTGGGACCCGTAAAGGAGTGTGCAATTTGCGCCCTTCCCATGTAGCCCACAATATTGAGGCTTTCCCTGTCTAGGGCGTGGGCGATAGCGCGACGCACCAGCACGTTGTCAAATGGCGCCCTGTTTAGGTTAAAGCTAAGCCACTCAATGCGGTTTGAAGAAATCTCTTCGAGAACAAGGTCTGCATGGTTGTTGATTCTGTCCACGTCAACATGCTCTACCACCAAGACCATGTCAACCTCGCCCGTTTCGAGGGCTATAGTCCTCGCAGGGCCGTCTGTTATTGTGACGAATGTAAGGCGCTCCGCCATAGGCACCCCACCAAAATAGTCTTCAAAGCGCTCCAAGACGACTTCAACACCAGGAGTCCAAGAAACAAAACGCATAGGGCCTGTGCCGATGGGGTTTTCTGCGTATGCATCGCCAAAGTAAGTGACTGCCCTTTCCGATAGCATCCTGGTCGCATTGTGTGAAAGGTTTGCAAGTATGGGCCCGAAGGGCTCATGTGTTTCAATGATGACTGTGAGGTCGTCCACAACGTGGACATCAGCGATTGCGGCTACAAGGTGCTGCACTTGAGGAAATTGCTGCTGGCGCAAAATGCTAAACCGCACGTCAGAAGCGGTAAATGGCGTGCCATCATGGAAGACCACATCCGGACGCAGGTTAAACTGCCACTCGGTTGGAGACAAATTCTCCCAAGATAATGCTAAGTCCGGCCTAAATTGCATGTCGGTGCCCGTGTAGAGCAGGGATGAGTAAATCTGCCGGTTGACGTCACCTGAGGGTGCGTCATTCGTGGCGTGCGGGTCTAGGGAAACAATGTCAGCTTGCGTGGCGATTCTGATGTCTGCCCTCCCGGTTGCTTGTTGGCCATTTTGAGTGCCACCTGCATCGCCGGCTCCGGCGTCACCACCGCCGCCGCCGTTTCCACCGGCAGCTCCGCCACCGCCGTTGCCTCCACCGTTGCCGTTGCCGCCGCAGCCGGCCACTATGCTTACAACGATGAGACACATCAGTAAGATAGCTATTAGTTTTTTCATTTTTGTCCTCCTAAAAAATGCTTTTGCTCTGTAGCGACTTAAACAAGTTCGGCAAACAGAATCGCTAGTGGAAAATACCTACACGCAAGCCTCTACATGAACCACCCGGAACTTATATCATACAACGGTTAGAGCTGTCAAGCAAAAATGAAAATTTTGTAAAATCTGTGAATAATCCGTGTATATAGACTGAATATCTTGTATATATAACCGTAACAAAATACGCTCGCAACGCTTGCGGCAAACTTGCCAATTTTGCAACAGAGCCGCACGCAGGGTATGGGTAGCGAGTACCCTCAGCGCACCGCTACTGTCCATTTCATAGGGCGCATTTTATTTAAGTGCAACGAAAAACGCCGCAGCTTTTGCAACTACAGCGTTTTTCGTTGGTGCGCGGGGGGGGACTCGAACCCCCACGTGCGTTACGCACACTAGAACCTGAATCTAGCGAGTCTACCAATTCCACCACCCGCGCAAATATTCTATTTTGTGTTTACGGGAAGCGCAATTATCCGTTCCCGATTGGCAAGGAACAGTATAGCAAGGACGTGGGGTTGTGTCAAGAAAATTTGCGATATGACCTATAGCTCAGATATCTTGACACAGTCTTGATACCAGTATAAACTACATACATGTACATATGTGGCCTTGAAGCACTTCCACCGCTGGACGAGTTATGAATAGGAGGGAATTTTTGTATACGATAGGGTTTGATTGTGAGGCATACCTAAAAATGCAATCCGAAAAGATTTTGGAGCGGATAGAGATCTTTGAGAACAAACTCTACCTTGAGTTTGGCGGCAAGCTCTTTGACGACCATCATGCGGCAAGGGTTTTGCCAGGATACATGCCAGATATCAAAGTCGAGCTTTTGAAAACGCTTGCAGACAAAGCGGAAATTGTCATTGCAATAAATGCTTCTGACATTGATTCAAACAAGGAGATTTGCGATACAGGCATTTCATATGACGACGACGTATTGCGGCTTATTGATGAGTTTCGTTTAAGCGGGCTATATGTCGGAAGTGTTGTAATAAGCCAATATCTCGGACAGGCAGCCGCAGACAAATTCAAAGCGCACCTCGAGGGGCTTGGCGTTAAAGTATATCTAATCCACTATATTGCGGGTTCGGATTATCCTTCAAATATTCAGCTAATACTCAGCGACGAAGGGTATGGGCACAATGACTACATCGAAACGACAAGGCCGCTTGTCGTTGTGACTGCGCCGGGGCCGGGAAGCGGGAAAATGGCGACATGCCTTTCACAGCTGTATCATGAATACACCCGAGGCATAAAAGCCGGGTATGCAAAATTTGAGACATTTCCACTTTGGAACCGCCCGCTGAAGCACGCTATAAATCTGGCATACGAGGCGGCTACTGCCGATCTTAACGATGTTAACATGATTGACCCATTTCACCTTGAGGCTTATGGCGAATCTGCCGTCAACTACAATCGGGATATTGAAGTTTTCCCGATATTGAACGCTATGTTCACTAGGATATGGGGCAAAAGCCCATACCGCTCCCCTACGGATATGGGCGTCAACATGGCTGGCTTTTGCATTAATGACGATATTTGCGCAGAAGCTTCAGAGCAAGAGATTATCCGCAGGTATTTTTATACACAGCTCGACTATGCAAAGGGGAATGTTCAGAAGTCGGCAGTCACGAAACTTGAGTTGCTCATGAGCAATTCAGGGCTTTCGCCCAGCGACAGGGTGCCTGTCAGCCCGGCCCTGGAAAAGGGAAAATTGACGGAAGGCCCTTGCGTTGCAATCTCCTTGCCGGACGGCACGCTCATTACAGGAAAGACTTCGGCACTGCTTGGTGCGTCATCTGCAGCTCTGCTCAACTCTCTTAAATATTTAGCAGGCATTGACGACAAGGTTCTGCTCATTGCCCCTGCCCTTATTGAACCAATACAAAGGTTGAAGGTTGGGTATCTTGGCAACGAAAACCCGAGGCTACACACGGACGAGGTGCTAATCGCACTTGCAATCAGCACCGCTACGAACCAGATAGCCGGGCGGGTGCTTGAGCAGCTCCCAAAGCTTGCGAACTCAGAAGCGCATTCAACCGTAATTTTGTCTCAGGTGGATATAGGGATGTTCCGGCAGCTTGGAGTCAATATAACATGCGAGCCGATATACCAGAATAAGAGATTGTTTCATAGGTGAAAGGAGAGCCTGATGGGTAAAGTGCCGCTTGAAACGAAACGCTTAATACTTAGAAATATTGAGGAAGCTGACTGGCCTGCCATACATAGCTATGCCGGCCAGTTGGAAAACACCGTGTATATGCTCTTCGGTCCAAATGATGAAGAAGCGACCAGAGCCTTTGTTCAGAGGTGTCGCGATTACGCATCTGAAACTCCTGTAACTGTGTATAATTTTGCAGTAATCTTAAAAGAAACAGGTTTGCTCATTGGTTCATGCGACTTACATCTCCGCAATGAGGAAACGGCGGAAGTCGGATGGATTTTGCACCGAGATTACTGGCAGAAGGGATATGGTTCTGAAGTTGGCAAGAAACTCCTTGAATTTGGCTTTGACCATCTTTGCATGCGCCGCATTGTCGGTCATTGCGATGCGGAAAATGCGGGCTCAAGCAAGTTGATGGAAAAAATCGGGATGCGTCGGGAGACTTTGTTCCATAATGTCAGGCCGCCGCATAAAAAATCAAATAGAGCGAGTGGTGATGAATTGGGTTATGCCCTTCTCAGAGAAGAATGGGAAACAAAAAAGAAATAACCTTTTGCAAAAGCACACCAAATGACTAAATTGCTTATAACTACCCCGCCGAATATGAGTATGCGCGCACGAACCTGACTGCCTCGTCGACTACAGACACCCCTTTCAACCTGAGCGCAATGGCAGGGTCTGAGCCGGCGACAACTTTAATTCTGCCGTTGTACTCGGGCAGGGAGTATAGTTTTGAGATTCTATCCATGCTGAAATCATCAAGTTTAAGCCTGAGCCAGCCGTCTTTTTGCGAAATTTCGGTAATCCCCACCTGCGCCGCCTCGCTCCTGAGCATGGCAATTGAAGTCAGAGCTATGACTTGAGCCGGAGGATCCCCATACCGGTCTATTAACTCTGCAATCATTTCATCACAGTCTTCCTCTGTACGAATTAGGGCGATGCGTCTGTAAATATCCATCCGCTGCTTGCCGGAGGGGACAAATTTCTCAGGGATGCCTGCCGAAACATTCAAATCGGCCAGGCATTCTGCCTTGGTGTGCTGCTTTTCTCCCTTTTCTTCCAAAACGGCTTCCTCAAGCAGCTTTAAATACATATCGTACCCAACGCTTATCATGTGCCCGGACTGCTCTGCGCCCAAAAGGCTGCCTGCGCCCCTGATTTCCAAATCGCGCATTGCTATCTTGAAGCCTGAGTTAAATTCAGCAAACTCGCGGATGGCGCTTAGCCGCTTTTCCGCAATTTCCGACAGAGCTTTGCCTGTACGGAATGTGAGATAGGCATAAGCGCGGCGCGGCGAGCGGCCAACCCGACCTCTTATCTGATGAAGCTGGGCAAGCCCGAGCTTATCAGCATCTTCGATGATAAGTGTGTTGACATTAGGGATGTCTATACCGGACTCTATGATTGTCGTGCAGACAAGCACTTGAATTTCGCCTGTTGTCATGCGCTCCATCACATCGCTGAGGCTGTCCTCGTCCATTTTGCCATGCGCTACGGTAACGCTCACCCCCGGGAGCATCTCCGACATCCGCACAGCTACCCTCTCGATATTTTCGATGCGGTTGTGCAGATAATAGACCTGCCCCCCGCGAGAAATCTCCCGCCTTATAGCATCCGTCAGAATGCTCCAATCGTGCTCGATTACATAGGTCTGCACAGGGCGTCGGCTTTGCGGCGGCTCTTCAATCGTAGACATATCGCGCACGCCTGACAACGCCATATTCAAGGTTCGCGGTATCGGCGTCGCAGAAAGGGTGAGCACATCAATCTGCTTTGCAAGGTCTTTTAGACGCTCCTTGTGCGAAACGCCGAACCTCTGCTCCTCGTCGACCACCAGCAAGCCAAGTTTTTTAAACTTGACGTCCTTTTGGAGCAGCCTGTGCGTGCCTATGACGAAATCAACTCCGCCATTTTCCAAGTCCCGCAAGGTCCTTTTCATTTGCGCGGGACTGCGGAAGCGGCTTAGCACTTCTATATTAACGGGGTAACCTGCAAACCTTCTCATTGATGTTACAAAATGCTGCTGAGCGAGCACGGTTGTTGGGACAAGTATTGCCGCCTGCCGCCCATCGAGAACGCATTTCATAACAGCCCTGAGCGCGACTTCGGTTTTTCCATATCCTACATCGCCGCAGAGCAAGCGATCCATCGGGACATTTTTTTCCATGTCCCCTTTGATTTCTTGAATGCATTTTAGCTGATCGTCAGTTTCTTGATACCCAAATTTGTCTTCAAATTCTGTTTGCCAAACTGTGTCCTTTTGAAATGCATGCCCGCTGATGCGTTGGCGCGCCGCATAAAGCTTTATCAGCTCCCCAGCCATTTCCTTTGCGGCCTTCTTGGCCTTTGTTTTCGCCCTTGTCCAGTCGGCTCCCCCTAACTTAGAAAGCCTTACTGCGCTTCTTCCGCCGCCGGTTTCGCCTTCTTCGGAGATTGTGTCGGTTCCGCCTCCAATGTATTTCGCTACTAAATCGAGCTGCGTCGCAGGGACATACAGATTATCCGTCCCCGCATATGAAATCTTAATGTACTCCTTTTCAACCCCGTCCACCGGAAGCTTGAAAAAACCGACAAATCGCCCAATGCCGTGTTGGTCGTGAACTACGAGGTCGCCCGGAGATAGGTCTGCAAAGCTCTGGAGCTGCTCTCGGTTGGATTTGTACCGCGTCTTTCTTATGCGCTTGGGCAGGGCTTGGGCTATAATCTGCCCTTCGGTTATAATTGCAAGCCTGATTCCGGGGTACTCCATACCT
This sequence comes from Oscillospiraceae bacterium, assembly GCA_009787995.1. GTDB lineage: Bacteria > Bacillota > Clostridia > Oscillospirales > Oscillospiraceae > WRMH01. The sequence continues at coordinate 28,146 of WQSH01000007.1, forward strand.
GCGGACAAGTCACCAACGCTAATCATGCACGAGCCGTAATCAGGCAGCGCTTGCAGTGAATAGTCAAGCGAGGTGGTTATGCTCCGCTCCTCAAGGTACTCCCGCAGCCTGCCTGCACGCCGCTGGTCGTGGCAGAGTATGACTGTCCTAAAGTCGGACTTAATATGATGGGCTACATCTGTCGCCGCCGTTTCGAGGCTGCCACCGTACGAAGGCAAGCGCTTTGCATCAATGCTGTAGATCTGTTTTGGCTTGAGCGGATAGGAGACGCTTGCAAAGCTGTCTGCCATTATGATTGGATAATCCTCGGCTCGAAACAAAAAGCCCTCCCAGTCCTCTGCAAATCGGACCAGGCTGCTTTCGAGAATGCCGGATTCCAGCAGCGACAGGCATTCTTCCGCAAGAAGCTTTGAATAGCCCTCCGCCCGCTCTTTCGTGCGCACGGGGTCGCAAATAATTATGATTGTGTCCTGCTGAAGGTAGTCTAGCGCTGTCGCCATTGGCGAAATCAGCTCCATATACCTATCTGCCGCCGGAAAGTTTCTGCCGCTTTGCAGCCTGTCTATATCGGATGCGAGATTCATCAGCAGCGTAGGGCTTGTTGTCGCCCTTTTTTCAAGAAGCTTTACGTGATCCTCCAAGTCCTTTGCAAGCCCTGCGGCGCCCGTCCCATGTGTTCCTGAGTACAGCGAAGGCAAAATCTCAGCTACAGGTGCTATGCGCACTTCATTTAGCTGCTCCGTCCTTCTCTGGCTGGATATGTCAAAATAACCCATGGAGTCGATTTCATCTCCAAAGAACTCACAGCGCACCGCTTCTCCGTGAGCCGGGGAATAGAAATCTAGTATTCCGCCGCGAATCGCAAACTGGCCCACCCCTTCGACTTGCTCGCTTCTGCTATAGCCGCAATGAATAAGTTTGTCGGCCAGCTCGCCCAGGCTATATGTCCCGCCCATTTTTATTGTTGTGGATATGCCTGTAAGCTGCACAGGCGCAAGAGTCCTCTGAAGCGCAGCGCTAATAGACATCACCACAATTGGGGCTTTTTTTTCGGAGAGGGCCGTCAAGGAGGCAATCCTTCGCTGCTCAATCTGGCGAGAGACGACTTCTGCGCTGTGGAAGGTAAATTCCCTGGCGGTTAGGGCTATTCCTTGCTCCATAGTTAAGGCTGATATGTCTTGGGATAGGCGCACCACTTCGTCCTCGGCTGAACAGATGACCGCTACAGGCCGCATTGTTGCTGACCTGATCGCGGCAATAACGTGAGCCCGGTGGATTTCAGAAAGTCCCGAAATGACGGATGGGCAGAGCCCGGCTTCGATTCCTGTAATTAGTTGCTTGACTTGCGGTTCTTCCAAAAGCGATTTAGTTAGTGAAAGCATGTGGGTACTCCTTGTTTGGTGGCTGTGATGTAGACGTAGCACTACCCCGATAAAACAGTATCGGGGGGGATGCGCTTAATATTGTTTCAAAGAGGCGATTTGTGAATCCGTGCATAGCGCCTAGGGTATTTGGGCGATGTTTCTGCGACTTTCTCAATAACTATGGCCCTGTGCGTTATTTCAGTACCGGGAATGGCATAGTCAATGCAGGTTTTCAGCTTTGCCCCAAGGACTTTAAAGGCATGCTGCGCTTCGGCAAGTTCGTTCTCAGAGTCCTTGCCCTTCATCGCTACAAAAATACCGCCCACACGCACGAGGGGAAGGCATAGCTCGGACAAAATGTTCAGCTTTGCGACGGCTCGCGAGACGGCGATATCCCAGTTGTCACGATTCTCTGCTTCTCTTGCAAAGACCTCTGCCCTGGCTTGGATGCAAGCCGCATCTAAGTCAAGCGCAGCGCAGAGCTCAGATAAAAATTCTGTTCGCTTCCCTAGTGAGTCGAGGAGCGTCAAGTCGACTGACGGCTCGGAAATCTTAAGCGGTATGCCAGGAAATCCTGCGCCGCTGCCAATGTCTATGACCCTCGCATTCTTAAACTCTGCAATATTAAGCAAGGCTATCGAATCGAGGAAATGTAGCCGAGCGACATCAGCAGCGCCAACTACAGCGGTAAGGTTGACATTCTTGCCCCTCTCTTCAAGGATTTCATAGTATCTTTGAAATGCTGCGGTTGCGCCGCAAGGTAGCGGTGTGCCAATAGCTTCTGCCCCTTCTCTAATAATTGCGGCTAAGTCATCGTTTATTGCACTCAATTTCTCATGTCCCTAAGTATATCTCTGATTTCGGTGAGCAAAACTTCTTCTTTTGATGGCTCGGGCGGCGGTGGATCTTCTTGTTTTTTTCGAAATTTATTTATTGCCTTGACGAATAAGAATACAGTGAGTGCAACCACAACAAAGCTTATCAAGTTGTTGAGGAACACTCCAATCGCAAGTACATTCGGCTCTTCGGCGTTGCCGTAAAGGCGGGGCAGGACGAGTTCGAGCGATTTTAAGTCAATACCAATCAGAATGCCGAGGAGCGGGGTTGCGATGTTTGCTACGACAGAGGTGACTAGGGCGGTAAATGCACCGCCGACAATCATGCCGACTGCCATGTCCATCATGTTGCCCTTGATAGCGAATGTTTTAAATTCAGCAAAAAATTTCTTCAATTTACCATTGCCTTCTCTCATCAGCAATTTTAATCGCCCACTTCCTGTATGTTACGCCTCTATAACCTCCAGCCCCCCAAGATACTTTCGTAACACTTCCGGAATGACTACGCTGCCGTCCTTTTGTTGGTTTTGCTCGACAAGCGCAGGAAGTATCCGGCTAGTGGCAAGTCCGGAACCGTTGAGGGTGTGCATGAATTCGGTTTTTCCTGTTTCTGCCCTCCTATAGCGCATTGCGCCCCGCCTTGCTTGATAGCAACGCGAATTGGACACGGAAGACACTTCCTTATACCCATTCATCGATGGAATTTGTATCTCAATGTCAAAGGTGCGGGCCATGGCGGCGCCCACGTCGCCCGCCGCAAGCTTGACAGTTCTAAAATGGAATCCTAGCCCGGAGACAAGTGCCTCCGCCTTTCCAATCAGTTCGTCAAATGCGGCGTCAGAGCCCTCCTGCGTGGTGTATTGCACCATCTCGACTTTGTTAAACTGATGCCCGCGGACCATGCCGCGTTCGTCTGAGCCGTAGGTCCCCGCCTCGCGCCTGAAGCATGGCGTGAAAGAGATATATTTTTTCGGCAATTCCGCTTCAGTCAGTATTTCGTCCCGGTGCAGCGAAACCAGTGCCGCTTCTGCTGTCGGCAGCAAATAGTGGAGCCTTTCGTCGTTCGGATTTGCAATTTTGTAGACTTCATCGCCAAATTTCGGGAATTGCCCCGCTGTCAGTCCGCACTGATATTCAAGGATGTATGGGACGAGTTGGAGCTCGTAGCCATCGGCGATGTGCGTGTCTATGAAGTAATTCAGCAAAGCCCACTCCAGCCTTGACCCAAAGCCGCGGTATATCCAGAACCCGCTCCCTGCAAGCTTTACCCCTCTCTGATAATCTATAAGGCCTAAGTCTGTGCATAAATCCACGTGGTTTTTTGGCTCGAAGTCGAAGGTGCGGGGCTCTCCATAGTATCGAAGAGGCTCGTTATTTTCTTTGCCTCCCGAAGCGAGATCCTCGTCGGGCAGGTTCGGCAGCCCGAGCATCAGTTGTTCGAGCGCCTCTTCCACTTCGCGCAGCGCAGTTTCAGTCTCGCGAACCTTTGCCTTTAAATTATTTAGACGAGCGAGGGTTTCCGCTGCATCCCCTCCCTCTTTCTTGATTTGTGGGATTTGCTTTGACAGCTTATTTTGCTCAGCTTTATTTGTTTCGCTTTCACTAATGCTTTCACGGCGGAGAACGTCTAGTTCGAGTATGCGGTCGATTTCAGAAGAGCACTCTGCACCCCTTTTTTTCAGGCGCTTTTTTATGCCCTCCGGATCTTCTCGAATCAGTTTTATATCAACCATTGTCTTTCGCTCCGTCATCGTCATCGTTATCGCTATTGCTACCGTTATCGCTATTGCTATCGTTATCGCTATTGCTATCGTCATCGCTATCGTTATTGCTATCGTTATCGTTGTTGTCTCCGCTGCCGCTTTGAGCTTTGGATATCAGTTCTTCAAAGAGCACATTAAAATCCTCAAGGTCGTAGTATTCAATCTCAATTTTGCCTCTGCCCCTACCTTGTTTGATTAAAACGCGCCGCCCCAGCGCCTCCGTTAGGCGGTTTTTCGCATCAAGCAGATAATCTATCTTCATGCCGCGTTGCTTCGATTGCTTTGACTCTTTTATTTTTTCGCGGTCAAGCTTTCTGACCAGAGACTCAACCTCACGCACGCTCATACCCTCGTGAACGGCCATGCGCGCAGCGGCCCGCATGGTGTCTTCGCTCTTAAGCCCTAGCAGCGCCCTTGCGCTTCCTGCCGTAAGTTCCCCGCGCAAGACAAGCTCCGTCAGCTCGGCGGGCAGCGAAAGAAGCCTGAGCGTGTTGGCAACTGCCGGACGCGATTTGCTGACTCGCTGCGCAACCTCGTCTTGGGTCATGCCAAATTCTTCCATAAGCGCCCTATAGCCACGAGCTTCTTCTATGGGGCTAAGGTCTTCCCTCTGGAGATTTTCGACCATAGCCAGCTCTAGGGCACGCTTGTCGTCGGCAACGACAATACGCGCCGGAACTTCCTTTAGGCCTGCCACGCGCGATGCCCGCCATCTGCGCTCTCCGGCAATAATTTGGTAGTAGCCGTTTTCCCCAAGCCGGACCATAAGCGGAGATAGGACGCCATGCTCGCGAATGGAGTCCGCCAGCTCGTCAATCCTATCCTGCTCGAAAACAGTCCTAGGTTGCTCCTGCCTCGGCTCTATCCTATGGAGCGGCAAGTATTCAAAATCGCTGGGCGTAGGTTCAATGGCGGCGTCTCCAAAGAGTGCCCCGAGCCCTGTGCCTAATCCTTTTTTTTTCAAAATCCGTCCCCCTATGAGCTGCTTCTTCATTATTGGCAAAATAGCCCTTATGAATTTCGTTTGACAAATTCTTTTGCAAGGTCTACATATGCCTGTGAGCCGCGCGATGCCCTGTCATATTGCAAAACCGGACTTCCGTGGCTCGGCGCCTCTGCAATCCGCACGTTTCGCGGTATTGATACGTTGTACGTTTTTTGCTTGAAATATTTTTTGATTTCAGCCGCTACCTGGGCGGAGAAGTTTGTCCTAGAGTCATACATCGTAAGCAACACGCCTTCAATGTCTAAGCTTGGATTTAGCTCCCTTTTTATCATCCTTATTGTTGACATCAAGTCGGAAATGCCCTCTAGCGCATAGTATTCGCATTGCACGGGGATTAGCACTGTATCAGCTGAGCAGAGCGAATTCAGCGTAAGCATTTCCAGGGATGGGGGGCAGTCCACCATAATATATTCGTATTTTTCCCGCACCGGCGCAAGGACGTTCCTTAGTATGTATTCGCGGTCTGGCAAGGTTACAAGTTCGACACCGGCGCCGGAGAGTATCTTATTTGAGGGCAAGATGTCGCTGTAGGGCGTTTTTACAATTGCCTCGCTTGCATCAACCCCCTCTATCAACACATTATATATGTTGGCGACATCATTGTTTTTGTCTAGACCCATGCCGGATGTCGAGTTTCCTTGCGGATCCATATCGCAAAGGAGCACCTTAGAGCCGATTTCCGTCAGTGCTGCACAGAGGTTAACGCAGGTCGTCGTTTTGCCGACCCCGCCCTTTTGGTTTGCGACCGCTATTATTTTTCCCATCTTTATGACCATCCTTTTTGATTCCCATGGCTAATAGACAGCTTCGCCGGATACGAAGCGTAAAATGCTCCAACACGCCCAGCCACCGGCACGCCAGATGCCGTCAGCCACGTGAGGCTATTATAGCATATGTAAATCAATTTTCAACAGATAATGAAAAATTTCCTCCGAGAAGCGAGGCTCACTCGTTGCTATTCAGTGCCTGCTATCGATCCGGCGCCGTAGCCGGAATTCCCTCTCTACGATGAGCGCACAGCCTTCTCAATGCCTGCTCCTAGGTTTTCTTGGCTGGCACTGATAGAACGCTCACTCGTTGTTAGCAAACCGCCCGGCATCAGCTACCTAAGCGAAGTGTAATGCGCATCAGTCCCTGGTGTGCATTGATGCGCAGCGCCATTCTTTGTTGCTTTTAATGGCACGTCCTCCCACTATAACGACCGGGTACTCTATGTCGTTAGGGTCAAACGAATGAACTATGCCAATTTTGCCATCGGACATAACAACCTCTCTTTCTAGCAGCTCTTTCGGCATGTTTTGAACGAAGGTGTCAACCAGCGTTGAATCAAGCTCGGTGCCTTTGAGCTTCGAAAGTGTTGCCAAAACTCCAAACGGGCTTTGAGGGCCTTTATAAGCGCGCCGCGATACCATGGCGTCATAGATGTCGGACACAGCCGTTATGCGCGCCTCCAGCGAGATTTTCACTGGAGGAAGCCCATCGGGATATCCAGACGCATCGACTTTTTCATGATGCCCGCGCGCCGCCATCCTGATGGGCTCGGGAAAATCCGCAAGCAGATTGTAGCTGTGCACCGCATGCATCTTTAAGACTTCATATTCACCTGCTGCAAGTTTTCTGGGAACATTTAGAAGCTGCGGCGGTATGAGAGCCTTCCCGCAATCATGCAGCAACCCGATGAGCACAAGCCTGTCAATGTCCTCTTTGCCCATGCCAAGCCACTTTCCCAACATCCCATTGAGCAGGCTTACGTTTACGCAGTGGCGCTGCAGGTATTCATCCACTGGCGCAAGCGCATTGACAAGGGACAATATTTTCGATGGGGCGACTTCGTCAAGCTTGTTTGAAAGCCGCTCCGACACAGAGTGCAGCGCATCCTGTTGCAACACTTTCTTCTTTTGCGATATTTCATCCAGCAACCCAAGCGTCTCGTCCTTGACGTCACTGTATCCGGTAGCTTTTTCCATTTCCTGCCGGCTGATGGTTTCGGTTTGGGCGCCCAGCCCAAGCATCCTCTCATATGTTTTTTCGGAAACATATATCGTGGGGTTGCCTTTGTTGAGATTTTTTACCATGCTAATTTTTCTGTCATCCAGCAAGGTGCCGCCTTTTATTAGCAGCCGTTCCGCATCGGAGGCATAGATGTCCTCCTGAATCTCCATGCCACTGCGCATCAAATCTACGGAAATCGCATGAAGGTGGGTGCCAGAGCTTTTGTTGTTGTTGTTTTCACTCATCGCTCCCCACTCCTCACTATATCGCCTGCCAGAAACCGGCATCCATACTCTGATATTCCTGAATCTTTGTCTACCAGATTTACCGTTTCGGCAACTATAACTTTTTCGACATCGTTTATATTCAAGCCAGCTTGGAACTTGTTTCCCAGCACCAATGTGTCGTTTGGCGCTTTGATCCTCACGCCCCCTCTGCTTATGTTGATAAGCGTGACTTCGATGGGCCTATGTAGCGGATACATCTGCCCACCATATATAAGACCTTCTATCTGCGCCCGCGCATTGATTTCACCGCGGCGTTCCTTGCGCTTTTCCCCTGTGCGGCCTATCGCAATGAGTATTTTTGCGCCTTCTCGAACAATTTTGCCCTGATATTCGCTTGGCCGGTTATTGTTGAAAATCAACAGCCTGCACGCACTTCCAACATCAAGCCCCTTTGGTAGCTGCTGCACTTCAATGCGCAGGGCTTCGTTATCGACATGTGTCACCTTTGTGCTCCCAATAACATTGTCTCCCTGATCAAAGAGAAGCACCACACACCCGATATAATTTTCACCCATCGCTTTTTCTTGTGCCCATTTGCTCATTCTCACTAGCACCACTGCTGTGCGCAATAGACAATTTGGCAAATAAAAATCTATAGCGCACAAATGTTTCATTTCAGATTTATCGCAGACACTATAAGTATATACTGCTAACTGCAAAGTAGCAATGGTGAATTGCAGAATTCATATTTTTGTGGTATACTCCCATCAAAGTGGAGGTGGTCATGGTTTTTAGCGACATAAAACACATGTTTGGCAACATAGCTAAATCACTAACGAAAAAAACCGATTTAAAAAGCCTGTTAGGCGATTTAAGCGGTATTTTGGATGCGCAAGATTCTGAAGTTTTCGTAGTTAGAGGCAAAGGGTGCGAGGTGCTTTTTGCCAATACCAAGGCCGAGGGGCGTCTGTATACTGAGGAAGGCTATGCGGCAAAGTGCAAAGTTTCCTTCGCAAAACATTTTCCAGGCCTTTGCGCAAATTGCCCATATGGCGGGGTCGAGAAGGAAAAGGGCATCAAGGTTTTTGAGATAGAGGATACCAGCAAAAGTACCTATTCAGCCAAATGCAACGTAATAAATTGGATTGATGGCAAGCCTGCAGCGATTTTTATGCTGCGCGATATAACTTCGGAGCTCGAATTAAAAGAGCGGCTTTTTGCGCTTGCATACATTGACCAGCTGACCGGAGTCCCGAACCGCCAGCGGCTCAAAGATGATTTCACAGCGCTTGAGGAGAAGATTGCAAGGGACGAGCTAAAAGGGGTCGTCGCCTTGTTTGATATCGATAACTTCAAAGCTGTGAATGATACTTATGGGCACAACATGGGGGATCTCGTTTTATCAAGGCTCGCAGGGTATTTGGAGAATGACCGCAACTTTGCCGGGCACCTTTACCGGCTCGGGGGCGACGAGTTTGTCCTTCTCTATACCGATGCGCCTGACAGGTTCAATACCGACGATGATCTAACATCCCACTATAATCAGCTTTTGTCAAACGTGCTTCGTGACTACACATTGCCTAATATCGAGTTGAAGTGCACTTTGAGCATTGGCGTCACAATTTTTCCTAAGCATGGGGTAACTTTATCAGAAATTTTACGGAAAGCCGATATCGCCATGTATCAGGCGAAGGAATCTGGCCGCAATCAGGTCGTGTTTTTTGAGGCTCGGTACGATTCGGCCCAGAAGTTCAAAGATATGTACATCAATATCCAGCCCGTGCTTCTGAGCACCGGCAAAACCTTCGGGTATGAGCTCATTGATAGCGGCGAGGGACAAGATGAGGACGAGCAAACAGTTCCGCTCAGGGAGTTTAACCGCACCCTTGACGCGTTGGGGCTCAATGACATAGAAAGCAAATTCCACTATTTTATCTCTTATTCGAAACAGCTTCTAAACCCTGCAGTTCTCAAAAATCTACCTAAAGATAAATTCATCGTGCAGGTGCACCTGCCGGATATTGACCTTCAGGAGGATATAAATACTTTTGTTGAGTTGCGCAACAATGGATATAAGCTGGCACTGACCGGATTCGGCCGAGACACCTATACGCAAGACCTTCTGGAAATTGCCAGTTATATTAAGTTTTCCGAGGGCGATAGCAACCTATCTGCGCAAAAAAGAATTATTGCGCTTAACCAGAAAATCAGGTTCATAGCTGCCAACGTGGACTCCACGGCAGATTTCCAAAAAGCAAAAGAGACTGGCTTCAACTTGTTTCAGGGGTATTATTTCAGCCAGCCCGCTGTCGGACAAAAGACTAAGGAGCTGAGCCCGCTAAAAATAAATTATTTCCGTCTGCTTAAACTTTCCAGCACAAACGACTATATGGATTTTCGTGAAATATCGCAGATAGTTTCCGCAGATGTAGCCTTGTCGTACAAGCTGCTGAGAATCTTGAATTCCGCAGCCGTCGGGTTGCGCAATGTGTCCTCTATTTCCAATGCGGTCACTTACATGGGCGAGGAAAGCCTTAAAAAATGGATTGCCGTGCTCGCGCTTAGGGGCATTGCGGAGGACAAGCCGCTCGAGCTGGTCAGGCTGTCGCTAATCAGGGCACGCTTCGGGGAGCTTCTGGCGCCTTGTTTCCGCATCAAACGCAACCCTCAGCAGGTGTTCATGGTCGGGATGCTGTCTCTTTTGCATATAGCCCTTGAGATGTCCAAAGAGCAGCTACTAGATGAGATTCCCGTCGCTTTCGACATCCGGGAATCACTCCTGACGAAAACTGGCATCTACTCGGATATTCTTTCGTTTTTCGAAAACTATGAATACGCAAACTGGGAAGGGGTGTCCATGTATGTAGCAGAAAACCAGCTAGACTCTTCGTATGTCAACGATGCTTATATTACATCGGTGAAGTGGTACAATGATTTGGTAAAGTAAGACAATTAAGCAAAGCGGATGCGGCGAGGCGTTTAACACCATGCTGCATCCGCTTATGTATTTAGCCTCTAACTTAATATTTCCCGAAAGTATCGCCAGACTCGCCCTGCGTCGAAACAGGCAGTTTTGGCGCAGACGCCGGCAGCCGCCCAAGCGTATTCGAGTTTTTCAGCTTAAATCGCGATATCAGCCCTCCCAGCAGCATCGACTGACCGCTCATCTCTTCGGCTGCGGCAGCGCTTTGTTCCGCCGTGGCTGAGTTTTGCTGAGTTGCGTGTGCCACTTGATCTATGCCCCTGTTAAGATTGGCGATACCCTCGGACTGTTCTTCGGAGGATTTAGATATTTCATTCACAAGTTGTGTGCTCTCATTGATTCCAGAGACGATTTCCACGAGGCTTGCGGCGGTGCCATCAGCAATGCGTGAACCGAGTTCTGCTTTTTCTATTGAGTCCGCAATCAGGCTCTCGGTATCCTTCGCAGCTTCCGCACTCTTTGCGGCAAGATTCCGCACCTCTTCCGCAACAACAGCAAATCCCTTGCCATGCTGACCGGCTCTTGCAGCTTCGACCGCAGCGTTTAGCGCAAGTATGTTCGTCTGGAACGCAATATCGTCTATAGACTTGATTACCTTGCTTATGTTCTGGCTCGAGGTGTTAATATCTTTTACAGCGGCCATCATTTCATCCATCTGGCTGCTGCCTTTTTCTGCACTGCTCTTAATGTCTGTTGCAAGCACTGCGGCACGCCCGGCCATGTCCGCATTGTCTTTCGTCTTTTGCGCTATATCAGCAATGGAAGACGAAAGCTGCTGTACAGACGCCGCCTGCTCTGTGCTTCCCTGCGCCAGCGACTGAGCTCCGTCAGCTATCTGCTTTGCGCCCACAGTGACTTGCCCAGTGGATGTAGTAATTTCGCCGAACATGCTGTTTAGGTCGTCCAGCATTTTCTGAAGAGTCTGGGAAAGGACGTCTCCCTCTGAGCGTACTGTCACATCAATGTCAAGGCTGCCGTTGGCGACCCTTTTTAGATCGTCGCAGACTTTATTTAAGTACCCTGTAATATCTGCGAAGCTACTATACAGCTTTCCGATTTCATCCTCGACCAAGTCTTCCCCAGTGCTATCGAAGGCCAGGCTGCCTTGGGCTGTTTCCGTTGCCAATCCAACCAGTCTCTTGATAGGCTTTAATATGCTCCTTGTAATAAATCCGCTCAGCAGCAGGAATATGACCAGCGCCACTGCGAAAATAATGACAATAGTCCAAATAGAGCGCGTCACAAAGTCGCTCATGGCCTCAAGCTGTAAGTCCCGGAGCTCCTCGTATCGTCCTGAGAGCGCAGTTATCCTGTTAGTGGACTCAATACCAGCGGGAAACACAACCTGGTAGAGCAAGTCCAGGGCTTCTTCCATGCGCCCTTCTTCTCGATACCGCAATGCGACTCCGCCTTGTACGTGCAAATCGTAGTGAGGGACAAAAACAGCGTCTATAAGTGCTTTGAGCTGCGCATCGTCAATCATGCCCGGCATGTCACTTGCCAGCCAATTGCCGTATATGCAAGTATGGGGATCAAGCCCACCCGGAAAGGGCAAGTCGTACAAAAAAGCGTACGCCAAGCGATACACCCATACATGGTGCGCCATTACAAGACCTATAGCCGTGTCGTTGAGCTCCGTCAGCAGCAATACGTCTTGCTGCATATTGTCAAATTGCATTATTGTTACGAAGCCGAATGCCCCCAATATCGTCGCCAAAACAAAAACGCATAGCAGTCCCCCGATGATTTTAGTTTTCAATTTCATACGCATGATTTGATTATACCCCTTCTTTCTTTAATTTCTCTGCACTTATTTTAAAAAAATGACTATCCTCCACAACGCAAAGGCCTCCAATGAATCCAGCGTCAGGGCTCTTCAGAAATACAGCGCCAGCTTCACCCATTTCAAAATTTTAGCATAATTAATTGCTTTAATCGGCCTTTTTTCTGTGTCATTTTTTGCCCATTATAACAGGTGCCCGAGTAAAATAAAAGGGAATTCTTAAATTCTTTTAGAAAGTTTGATAACAGGGTAGTCACACCCCTGCTAACCAGAACATGTGTTGTCAAGGTACAAATGATTTTAGCCCGAAGAAAAATCTTCGGGCTAAAATTAAGTCTTGTATTGTTCGTTATTTCGTATTATAGCGCGCCTTTGACACATGCCTCTAAGCTATGCACAATTCAAGTCTGATTGACTCCATTTTTGACTCTCCAAACACACCTAATACTTCCCAAACGTTGCGCCAGACGCACTTTGTTCATGCGCCGGCAGACTTTGCGCAGGTGGCACAATACGTTTGCTGGATTCGCCGGAATCTTTCAGCTTAAATCGCGAGATAAGTTCCTCCAGCATCATTGACTGACCGCTCATTTCTTCGGACGCCGCCGCTGATTGCTCCGCCGTTGCCGAGTTCTGCTGAACAACCTGCGCCACTTGATCGATGCCGTGGTTGATTTGCTCGATGCTTTCGGATTGTTCTTCTGACGATTTTGCGATGTCGCCTATAAGCTGGCTGCTCTCGCTGATCCCGTCGACAATCTCAACAAGTGATGATGCGGTGTCGTCAGCAATACGCGAACCGAGTTCCGCTTTTTGAATCGAATCGGCAATCAGCGATTCCGTATCTTTCGCAGCATCGGCGGATTTCGCCGCGAGATTGCGCACTTCTTCCGCAACGACGGCGAATCCCTTGCCGTGCTGACCGGCGCGCGCCGCTTCGACGGCGGCGTTGAGTGCGAGGATATTCGTCTGGAACGCGATGTCGTCAATGGATTTGATAACTTTACTGATGTTCTGGCTCGACGCATTGATGTCGCGCACGGCAGTCATCATCTCATCCATTTGACGAGAACCTTTTTCTGCGCTGGTCTTTATATCGCCGGCAAGCGTGGACGCACGCCCAGCCATATCCGCATTGCCTTTCGTCTTCTGCGCGATTTCGGCTATCGAGGACGATAACTGTTGCACAGACGCGGCCTGCTCAGTGCTACCCTGCGCCAACGACTGCGAACCGCCCGCGATTTGCTTCGACCCTGTGGCGACTTGCGCGGTGGAAGATTGAATCTCGCCGAACATTGAGTTCAGGTTGCTGAGCAGATTTTTAAGCGAGTTACCCATAGTGTCATCTTTTGAAAGCGTATTCATCGTGCTCGTCAGGTCGCCGCCCGCGATAATTTCAAGTTCTTTGCTGATATTTGTGACGTGCGCAACGAATGACGCGGCACCGCTGACCGTTTGCCCGATTTCGTCCTTTATTGTGCTGAATTTCTTTATGGATTCCACATCTTGCGGGCTGAGCGCTAAGTCACCCGTAGAGCCTGCCTTTTTCATAAACGAAGCCAGTAGGGTAAGCGGCTTGCTGATAAGCCCGGATATGTACACGGCAAGGGTCAGCGCCACAACAACAGCAACCACAATCACCGCAATGATGATGATGAACATCGTAGTGAACATAGCAGCGTTCGAGACATTTGTATCTGCCGCTTGACCGATACGAATATCCATGAGTTCTGTAAGCGTGTCCGCGACATAGTTAGCCGCCGGACCAGCGTGAAGCATCGTTGCGTCAATGCTGTTCCTGCTGGTTATAATCTGGTGCTGTGCCGTAACAACATTTGCAACGGTGTTTGAATATTCGTCGAAACTTGCCATCGTGTTGTTAAAAAGCGTCTGCGCGGCGGTTGTTTCAATCGTCTCGTCATAGAGGCGCATATATTCGCGGAATATTGCTTCCCTGTCGGCTATTTCGGCCTCAACGGCCGCAAGTTCATCCAATGTGACAGAGAGTTGAGCCTCGCGCAGTTGTACGCGCATACGTTGCATAAACTCTACCGCCCCGGCTGCGTAAACCAGAGAATTAACGAGCATATCCATGTCATCATCGTCCGTGGCGTTAAGTGTTCTGTCTATACGCAATTCCATCAGCTCCGTAATGCCGTCGGCGATAGTGTTCGCCAAAGCTCCCGCCGGGGGCATTATTGAGTCCAGTATGTCCTGCTGTTCAATCTGCACACGTTTGTCAGAGATTATAGAACGCACATACGCTTGATATGCGGTATACCTCTGCGTCATGCTCTCAAGCAGTTGCCTGCCCACAACGGTCAGTATAGTGGGGTCATACAGAGCCATGTAATGCTCAAAGTTTGCTTCCCTGTCCGCAATTTCGCGCTCTACAGCAGCAAGTTCGGCCAGCGAGGTTGACATCTGGGCTTCGCGCAGTTGTACGCGCAGACGCTGGAAGAACTCGCGGGCTTCCCCTAGGTCGCCGAGCGGTGCGGTCTGATGCTCGTACATATTTGTGCTGCCGTCGTTGATTTGCATCATGCCGATGATGCCCACGCCGCCGATAATCACGGCAAGGATAATCACGATTAGGAAACTTGCGATAAGTTTTTTTGATACACTCATATTTTTCACTAGTCTTAACCCTCCCAAAAATTAAAATTTTAAATACTTTTTAATGCTGTGCGCAATGTTCCAACGACGTAACATATTTAAGTCATTATAACACCCCATCTGTCTTAATGCCATTGCGAGTTGTGAAAATTATAATTTTCACAACTCGCAATGTTATTGTGAGGGGCTGTTTGCTACGCTTTTTCCGCTAGAACGGGTCTTGTCGCCCTACATACGCAAAAAAACATAGCAAACAGCCCATTCCGGGCTACCCTGTGAAGAACGATTTTAGCCCGATTTTTCTGCGGGCTAAAATTAAGCCTTGTATTGTTCGTTATTTCGTATTATAATTATATTGCCAGCAAAGTTGTGATGATAGTGAGGGCAAAGACATGGATCTTGATTGGATAACTTCTAAGCAAGCCTCTGAAAAATGGGGCATTTCTGAAAGACGAGTGCAATATCTTTGTGCAAATAGTCAAGTAGATGGTGTAGTAAAATTGGGGCTTGGTTGGCTTATTCCCAAAGATACTCCAAAGCCTGTTGATGGAAGAACAAAGGCGGCGCGTGAAGCCTCGCTGAAAAAGAGTGATTAAAAATACGAAATATATATTGCGAAGGGCGCAAGAGATAATATGCGTCCTTATTCCGACCATGAGATAGAAGAAACGTATGGTCGGTCGGAGTTATGATTTGATAAAGCCTAAAGCGAGGAGAAGAACACAATGACGTTCTGGGATTTTAGCGCACCGTTTTATGACCGTGCGGAACACACAAATACCGCTTATAATAAAATGCTTTATTTAATGCGCGACCTGACGCCCACAGATGTGACAGTCTTTGAAGCCGCCGAAGAGCTTAAGCGCATATCGGTCAGTTCCGTCATCGTTGCTGTAGCACTACTTATAAGACCTTAAAGGCTTATTCGCTCGACCTTCGGTAGGCATATGGAAACTGCTCGGATTTGCACCGAAACGTGAGTTTGATGCGGAGAGTTTTCGTCAGTTCTTGATTGAAATAGGTCTGTCACCTTATGAATTCAAAGTAGTGGATGGAAATATGCCTATGGCGGTGGCGGTTTGGAGGAAGAGCTAAATGATGTTCAAAGATATTAAACTACAAATTACAAATCCAGAAGTAGGCAGAATCATTGCACTTGCCGCCTTTGAGGGTTCAGAGGAGGGTGTTGCAAAAGAAGCAGCAAAATATATCTCGTCTGATGCTTTGCATTTTTTCGGTTGGGTAGACGATGACAAAATACTTGGTATTTGTGGGTTTGAAGTTCATGAGGATAAAGTTGAGATTCATCTCATTTCCGTTGCCAAAGAACACCACCACAAAGGTATTGGCGTTGCTATGATTACTGCTTTAGAAAGCAAATATCACCTACCGATTGAAGCCGAAACAGACGATGATGCAGTCGGATTCTATCGCAGATGCGGCTTTGAAACTAAAGCTTTTAAACACGCTAAATGGGGTGTACCTCGCCACACCTGTGTGCTAAACGGAAAAAACTAAACTAAACCTTTAAGTCTTGTAAGTATTGCAATCGGGCATTCGTGGCGAAACATCCGAAAGCAGAGTAACGATTCTTACGAGCAGGAGGTATTTCAATGAGCAGAAAAACAATTTATTGTCCATCGGCGAGATGCACAAACTTACAGGCGTAGGGATAAAGACTTTGCGCTACTATGAAGAAATAAAGTTATTTCAGCCAACGTACACAGACCCCGATTCCGGGTATCGTTACTATTCATTAGACCAAGTGTATCTGCTGGAGATGATTGTGTTTTGCACCGAGTTGAACATTCCGCTTTGTTTTTAAACTGTAGATTAAGCATAAAGCATCCAGTAGGTGGGTGAAGTTACGCCGGGACCGGAGCCCATATCTAAGCCCATTTCCTATGTTTGTATGAAGCTGCCCCAATACTTCCGCAAACAATAATTATACATGAAAGAATGACAATAGCGGTAAGCTGCTCACCCATGGGCTGACCGTTGAAAGTGTTTTGCAACAAAACCACTACATGGGTTAATGGCAAAGCATTTGCATAATTTCTTATGTTTTCGGGCATTAATTCCAAAGGCATTGTTGAGCCGGAAAGAAAAATCATTGCAAAGTAAACAGCATAACTCACAATTTGCGCTAATTTGCCATTCTTAAAAATAGCAGCAATGAAAAACCCCATGGCGAAAATGGCGGCGCATGACAGCAATACCGCTGGAACAATTACATACCAAGCCCCGGCTATGTTTACGTTATAGATTATTCTGCCCACGATAATTAAAAATGCGGTACTTACAAGGGCAGAAAGTAAATAAACAATAACTTGTACAAAGATTATATTTCCTTTGCCCATAGGCGTTGCGTCAAAACGTTTATACACTTTGCTTGTCATAAACTCGGATAAGTTCAGCGGCAAAGTCATTATGCCGTTTACCGCAATCACCATTCCCACAAGTGCCGGAATCATGACATCCATTGCTCCGTGCTCATAATTGTAAAGTGGGCTTGGCTCGTTTCCGTAAATTCCCCCGAAAAGCAATATCATTCCAAGAGGAAATGCTATAGAGAAAAATGGGCTTGCAAAATCTCGTATATATAACTTTGTTATCATCTGTGCGGTTTTAAAAAATGATATTACTGTCATATCAATGACCCTTCCTTTCGTATTACTTGAGGCACAAAGGCAAGATATATTTCTTCCAAACTCATATCCGGCTTCCATTGCTCCGACTGTAAATTTTCGTTGGCAAATGTTTTTAATGCCGTCAGCGTTCCCGTAAAAATCATTTTACCGCTTTGCATGAACATTATTCTGTCAGCCAGATTCTCAACTTCATCCATGTAATGGGAAACCAATAATATGCCGGTGCCCTCGCTTCTGATTATTTTTAACACTTCCCAAATGCTTCGCCGTGCTTCTGGGTCTAATCCTG
Organism: Oscillospiraceae bacterium; assembly: GCA_009787995.1. Classification (GTDB taxonomy): domain Bacteria; phylum Bacillota; class Clostridia; order Oscillospirales; family Oscillospiraceae; genus WRMH01. The sequence goes on from WQSH01000007.1 coordinate 45,656, forward strand.
TTGTTAATTCGTCCAATATGAGCATCTTCGGGCGGGGAAGCATAGCCAGCACTATTGATAGCCGCTGTTTTTGACCGCCGGACAGTTTGCTTACATAACTTTTTTTCTTATCAAGCAGCCCCAATTGGTTTAATAGCTTTTTATAATCCATTGGGTTTGAGTAAAACGACGAAAACCAAGAGCATATTTCGTCCACCTTTATTTTTTCCGGGTAGGACGCTTCTTGTAATTGCACACCCAGCTGTCTATAAATTTCTTTCCTGTCCATTTTAGGGTTTTTTCCAAAAATTGCAACAGTTCCGCCGCTTGGGTTACGCAATCCTCCCAAACACTCCATTGATGAGGTCTTTCCGCAGCCGTTTGAGCCTATTACAGCTACAATTTCCCCCGGAGCAACCTCAAAAGAAATTTTATCCACGGCTATAGTGTTTCCATATCGCACACTTAAATCATTTACTTTCGTTAAAATTGCCATTTTCTCACCTCTGAATTTTCTGCCAAGTGACAAGATTATTTTATATTTTACTTTTGGTCTTGTCGCTTGTTTTTCTGTAAGTGGTTGTTTGCGGGGCATAAGATGCGATATAGGATGATGAAATACTGGAGCGCAACCTATAGCCTGTGGTATAATTTAATGGGTAGGTGAAGCTTTATATGAGAGTGGAATTTAAGATTGACCCGAATATAGGGGAGCCGTTTGCCGTTATCCACGCCCCGAAAATAACCCCCGAATTAGTGGTTTGGGCGGAAGTGTTAGAGGGAGCGAAGGACAAATCCTCTCCGCTGATGGTAACAAAAGAAGATAAAATATTCCTCATTGGCCCAGAGCAAATAGATATTATCCGGACAGAGGGCGGCGATGTTAAGATATATAATCGTGAGGCACAGAAATATATCATTTTAAAACCTCTCCACGAGATTCAAGAGCGCCTGGGGAGAGGCTTTTTTCGCATATCAAAATCGTCCATTGTAAACATCAGCCGCATAGACCATCTATCCCAATCTTTCAATGGCACTATGTACATTGTTATGAAAAACGGCGTTAGCGATTATGTGTC
>WQSH01000008.1 GCA_009787995.1 Oscillospiraceae bacterium
CCCTCGCAAGCCGGTCGGGTTTGCTGTGTTTTTTCGCTAGTACGGGTCTTGTCGCCCTACTTACGCAAAAAAACACAGCAAACCCGACCGGCAGCAGCTACCTAAGCTAAGTGTAACGCCGATTTAGATGCCGGGGAAGTTTTCTTCATTAAAGCCGACCACAGTGTTTTTTCCGGCTTTTTTTGCGTTATAGAGGGCTTTGTCCGCATTGTTTATAATTTCAAACATGTCTGTGCAGTTAGCTGTTTTTGATGCCACTCCAAATGATACTGTGACGTTTACTTCCATCTCCTTAAATCGGAATGCGGAGTCTGTAACATTTTTTTGAATCCTCCATGCGGTTTTTATCGCAGCTTCGTGGCTCACGCCCGGCAGCACAACCACAAATTCCTCTCCGCCATATCTTGCAAAAACCGTGTCTTCCTTCAAAACATGGCCAACTCTTGCGGCAAGCACCTTCAATACCCCATCTCCAAATAAATGCCCATAGGTATCATTGACCTTCTTAAAGTTGTCAATATCCATCATAATCAAAGAGTAGTCCAAATCTTCCGCCAGGCAATTTTGCAAGTCCTGATCCGCCGTCACCATAAAGTACCGTCTGTTCCAAATGCCGGTCAGTTCATCCCTATTGGCTAAATCCCTCTGCACATTCTGAGTGAAAACGCTAGTGAACATGAGCCCCGCCGAAGCCAGTATGTCCATTTCCTCATTTGTGAATGTGCGCTCTCTCTGGCAATCGTGGACGCTGAAAAAGCCTAATACCTTATCATTCAAGAACATCGGCAGCGTTGCGATGGACACAGCCTCAGACTTTCTAACTATAGGCTCAACGGATAGGGGCAGCTCAGAAATCGGCCCATTAGTTTTTGCTCCCAGCAAAAGGCGCTCAACCCATTCCGAGTTGCTGTTAAAAGGATATTTAAACCCAATGGGGATAACCCTCTTTCGCTTTCCGACATCGCTCAACCAATAATGCCTAAGCACAAACTCCATCTCGCCGCCAACTTTTTCGTGGTGCCAAATCTGAACCCTATCCACATTAAGAAAACGCCCCAAAAGCTCCATCCCTGCATTTAGGCCTTCCAACGGGCTGTCATCTCTGGTAGTGAGCAGAATTTCGGCAGCTTGAGTCAACGTGCCTAGCAGTTTGTCGTGGTACCTGAGCGAATTCTGGGCTTCCGAAATTGTGTGCGCCAGATAACCTATTTCGTCGTCTCGATTCAACCCAAAGATTTCAGTGCCGCTGTCTGCTGCGGAGACTACCTTCGTGCTCTCAGTCAATTTGGATAATGGAACAAGTATCAAGCTCCTCATCAGAACGAAACCAATAAGTGCCATTATGCCCAGCACTGCGATAGAGCTCATAATCATAGGCGTGTAGAGCCCCTCAAAAACATATCCAAAACTGTTGGAAAGCACCAACACCGACCAATCTGTCCCTATGATAGGCGATATTCCTGCATAGCGGTAAACCCCACCTGCTTCCAAAGCTACAGCCGTAAAGTTGTGTGTGCCGGGCCTAAAAAATATATCGTCGTCCAGCACTTGCAGGTGCTCATTGATACTATCAGTCAAAATGAGGCTCTCTGCCGCTTCAGGCGGAGTTGCAAAAACCGGGATCCCCTCATAATCTACAACTAAAAGCCCTGCGCTGTCCGCACGTACATTGCCGACTCGGTCTATGATATACCCGCGCTTGGTGCCAACGTCGAAGTTGCCGAAAACTGCATCAAATATGTCATCAAAATTTGAGCCTGCGGTAACGACCCCCACTAAGCGCCCCTGGTAGTACATCCTGTGGTTAGACCATATATAATGCTCCCAATGCCCATCCCTCGGATGGGTGCGCTGGATGTTTAAGATAAACGGCTTTTCGGCGTCCCTGGTATCAAAAAACCACTGGCTTGCAGCGCTTCCGTAGACAAGGGTCACCCAAGGCTCAAAATTTTCCAGCACCAAGTCGGTGGGGAAATAATAGCCGTGCAAGGATTCATAAACAGTAAACATAAGATAGACATTGGGCGCAAAAACCGCATAACCCATTATTTCGTCAAACGCCATGCTCTTGCTTATAGGATTGCCTTCATCCCCAAGCCATCTGGATATTGTGGTGGACCGGGCAATCTGCTGCATCAGCACAAAATGCTCATTTATTCCAATTTGGAAATTCGCAGCCGCTTCAATGGAATACTGCTGCGCCAGCCTTCGCGATGAGTCGTCGGCAATGCTCATAGACACTGAGCGTCCCAGCAACAATGTGATACCCACCGCCAGTGCGGGGATTACAAAAAACAATATTTTGGCGCGGGTGGCGATTCGGCTTACGCGCCTTGACTTAAACGCCGGGCGTTCTGCAGTCACAGCTGTTGGCACATCCTTCCCTAGTTAAGAGTGTTTTTGGTGCATGCATGTGGTGCGCAATGGGCGTCAGCTTATTTCGTCAAATCCAATCACCCTGTTTTTTCCGGCACTTTTTGCACTGTAAAGAGCCTTATCAGCGTTATTGAAAATCTCCAATAGTTCCGTATAGTCGGCTGTTTTGGACGCCACGCCAAATGAGGCAGTGACCCTCAAGCTCACGTCCCCGATGCGGAATGCAGCTTTTTCTATATTTTGCTTGATCCGCTGTGCGCTCTCCAGCGCATCTTCATAGCCCACGTCAGGCAGCGTAATCACAAACTCCTCGCCGCCATACCGTGCAATGAGCGTATTTTCCCTCAAAACATGGCGCATCCGCGCAGCTACTATCTTCAAGACCTCGTCTCCGATGGAATGGCCATAGGTGTCATTTATAAGTTTAAAATTGTCGAGATCAACTATAATCAATGAAAAGTCCTGATTTTCGGCCAAGCAGTTTTGCAAGTCCTGATCTGCCTTTGTCATAAAATAGCGTCTGCTCTGAACGCCGGTCAGCGCATCCGTATGAGCTGCCTCCCTTTGAATGCTTTGGTTAAAGACGCTGGTAAACATAAGCCCCGCCGAAACCAGAATGTCCATCTCATCCTTTGAATACGTCCGCTCACGCTGGGAGTCGTGGATACTAAAGAAGCCTATAATCTCATCATTTATTAGTAAAGGCAACATCAAAACAGATGTGGATATATCCCCAAATGACGCCTCGACAGATGGATGCAGCCCTGAAATCGGGCCATTGATGCTGTCGCCCTGCAAAAGGTTTTCAAGCCATTCTGGGCTCCTGTCGTCGAAAAACACCATCCCTGGGGGGATTTCCTGGCGTTGGCTTTCTTCGGCGCTTACCCACTCGTACCGCAACACAAAGTACAGCTCGTCGCCTATCTCCTCTTGGCGCCAAATCTGAACCCGGCCTGCATCCAAATTACGCCCTAATATTTCCATCCCGCTAATGAGGGCGCCCATAGCATCTTCCTCTTTTGAGGTAAGCAGCACCTCTGTGGCCCGATTCACAGTATCGAGCAACTTTGTGCGGTGCTCAAGCAACTCGCGCGCCTGCCTCTCTTTTTCCAGGGTCTCTCTGAGTTCCCTTAGCATGTGCGCAATTGTCCTAGACAATTCCCCAAATTCGTCATCCCGCTGCTCTCCAAAAACCTTGTGGCCTTTCTCATAAAGCGTATCTACTTGCGAAACGCTTATAGCAAGCTTGGCAAGCGGTTTAAGCACACTGCGGCGCATCACGATAATGTTGACTAACACGTACAGAGTAAGCGCAATCATAAACGTGCTTAAAAGCGGCAGCATATACCCTATGCGAAACAGCGCTGTGCTATCAAAGAGCGTGACTATCATCCAGTCCGAATTTGCAATGGGGGCTATTGCGGCATAAGCGAAACTCTCGCCCAGAAGCCGAACTACCTTCGGCTGGGACTCGACAGTAAAGAAACGCTCGCTGCTCCCGACAAAGCTATCCACATATCCGCCCAAAGCGGCAACAACGCTGCTGATATGGAACAGCTCCTCCTCCAAGTAACTGAAGTGCCCAAGCTCGTCACTCCCCAAATGGATAAATCCCTTGCTGTCTATTACATACCCTCTGATATGATTTTCATCAAATTGCCCGAACATATGGTAAATTATGTCTTCTATATTAAAGGATGCACATAGGACCCCTACTGTCCTACCATCGTGGACTACTCTGTGATTTGCCCAAACGCGCCACCTGTGGACAATTTTATCGACGTCAATATTAAATAGGACTTCACTATCCGAATTAACCAATTCAAAGAACCACTCATCCATCGGGTCATTTTCCGCCAGCTTTCCATATGGCGCAAATTCACCTATTCCCGTGGCCAAATCGATGGTGTACTCGTTTAGGGAGTCAACAATGGCAAAATAAAACTCTGCATTTTCGAACGAATCCAAAGAGCTGGAAAGCTCATCAAAAGCCGCTTGCCTTTTATCCATGTTTCCCTCATCGGCAAACCACTCCTGCACAGCTTCCGTGCTTGCAACTCTGCGAAGCAGCGCCACATCACCGTTTACATGCCCCATAAAGCTGCCTATAGATTCAAGCGAGTGAATATAGGCAAGCCTCATTGACGCTGTCACAGAGACTCTGTTCATCGCAATCGCTGCCGCTACGGCAGCTACCACAATTACCAAAACCAAAATGCCCAGATTTAATAAAAGGACGCGCTTGGACAGCCTGGATGGACGCTTTGTTTTCTTCACATCATTCACTTCCACAACATAACCTACATAATTTCTATGCCGAAGATTCGTTGCCCACGTGTCCCTACTACAAGAAAATTGCCGAAAACAGCGGGCGTTGCCTCTATATTCGAACCTAAGCTAATCCTGTATAATACCTCCCCAGTGGTTCCCCGGATCAGGTACAGATTGCCTGCCGAGTCTCCTACAATTATAAACCCCCTGCCGTCTTCTGTGTAAACGGCGACAGGTGAACTCCAGCCAAAGCGAGGCATAGTGTTTTCCCATACAATTTCGCCGCTTTGCCTATCGAAAGCTACCAGCACTCCGCCGCCTCCGCGCCCGGCCACCATGGCGACCCAGAAAATGACGATGTCCGACAAGTCGTGCTTCCCGACGATAGGGGTCGCCATCACTCCGCCATTCACGCGCGGGTTGTAGTAGCATCGGTATGAATGCTGCCACAGCACTTCTCCATTTGAAGCATCAAGCTTACGGATAAACGCTCTCCCGCCGCTGCCTTGCAAGTCTACCTGAGTTCCTGTGTATAGCACCAGCCTTTGATTCTCTTCTTCCCAGTCCAGCACTATGCTGGCATCCGTGTCGTCCCCGGCATCGAACACCCAGACAGGCTCAAGCGTCCGTAAGTCTAGGCATTGTATTATGCCGCTGTTGTCAGCGAAGAAAAGGTAGTGGGAAAATGCCGCCGGAGAGTTTTCTGTACCTAATCTCCTGCTGCCTGTATGTCGATAACGAGAGATTACCGGGTCAATCGACACTGTGCCCACCTCCCGGTCGAAATCAGTATTTAGCTCAATGCTGTAGAGCACCCCATTTTCTCCGGCCAATATCATCCTGTCGTTTGCCGAGTCAATCAGGGGGTTTCCGTCAAATGCTCCCCACCCTCGCCTTGAGAAGGGGTCGAGCCCGTTAATGAAAAACAACTCACTGCCGTCTATCAAGGAAAAGAAGTAGTAGCCAAAACGGTTGGTGCGCATCTGATCCCCCTGTCCCACATACAAAAGCGGGTAGCCGCGCGGGTCCACGGTCACGCCGCCCTTTATTGGTTCGCCCAAATGGATCGGCGGACGCGTAGGTTCCCCGGTTTTTAGCTCAAAGAAGTAGATATTTCCGTCCAATGTGCCATAAATGACTTCAATAAGCCCTTCTTTTTCGCGTTTGTCCGGGAATAGGTTCATCATCTGCTGAATTTCAAAATCCCATTGCACGATGGCGGGCTGCCCTGACCAGCCTACTCCGGTCCATCTCCTCACTGTGCTATGCACTTGCTCGCAGCCCTCTTCTGTGCAGCCTGCTTCCGCACAAGAAATTACAGTCCGTCTTTCCGTGCTGCCAATGGTTAATTGATACCTAATTGCCAGCCTTTGCTCTACAATGTCGGCTGTCCCCCACGAGCCGCCGTTACGGAAGTTATTGCCGCGAAATGTTGTGATGCCCAGGGATGTGTATGATTCCGGCATGCCAAAGTGTACGGGGTATAGCGACCCTTCAATTCGGTTGTCAAATGCAAACCTGGCAAAATTTTCTGGATTGGTTTCTGGCAGGCTATGCGGCTCAAACAGCTCATACGGCGCAGGGGCCTGGGCGAGCTCCGCATCTATGACAGTGCCCAACCCATGGTCTGTCTCAGGCTCAAGGTCTGCCTCAGGCTCAATCGCCAATTCAGTCTCTGGCTCTGATTCTTGCCCCAGCGAGTACTCTGCTTCAGGCGCATAGTAGGCGAGGGGCACTGACTCTACGTTCGCATTTAGCACCACATACTCCGGCTCGTCTAAATGCTGTTCTGCATCTTCCGGCATTGGCGCAGCCTGGAGTTTGCGCACACCGTTTTCTCGCCCGACGGACACAAGCGCAGATACAAGCGTCGACACACCCGCTATCATCAAAATCACGATGCCAAGGAGAACAAAAAATTTCTTTGTAACCACGTATTTCTGTCTTTTTCTCATCTTTATAATGTCGTTTTTGTTATTCATACTTGTTACACCTACGCTTATTCCGGCCATTCTAACACACTTCTATTTGACATGGCAAGACTTTTGCGCAAAACCATCGAATCATTTTACAATTGTGTTTGCTAGGCGCTCACCTGCAAACTATCCGCTGATTCCGGTCAATTTACTGCTTTTTTTTCGCTAGTACGGGTCTTGTCGCCCTACTTATGCGAAAAAACACAGCAAACCGCCCGGCCCGCCTGGCATCAGCTACCCTGTGACTTGCCGCCCGATTGAATTTAGAATGAACTTTCTATTAAGTCATGCGTTGTTGGCTGCAATGTATGCTATTATCATTTTGCAGTGAGAAATGGTTTCGAGCCTCGGTGTCCTTAGGGGAGGGGATTTCATGACACTTCAAGACATTCAGCCCATATATATTGTCACAGGCTCTGCCGGGCACTTGGGCGGCGAGATTGTCCGCAAGTTAAATGAGCAGGGGAAAGCCGTGTATGCCCTATGCTTGCCAAATGAGCCTCATTTGCCTTTTGGTGAGCATATTCAGGTTTTCTACGGCGACGTTTGTGATGCTGGCAGCCTGTCCGACATATTTGAGCGCTCTACAGGCCGCCCGATTTTTGTAATCCATTGCGCAGGGGTTGTTTCGATTTCATCCAAGTTTGAGCAAAGGGTCTATGATGTAAATGTTTCTGGAACTAAGAACATTATTTCCCTTTGCGAAAAGCATGGCGCAGAAAAGCTCGTTTATGTTAGCTCTGTCCATGCTATTCCCGAACTTCCTGCGGGAGAGGTGATTTCTGAGGTTGACCGCTTCTCGCCTGGGGATGTCGTCGGGCTATACGCCAAAACTAAAGCGGAAGCGACTGAGTGCGTCCTTGACTATGCAAAGCGTGGCTTTAACGCCAGCATTTTGCATCCATCGGGCATATCAGGCCCGGGCGACTTTGGCAAGGGCCATATAACTCAGCTTGTCATTGACTATTGCAAGGGCGGCTTGACAAGCGGAATTGCCGGCGGTTATGATTTTGTGGATGTGCGGGATGTCGCAGCGGGCGTTTTGTCCTGTTGCGAAAATGGGCGGAGCGGCGAGTGCTATATCCTATCCGGGCATTTTTTCAAAGTGTATGATTTGCTGCACCTGCTGCACGAAATCACCGGAAAAAAAGAAATACGGCGCATTCTGCCTCTGTGGTTTGTGAGGCTCACTGCGCCGCTTTGCGAGATTTACTATAAAATCCTGAGGCAACCGCCATTGTTTACCTCGTATTCAATCTATACTTTGAGCACGAATGCGCACTTCAGCCACGAAAAGGCTACTGTGGAATTGGGGTACACTTCCCGCCCAATGAGGCAAACGCTTGAGGACACCATTGCTTGGCTGAGGGCAAACCACAGGGTATAGCCACACCCTATGACCGCAATGCCGAAATGCGCCCTCAGGTGCCTTAGTCGGCAAAGTTTTCTGTCACAATGCAGCTGCCGTCGCTGTTGGCTTGGATAGCTTCTTCGCTTTGCATCTGCCGAATTATCGTCAGCATCTGCAGGTAGCTGTCCTCGCCGCTGTATCTGCTTGCTTCTAGCATGTTGTTAAATCCAATCATCCTACCGTTGTTGACCATCTTTCTTATTGGGTAGTATTTGAAGAAATCTGCCCAATACCTTTCTCTTTCGGTCATGATGTCACCCCCTCGTCAGTCCGGTGCAACTGTTTAGCTTGCAGGTTTTTTATCTATGGTGGAGACTAATGGACTCGAACCATCGACCTCTCGCGTGTGAGGCGAGCGCTCTAACCAGCTGAGCTAAGCCTCCATTAGGATAAGTATATTGCTGGTCTCGTGATATGTCAATAATTTATTTTGACAACAAATTGCACCTTTAATTCTTTGGTTACAGTTCACACGTCGCTTGCCAACCGGCCGAAATGGTCAATTTACTACGCTTTTCCGCTAGAACGAGTCTTGTCGCCCTACTTACGCGAAAAAAGCGTAGCAAACAGCCCATTCCGGGCTACCCTGTGAAGTGTAACATTCTTTGCTGGTTGCTACTCAGCGCCTGCTATCAGTCCGGCATCGAGAAGCCTGCACACACAATATCCCCAAAATTCTTTGACTTTAACCCAATGTAATGATAAAATTTAAGGCGTATTTTTTTCGCCCTCCCATCACGCCCAAAAATTCTGCAAGGTGACGTTTAATGAAAAAGCAAAAAAAACTTCTATATTTATTGCTAATATTGCCGCTCATCTCAGGCTGCTTCATGCTGCCTGTTGAGCCCCCGCTTCCGCCGCCGCCGGCAATAACTGTGCCGGATGAGCGGGCGCTTGTTACAGCGCCTGTTGCCAGAGGGGACATCAGCCTTGATGCGCATACTGTCGCGCGATATATGACAGCGAGGACAGAGCGGCATATCTTTGAGGTGGAAGGGATTCCGGTGTTGGGCATATTTGTAGCCTTTGGCGACGAGGTCTCGAAAGGCGATATAATAGCCGCGCTTTATATTCCGGAAATTGAGGCCGAGCTGGAAGGGCTCGAGCGAAAGAGGGCCTGGCTCGACCTTGAGCTTAGCCAGCTCATCGCACGGCAGAGGCTGATTGCTCGCCAGGCGGAAACTAATGGCGAGAGCGTTGACACAGCAGCGTTTAACATAATGCGAAACAACTTGCGCACTGACCTTGAACAAATAGACGAGCTGATCGAATACGTTGCGGAACTTAACGAGGGCAGGTACCTGCGCGCTAAGATGGACGGCGTCGTAACCGACGTTTTGTCTTTTACAGAAGGCATGCGCTCCTCTTTGGCTCAGGTCGTAGCGATTGTTTCCGACCTATCATTGACGTCATTTGTCGTTGAGGGCATTTGGGCGAGGGATATGAGGCCGGGCGACCGGTTTGAAATGACGCTGGGCGGCGGAGTTTACACAATGGAGGTCGCCGACCCAGACGAATTCGGATTTTATGTGGACAACCCCCGCCCTACAGCCTATTTGATATTTGTTGGCGCCCCGCCTGCACCGGGCTTCGAGACGACAGGCATGGTTCACATAACTTTTCGCGAGGCGACAAATGCGTTGCTCATACCCACATCGGCGCTGCGGCAGACCGAGGTGCGGAGTTTTGTTTATGTGCTAGGTGAATATGGGCTTAGGGAAGTCCGGGACGTTGAGCCGGGGGTGGCTAGTGGTGGGTTCGTTGAAATTATTAATGGGCTCGCAGAAGGGGAGCTGGTGGTGCAATGAAAGTAAGCAGACTACTCTTCTGCTCGGCCTTGCTAATGAGCATCATTATTCTTGCAGCATGTGGCATGGGCAGTACCCACATGGCTCCAGCTTTGCTTACGCCGGTCGCAAGCCGCACTGATACCGCCTTTGTCACAAGGGGGACTGTTGAGGCACTGGAAATAGTGCCTGGCATAACTCGCCTGCCGACAGTGGCGGCGCGCTCTGAGGCTGTAAGCGGGCCTGTTGCAGAAATTTTTGCATGGCCGGGAGATCAAGTAGAAGAAGGTCAGCTGATAGCTAGACTTGATGCTTCGCTTTTAGAAGAGGCTCTAGAAAATTTAGAAGCGGGCATGGTGCGCTCCCGTGCAATGCACCGCCTGCAGCTAGAGGAAGCTTCCCTGCAAACAAGCCTGCTGGAACTTGCCTATGCCGACGCCCTTGCCGCAACTCAGGAGGCAATCGGCGAAGAAGCTGGTGCAGAAAATTCAGACGGGGCGACGTCCGCTGTGCTCAGAATACGCGACCAGTTAGATTTGCAAAGGCTGAACCTGAGCCATATTACACAGAGGCATGAGCTGAATGTGCTCGATTTTGAAAGTGCGCGCAGCGGGATTTTAAGCGTTTTGGAGCATGTTGACATAAGGGCGCCCATTTCCGGCGAGGTCGTGTATACAGTCCTGCCAGGCACTTGGATAAACGCACGAGACCCTGTCTTATATATAGCCGCTCCGGGAGCGGTGTTTGTGGAATACATCTACACTACCTACAATATAGAAGATGCTTTTACCGCGCAGGAGGATGGCGAACCAATCCCTTGGGATGCTGAGCGCATTCTTGGAATTATTGACGGAATGACCTTTGAGCTTAGGAGAATCACGCTGAGCCATGCCGAGCAAGCTTTTTACAGGAGGCGCAATCTTGAGATACCGGTGCGCTTTGAAATTCAGTCGGAGTATGGGGAACTGCCGCCCACAGGCGAAGCCGTTTTGATATGCGTGTACAGCGCTTGGGTGGAAAATGCCTTGAGGGTGCCTAGCAACGCCCTGTTCCGGGGCGGATTGGGCGAGGCATATGTATATCGCATCGTGGAAGACCGTCTTGAGCTTGTTCATGTGACAACGGGTGTTGCCACGAGTTTCTATACGGAAATTTTGGAAGGACTATATGAAGGTGACGAGATATTTATTAGGCCGTAAGAACCGCCCCCCCATCTTCGCTCTCGCAATCCTAGCGCTGCTTTTTCTAAATGCCTGCGGCAACCATGTGCATGATGCGGACCATGGGGTTGCGCAGGCGGTGCATGCGGGGATTATAAGAGGCCTGCCACAATACGGCGAGGCGCAGCTTGGGGACAGGGCTTTTCAAGTGACGCAGGCAACAGTTCGCAATTTGGCGAGGGATTTATCTTTGGGGCCGCGACTTATTTTCCCCATTGGCGAAACTGTCTCAATCTTGCAGACTGAAGGGGAAATGACTTTTTTTGTGCAAAGCGGAGACATTGTACGCGAAGGAGACGTGCTTGGCAGACATGACTTTGCGGTCGAAAGACGCAATGAGCTGTCATATTCGGTGGCAAGGGAACAGTTGGATCGGTTTAATAGGGAGTTTTCCCGGGAGCGCAGAAGGCGGCTTGACGAAATTGCCCAAGCCCGCACCAGGCTGTCCGCTGCGACTGAAACTGAGCGCCAACGACTATCCCTTTCGCTAAGGCAGCTCGAGGTTGACCTAGAGCTATACACTATGAGAAGCGAGACGACCCGAGACGAGTTGAGCGCCCAAGTGGCTGAGGCTGCTTCGTTGCTCGGTTCCGAAGAGCTCTTTGCTCCATTTGACGGCATGGTTGCAAACGTCTTTTATGTCGGGGGCATGGCGGGCTTTTTCGGCAGGGCTAGCATAGAAATTGACATTGTAGACCCAAGCGTGTTCTTTTTTGAAGTCATAGTCAGAGATATATTTTTCACGACAAATCATTACAATGTACTGGGGCATGGCGACATTATCCCGATGCGCGCAGGGCTTTTTCCAGAGGACGAGGGCGAAGAGGGCGAGCCTACTATCATAGAGTTCCAAGCGCGCGTCGTCACAGAGTCTTGGGCCGCCGGTATGCGAGGGCCTTTTACCTATTGGCTCAGTCCCGTGGATGAGGAAGGTCTTTTGGAAACCCTTAGGGAGATTGATGACGGGCACCCCCTAAACACGCTTAGGCGAATGAGGCTTGGCGCAGGGGTTCAGGTCGTCGATGTTCCGGACAGCTTGACATTGCCTATCGGGGTGGTACACAGCGAGGGGGATGCCCGATTTGTATACATATATAACGATGGGCGGCTGGGCAAGCGATTTATCCATGCTGTGCCGCTCGGCGACAGATATATGCACATTATTACCGGGTTAGATGCCGGCACAGAGGTGGTGATTAATCCTTGATTGGATTTTTGATGCACAAAATTTGGAAAAACAAGTGGCTGATGCTCTGTCTGATTTTGGGCAACATCATTCTTATTGGTGTCGTGACGGTCGTTCCGCTATTCACCACAGCGACGATGCAGAGGGTTTTTCAAGAGGACTTGCGGTATGTTCAAGAGACGCAAAACACGTTCCCTGCAATGATTTCAATACGCTTTAACGCCAATGCCGCACCCCTGGGGGAACGTTATTCAATATACCTTGCATCGCGGGATGTGCTAGTTGACAGGGCGGTTGAAGATATGGGCGTGCCCACCCTCTTTGGGATACGGACATATGCGCTCAACAATTGGCGGGTCAGGCCTGCCGTGGCAAGGGAACTCCCCAATAGCAACCGTACGCTAAGCTTGGTTGCACCTGAAGGTTTTGAGCAGCACATCAGACTCATATATGGCAGGATGCCGTCAGACGAGCTAGTTGAAGGAAATATAATCGAAGTCCTTGCGCGCAGCGACGAGATGTTCCGCCACAACCTGTTGCTCGGAGAGTTGATGATTGCGCCGGATGTCACCCATCAGGATGGCAGAAACGCCCACCTGCGGATTGTGGGGGCATTTGAGCTGCTCGACGGTTCGGAGACGTATTGGTCGGCGGTGCCTATGGTACTGCACAATTCGCTGCTGATATCCGAAAGCTTGGTGTCCGACCATTTTTTGGCAAACCCAAGCGACGATTTGCTCCTCACCTCGACATGGACGCATGTTCTGGACTGGGAAGAAATGCGCATAGGCAGCATCCCTCATTATAGGCAGTCGATATACTACAGCAGGGATTTTTTCAACACGCAAGGCGGCATTTGGTTTTATAGCGTAAATTTCTATGACACCATGGGGCTGTTTACTGCCCGCACCGAGCACCTAAGCATTACTCTCTTGGTGCTCCAAATCCCGATTTATGTGATGCTGGCACTGTTTATGTACATGGTGACCAAGCAGATTCTGCTCTTGGACAGCAACGATATTTCTGTGCTAAAGAGCAGGGGGGCGAGCCGTCGGCAGATTTTGGGCATTTATGCCCTTCAGGGGCTGTTTGTTGCGGCGGTCAGTTTCCCAATCGGCTTGGGCTTCGGGGTGGCTTTGTGCCACGCCATCGGCTCTAGCAGCGGCTTTTTAGAGTTGGTCAACAGAGAGGCCCTGACAGTGGACATCACAGGGCAGGCCATCCTGTACGCCGCCATAGGCATGGCCATATCATATTTGTACCTGTTGCTTCCTGTGATAAACCTGTCTAGGGTCGCAATTCTCGACCATAAACGGAGCAAGGCGAGAAAGTCCGCCAAGCCCTTGTGGCAGAGGTATTTCCTTGATGTGCTCATTTTTGCCGCAGCTGTACTGGTGCTCTACAATTACAATGCACAGCGGGAGATAATGATGTCAGCACTGCATGAGGTCAGGTCTTACGACCCGCTGCTTTTCGCAGGCTCATCTTTGTTTATCATAGGCACAGCCCTCCTGCTCCTGCGCCTTTACCCCTACTTTATGCGCCTTATATACCATGCAGGGCGCAAGTGGTTTGGCCCTGCTGTCTACGCCTCGATGGTCAAGGTCAGCCGCAGCGGGGGCGGCGAGCAGTTTATCATGCTGTTCCTGGTATTTACCGTAGCCGTTGGGGTTTTTTCAGCGCAAGCCGCTAGGACGCTGAATCTTGACAATGCCCATCGGATACAATACTTGAGCGGGACTGACCTGATGATTAGGCAGGCTTGGAGGAGCAATATGCCTTCTACGGAAATGGTGGCGATGGGGCTGGCATCAATCCCTGATAGGGTGGAATACATTGTGCCGGATACCGAGCAATTTTTCCAGCTTGAGGAAGTCTATGCCATAACCCGCGTCTTGCGCCGTTCCGCCACTGTTCGTATGGATCGGTCTGTAGTCAATGATGTGGCCCTGATGGGCATCGAGACGGACAGCTTTGGTGAGACGTCGTGGTTCCGAAATGATTTGCTCCCCATTCACATCAACCATTTTCTCAATGTGCTGGCCGTACACCCTGACGGGGTGCTGCTTTCATCTAATTTTCACTATGAGCTGGGGTATCGCATAGGCGATTCTGTGGTCATAATAGTGCCGATTGCGGTCGGGCTTGACCTTTTTGGGCGCTTTGAGATTGTGGGCTTTGTGGACCACTGGCCCACCTTTCAGCCTGTGAGGATGTCGCAGCTGGATACAGGGGAATTAATACAAGAAACCCGATCTTTGGCGGTTGCCAACCTCGGGCACCTGCAGCTCAACTGGGGTGTTTTGCCTTACCAGCTTTGGATGCGCACAAATGGCGTGCCCCATCAGTTCATGTATGACTTCATAGCCGAGAATCGCATCAGCGTCGCCGAGTTTTACGACACTTCCCGCTCACTCACGGAAATGTTGTCCGACCCCCTTGTGCAAAGCACCAACGGCGTGCTGACCATCAGCTTTATCATGACGATGCTGCTGTGCATGTCAGGCTTTTTGATTTACTGGATTTTATCAATAAAGGGCCGCCTCCTGCAATTCGGCGTGTTCCGGGCAATGGGCTTGGGCAGGAATGGGATAATGAGCATACTAATAAGCGAGCAGGTGCTCATAACAATTTCGGCGCTCATCATAGGGGGCATAATCGGAGAGGCGACATCGCGTCTCTTTGTGCCCCTGGTCCAGCTCTCTTACACGGCGGCCGATCAGGTCATCCCCCTGCTAATAGTGATGGAACCCATGGACTATATCACGATTTATGGTATACTGGGCTTTATGCTGGTGCTCTGCGTATCGATTTTGGCAAGATACACATTGCGCGTGAACGTATCGCAAGTGCTCAAACTTGGAGAGGATTAATGTGAATGAATAACATTATTATGGAGGCTGCCGGCGTGAAACGAGGGTTCCCAATGGGGGGCGGAACTTTCTGGGCGCTCAAGGGCCTGTCGCTGCAAGTACGAGAAAATGGGCTCACAATACTAAAGGGCAGGTCGGGCAGCGGCAAGACCACTCTTATGAACCTGCTGGGCGCGCTAGATCACCCCACGGAGGGAGAGATAACCTTGGATGGCGCATCCATTACGAAGATTTCGGAAAAAAAGCGCGACAATCTGCGCCGCAACGAAATGGGCTTCGTCTTTCAATCCGTCGCCCTCGTCGGGATGATGACGGCCTTTGAGAATGTTGAATACATCCTGCGCATAAGCGGATATCCTGCAAGCGAGCGCAGGGCAAGGGTGGAGTCCTGCCTGGAGAGGGTCGGGCTTGCGGCGCGCATGCACCACCTGCCCCCCGAGCTATCCGGCGGCGAGCAGCAGCGCGTGGCCATCGCCCGCGCAATAGCGCATAAGCCCAGAATAATATTCGCCGATGAGCCGACGGCAGAGCTGGATACAAACACGGGCTTGCAGGTAGTGAAGATTTTTAAAGACCTCATAGAGCACGAAAATGCGACCGTAGTCATGACTACGCACGACCCCGGCCTGATGGATGTGGCAGATAGAGTGTACGAATTGGCAGATGGAGAGATAATAAATGAGTTCTGATAATCAAATCATCGTAGCGGAAAATTTAGTCAAGATATATAAGACAAAGGATATTGAGGTTTTGGCGCTCCAAGGGCTGGACCTTGTAATCGAGCGCGGCGAGGTAATGGCCATTATTGGAAACAGCGGGAGCGGCAAGTCAACCCTGCTGAACATGGTTGGCGGACTTGACAAGCCATCTGCCGGCGCACTGTTTGTGGATGGCAAGGATTTGTTTAAGCTGGGCGAAAAAGACTTGGTGGACTACAAAACCGTGACAGTCGGCTTTGTGTGGCAAAACAACGCCCGCAACCTCATCCCGTATCTCTCAGCGATAGAAAACGTGATGATGCCCATGCAGTTTAACCGCATAAGCCCTATAAAAGACAAAAAGACGAGAGCCATGGAGCTGCTGGAGCTTATGGGCATGGGCAAGCGCGCAAAGCACCGCCTAAACCAACTCTCCGGTGGCGAGCAGCAGAGGGTGGCCATAGCTCTGGCTCTGGCAAACCACCCTGCGGTGCTCCTTGCCGACGAGCCGACAGGCAGCGTGGATACAAGCACCACAAACGCCATTTTAGATATGTTCCGCACTATAAACAAGGAGCTGGGCACGACAATTGTAATAGTTACCCACGACCAAGAGATTGCCAAAAAGGTCGAACGGGTCGTGGCGATCAGGGACGGCAAAACCTCCAGCGAGTTTCTTATGAGCCATGGATATGCCGACAAGCTCCAAGGCATTGAGGGCTTTACCCTAGGTGAGCAAGTGGAGCTGGCCGTGCTCGACAGGGCGGGGCGCATACAGATTCCAAGGGCACTGCTGGATAAAATGGACATAGAAAACAACCGACTGCACATCCATATGGACGACGACGGGCGCATAATCCTAACTGCGCCGGGACGTTAGGTGAATCGCTTTGTGAAAAGGGGAGCTTATGATTGAACAGGTAAAAAAGCCCGATAGAGACAAGGCTTTGATAAACATTCTTGAGCGGATGGCAGGCCAAATCGGCAAACAAGACCACTTGCTTGAAGAAATCGTCAAACAGCAGGGCGAGTACGCTAAGGAGGTCTCGAAAGCACAAAGCCACAGGCGCGGGCTTCAAACGGAAACAGAGCAGGCAATAGACAAGCTGCACGAAGCAATAGGGCGCTATCGTGGAGATATGCTCAGCATTGTCAGCGAGCAGGATACTATCACCAAAAATATGATAGAGCTAAATAAGCTCGTCAACCAAGCGATGTATCAAATGGAGCTCAGCAACAAGAGGCTTGCAGATTTAGATAAAAGCGTCCAAGCGCACGAGAAAACACTTGGAGAAAAAAGCGATCACATAATAAAACAAACCGAGATAATTCCGCAGGAGATTGCCGAAGCAAGCAACAGGGATGCAAAAATGCACTCCGATACCGAAAAGCGCATAGGTGAGCTGCGGAACGAAGCAATGCGGCAGCTAGAAAAAATGCATGCCGATGCCGAGAAGCGTTTTGGGGAGCTGCGAAGCGAAACCCAGCGGCAATTGGACAAAATGCACGCCGATGCCGAAAAACGCTTCGTAGACCTGCGAAACGAAACTCAACGCCAGTCGGAAAAAACGCAAAGGGACACCTCCCGACGGCTGCTGATTCTGGGCGATATAGATTCAGCATTACAGACGCTGCTCATACGCACAGAGCCGCCGGAGAAGAAGCCCTTTATTTTCATACGCATTTTCAAGAGGGTTTTCAAAGTATTAAAGAACAAATTAGCGGTAATTTCTTGGCCGTTTTCAAAAAAAGAGGACGAGCACATTGAAGAAGGGCAACCGATGGTGCTAAAGAGCGTAGGCGAGCAGATTAAGGGAGATGCACCGGAGGCATTAGAGAGTCCCGCAGACGAACAGAGCTCTGACGAGGGCTCCGACGAGAATGCTGAGGCACTGGAAGATTTGGACGAAAATGCAAAAACAGAAAATGAAGAGTTATGACTATGTGCCGACGTGCTCTGTATAGTTTAGAATAATCTGTGCCACTTCCGCCCTCGTCGCAGTGTTGCGCGGCATCAGCCTGCCGTCCGCAGTGCCCCTGATGATTTGCCACGTTACAGCCCACTGCATGGATTCCAATGCAAAGTGGGAAACGTTGCCCCGATCGGGAAATGTGTCAAGCGACGTGTCGAACACAATCATGCTGCGGTTCCTATATGCTGCATAGCGGTGCATTATTGACGCCATTTGTTCCCTCGTAATCGCCATGTTGGGCCTGAAAGTTCCGTCTTCAAAGCCTGTGACGATACCGTTTATGTTAGCCCAAGTAACTGCATTAAAGTAAAACGCTTCCGGATTTACCACATCAGAAAAAGCCCCCCCAAAACCGACCTCGGGCAGGCCGTCAAGCCTGTGCAAAACAGTGACGAACATGCCGCGAGTCATCGCCGCATTGGGCGAGAATGTGGTTGGGCCTGTCCCGGCAAATAGGCCGTTTTGAAAAACGAATTCAACAGCGGGGCGAAACCACGCGGTAGACGGCACGTCGACGAAGGGGAGCTGCTGAGGAGCCGGGGGAGGCAGCTCTGGCGGAGGCGCAGGTGTCTGCGGGGCAAATATTGTGCCACCTAGGTAATGAAAACCATCAACAAGGCCAGTGGCGGCTGAAAGCGCTGTTACGCCCGCCATTGTATTTTCGGCACAAAAGTAGCGGTGGTTTTGCAGCAAGGTTAATCCTGAAACAGCCTCATTGCCTGTCGCAACGTCGATAACAGTGCCATTGCTGACAGTAAGCGATGCTGATCCGGAAAGCAAAACAAAGCTCGCACCAGGGCCCAGCAAAAGTGTCTCGCCTGCCGAAATCGTCACAGGTGTAAACCTAGGGGCGAAAATGTAACCGGCGACTTCCAAATATATTTCATAAAGCCTAGATAGGGCCTTGCCAGTCGAGGACTCCAACATTTCTGCGACTTCGGTCCGGAGCGATTCGGCAAACGCACCCTCAAGGTGCCTCCTAGAAATTAGTGGGTCGCCAATCGAACCTGCCGGGGAAGCGGACACTGTGACCATACCCACCGCCATAAGCAAAACGAGGCAAATAGCAATTAGTCTTTTCAAACGCTCGTATTTCCTTTCGAAAACTGTATCCAGTGCAAAGCGCACGCACTCACTTAACCAACGTTACCACAAAATGCCCAAAATTTCAACCTCAAATGCTCATGCGCCGTGTCCGGTATGTTTGGCGACGACATGTTTACTATTGACACCCCTGCAAACTATCCGCTGATGCCGGTCAATTTACTTCTTTTTTTCGCTAGCACGGGTCTTGTCGCCCTACTTATGCGAAAAAACACAGCAAACCGCCCGGCACCAGCTACTCTGTGTGTAGCTATTTAGGCGCAAAAAGCGATAAGCTCAAAAAATCCTTGACAGATGTGGCTGATTTGCATAAAATTAGTACGATTGAATTTGCGTGCGAATGGGTTGAGTAAGCCACACATTTATTATACCACTCTGGGAGGGTTACGGCATGCCTGACAAACAAAATGAAAATAAATTTATGGCAATGCTGGAACGTAAGGGCATAGTGCGGAAGGCTGATGTCGAGGATGAACAGGGCGAAGTTGCGCAAAAGGATTCTCAGTCTCGCCCCGAGGCAGACTTGCGGTCTATATTCGGGGCGCCGGATGTCAGGCCTCAAAATGTAACTCCTGCGCCGCGCCAGCCTGTGCCTGGCATGATGAATCCCAGCATCCCTACACCTGCCGAAAAGCCCACAGAGAGGCCTGCAGAAAGGCCTTCTGAAAATACTTGGGCGCCGCAGCGCCCGGCCGAGCGCGTCGTGCAGATAGAGAGGCAGGTGGTTCCTTACGACAGGCTTGAGAGACCGACTCCAGTTGAAGCTGATGACCCTATGCCGGTGGCGACGGCGGAAATCAGACTTAAGCATCCGGTATCGGAGGAATACTCAAGGCAGGGCCCACACTATACTGCTGTAGATCCATTTAAAGAGGAGCCCAAAGACATAACGTCCGCTGCAAGCCCTGTGGCGGTAGAGCCTTATTCATATGAAAGGCCGGAGCAACAGCCGCAGCAGCCGATGCCGCCTGCTGAAAACATAACCGAGCGGTACTTGGACGTCGACGAACTCTATGAAGCGTTGTCGCTGCAAACTAAGAGGACAGACACGATTTACCTTATAGAGGAATACACAAAAACGCTCCCAGATTCGCTCCCTGAGGAATCAAGGCGCGATATAGTGGGAAAAATTGTGTCTGCATCAGGCTTTGACTATGATTTGTTGATGGGCGACGGTGTGTTGCGGGTAAAAAAACTCAAAGAATATGCAGAACGCTTTGCACAGCACACAGAAGAATATGTCTCTGCGCGCCAGGCAGAGCTTGATGAATTGGATAGGCAAATATTGGCAATTCGCAAGATGATAGAAAACCGCAGGGAGCTTCATAAAAAACAGTTTTTTACGATAGAAGCAGAAGCTCAGCGGCTCAAGGAGATACTCACGTTTATTTCAGGGTAGCCGTTGCAATTTAAAATTGCGCATAGTGCGGTAATGATGGAGAAAAGGAGGGGCTTTTTTGAATAGGTACAAGCTGACAGATCGCGGCAAGATTGTGCTCACGATTGTGATAGTGGTTTTGTTGGCGTTTTTGCCGGCAACCATTCTCTTTTTCTCGGCTAGGTCTATTGAACCCGTCCCCCCCGATTATCAGAGCCCTCAAGAGACAACGGGTTCCCCGCCCTCCGTCACAGAGAGCCCGCCGCCAGATGGCGGCGGTTTTAGTAATCAGCAGGAGGCTGGCTCACAGTTGCCAAATCACGGCGAGGACGAGGGGCAAGGGGCTTCGAATGGGCAAAATCCACTGCAATCTTCCGGACAAAGGCAGAGTGTTTTCAATCCTAGCGAGGGAACACTCTCGTTTTATTTTTCCTCTAATATGCAAGCGCCGCTAGAGGGCGATGTTTCCTTTATGCTAGATGAATTTTTAGGGTTGCCGCAAAACACTCAGGAAAGCACGATAGCGGTAGAAGTGCCCCAAATGCCTCCAGATGGTTTTGAAGCAGTTGTTGCGGTAATAGCCGACGAATTGACGCAGAGGGGTATTCCGCAAAATCGCGTCGCATATATAACGCGCTCGTCAGAAGCCGGGGGCGAGCCCTTCGGAATAACGCTGTCATTCATAATCCGCCGCCCGAAATAGGGCTGCTTACAGTCCTCGCAAAATCGGTAGCAATTCGGCAAATTTCATGCCATTCGATGCCTTGACCAAAACGGCATCGCTTTTTTTTATGAGCTCCGGCAAAGCTGAGGCTAGCTCAGCCCTATCTGCGAAAAGGCAGGCTTCGCCAGAACAGGCCGACTTAAACCCCTCAAAAATAAACCTTGCTTCTACGCCACAGCAAATCAAGCTATCCACACCGCACTCCGCAGCGAAAACGCCAATTTCACGGTGCAGCTCATCCGAACCGGCGCCAAGGTTGAGCATATCCCCCAGAATAGCAACTCGGCGTTCCTTCAGGGTAGACAGGGATGTCAGCGCAGCCTTGACAGAGTTAGGGTTTGCGTTGTAGCAATCATCGATAAGTGTTATTTTCCCTGTAAATGTCGCATTGGCCCTGCCTCCCACCGGAGCATAGCTGAGCAGTCCAACTTTGATTTCATCATCGCTCATTCCCAAGAGCCTTCCTACCGCAGCGGCAGCCGGAGCTAGCGCCGCCAGATGGCTGCCATAAGAAGGGATTCGCACGGCAAATTGCCCGGTGTCGCTCAAAATGTCGAGCTCCACGGCGTCTGTGCCCTCCGTGCGGATATTTACAGCTCGAAAATCGTTTCGCTCGCCCAAGCCAAACGCAATTCTCCGCCGCCCGGTGTCAAAGCCCCATAGCAAATCATCGTCGCCGTTCATGACAGCGACACTCTCAGGCTTCATGTATGCAAAGGCTTCGGTCTTTGCCTTTAGGACACCGTTTAAGTCGCCGAGTTCCTTGAGGTGCGCATATCCGATTTTTGTCATGATAAAAATGTCGGGTCGAACCATCTCGGCAAGGATGCTCATATCTCCAAAATCGCTGATGCCCATTTCAATGACAGCAGCCTCATGGCTTTCGTCCAGCGCCAGCAAGGTGAGCGGGACGCCAATCTCATTATTGAGGTTCTCGTGCGTTTTTAAAACATGAAACTTTGCGCCAAGCGCCGCCGCAACAAGCTCCTTGGCCGTTGTTTTGCCAACGCTGCCTGTGAGGCCAATAAATGGAATGTCGAAAAGGCTTCTATAATAGGCCCCTATCTTCCTTATTGCTAAGAGCGTTGAGTCAACGATGACATAAGGGCCCTTTGCATCCGGAATTTCCTGCTCGGCCAGGCAACAAGTCGCGCCCGCTTCGAATGCGCTGTTGGCAAACGAATGCCCGTCAACTCTTGCGCCTCGAATGCACAAAAAAAGGTTGCCGGGCTTTACGTCCCGGTTGTCGCGCTCGGCACCTGTGATGCGCACGTTGCGTGCGCTATCTTCGCCAACGAACTCGCCGCCCGCAACCTCGGCAATAATTTGCGGCGTCAAATTCTTCATATTCAAAATCCTCCGTTATGCAAATATTTCTCCAAAACTCACTCATGCCATACCGCAGGCGCGCACCTGCAGGCGCCCACATTCATCCCACACTATACACCAAATAAGCGATTAGTTCAACCAGCGAAAACGCCGACAGCAGGGTGGCAAAATATGGAAAATAAAAATATGTTGACAACTGTGTTCGCCGGGATTATAATATTCTGTGCTCATCTTTTTTCTGATGGCGGCATAGCTCAGTTGGCTAGAGCACTCGGTTCATACCCGGGGAGTCGCTGGTTCAAATCCAGTTGCCGCTACCAAGGGGCGGCGATTCCCGCCCCCAAACAAGGCCCGTTGGTCAAGCGGTTAAGACTCCGGCCTTTCACGCCGGCAACACGAGTTCGAGTCTCGTACGGGTCACCAAAGCATGATAATCCAAACCTCGCACCGATAGGTGAAGGGTTTGGATTTATCGTATTTATCGCATGTTTTAATGAAGGCATGCAAAATGTACAAATTTGCCTTTTATTCCTCACTTGTTCATGCTATAATGACCAGACATGCGCACAGACTAGATTTAATAGGAGGACAATAATTAACATGTTAAACAGCATAAGAAAGAAAATACTCATCCCTGTGTGTACTATCCTGATTTTGCTTGTAGCGGCACTAGTTGTGTATTCAGCTATAAGCTCGCATAATCTCGTCGACCAGCTTCGAGAGCAGCGCCTCGCCACCGCTGCGCAAACGACGAGTTCTTATCTTGGCAGCTTGCATGAGCGAAATCGGATACTCTCGCGTTCGCTTGCGGAAAATCGAGTGGTATTAGAGCATTTGCAGGCATGGAACGCAGGGATAGCTATGGAAGAATCAAGATTGACGCTCATCGATTACATAAACTCGATAAAGCCCGACTTAGCCTTTGATGCCGCCGTCATTGTCGGCATCGACCAAACCGTCATGCTGCGTACCCACGAACCCCGGTATGGCGATTCGGTAGCCGATGTGCCCATTTTTCAAAGCGGTTTTCGCGGCGAGTCCTCACTTAACTTCTCTTCGACACCGGTGCTCCCTATGGGTATGTCTGCGCTCACCCCCATATGGTATGATGGCGTTGTAATTGGCACAATGTCGGTGAATATCTTTATGTCCACCAATGAATTTGTCGACAGCTTTGCCGATGCGGTAAATGCGGAGATTACCATTTTTGCGGGCGATGAGAGAGCGGCCACAACGCTTTTGGACGATAGAGGGCAGAGAATCATCGGCACCTATGCGCCTGAGCATGTCGCAGAGAGGGTTTTAGGTCAAAACACTTACTACCTGGGCGAAGCAACCTTGCAGGGCATTCGGTACAGCACCTATTACTTCCCGCTTCACGGCTGGGATGGCAATCCAGTGGGCATGTTTTTTGCAGGCTTTAACGAAGAGGACACACTATCCGCATTAAACAACTCGACAATGCTGCTGATTGCATTGGGCATTGCAGGGCTTGTTATAGCCGCTCTTGTCACTTTGGTCATCTCAGGAAAGATTAGTAAGCCTATGACGACGCTGAGTTCTCTTATGGAACTGGCCGCAATAAACGGCGACATTGTCATAAGCGCAGAAGAAGAGGCGGTTTTTTCGCACTTTAAGGCTGCCCGCGACGAAACCGGGGAGTTGTTTGGCTCCATATATGACTTTTTTGTGAACCTGAACGTCGTCAACAGGGACCTTGGGGAAGTCGCCAACGGTAATCTTGACCTTGAAATTACTGTGCGAGGCGAAAAAGACACACTTGCTACATCGCTTCAAAAAGTGGTGGCTAATCTTAACGACATGTTTGGAGACATCCACACTGCTACGCGACAGGTCGCCACAGGTTCAAAGCAGATTGCTGACGGCGCTCAGACGCTGGCGCAGGGCAGTACAGAGCAAGCCTCGTCTGTGCAGCAGCTTTCATCCTCCATTTCTGAAATCTCAAGAAAAACGAAAGACAACGCAAGCATGGCAGGGCGCGCAGCGGTGCTTGCGTCCGATATAAAAGAAAGCGCCGAAAAAGGCAGCCGCCAAATGAGCGAGATGATGACCGCCGTAAAGGACATCAATGTCTCAAGCCAGAACATAAGCAAAGTCATCAAATCGATAGACGATATTGCGTTCCAGACAAATATACTTGCGCTCAACGCCGCTGTCGAAGCAGCCAGAGCCGGGCAGCACGGCAAGGGCTTTGCTGTCGTGGCCGAGGAGGTTCGAAACCTCGCCGCAAAGAGCGCTGAGGCAGCCAAGGACACCGAGAGCCTTATTGCTGATTCAATAGAAAAGGCGGAGCTTGGCTCCCGCATTGCCAACGATACCTCCGTAAGCTTTGGCGAAATAGTGTCAGGTATTGGTGAGAGCACTCAGCTTATAAACGAAATGGCCAAGTCCTCCGAAGAGCAGTCTGCTGGCATTGAGCACATAAACACAGGCATAGACCAGGTGGCTCACGTAGTTCAGCAGAACAGCGCCACGGCGGAGCAAAGCGCCGCAGCTTCACAAGAGATGAGCGGACAATCCACCATGCTTGAGAGTTTGATTTCACGCTTCAAGCTGAAAAATTCTAATCAGCTTGGGCGCTTGCCTGCGCAAAGGCTCTCATCCCCCACTAAAAGCGCCCTTCCCAGGACATTCGGTAAATATTAAATCCGAAAACAAGCTATAAAAAACAGCATACCTTTTGGCAGCTCGGCCGAGGGGTATGCTGTTTGATTGTTGCTTGATAATATTTGGGTAGGGCGATGGCGCTAGTCCTCCCCTAGCTTGAGGACTTGCGAAATATTGACGCGCGTTGTGTACCTTGCCAGCACTGCTACGCACAGCACCAGCATGAACCCTAGGATGCCGTAAATCGTGACGTAGTCCGCAGGCTCCATCACTACCATCAGCGGTATTACTTGGTCGGCGGCTGTATATGAAAGCTGAACAAGAGGCACAAAGAGCCGCGATGCCAGCTCGCCAATTACGCCCCCTATTATAAGGGCAGAGATCGTGATAAGCACCTGCTCGCTAACCAACATGCCCATAATCCCCCGCATGCCCATGCCCATGGCCCGAAAAACTCCGAATTGCAGCAGGCGTCCTTTTATAGACAAAATCCAATAAATCAAAAAGCCTGTAAAGCATAGCAGCATTGTCATTATAAAGCTGATTGTAAGCACCCCATTCGTACTCTGCACAATTGGCTCGGACAGTATTTCCACCAAAGAGCGAGATGTATCATAAAACTGTGCCACCTGAATGCCTCTTTCGCCGATGAAATCGTGTATGAACTGATGCGACGCACCATTTGTCCGCATCCAAATCTGGTACGGATTGACGCCCCAATTGGTGTTGAGGTGCCCAAGGTTTGCCACAGCCAAAAACTGATTCTCCTGCGTTACCTCCCCCGTCGCAAGCCTAGTCATTCTCACGGGGTTAAAAGACGGCCAAAAATCCACAAAACCCACCACCACAAAGCGCCCCGTCAATGGGGTGCCGTGACGCTGGGGCACAACAAGGGTCACCTCGTCGCCTACACTGTACCCTAGGTCTCTGTGGAAATTGCCTGACAGGAGCACTCCATTTGGCCTCATAGCCAAGCTGTTGAGGAAATAGTTGATATGAACCATCAGGAGGTCGTCTCTGAACCATGCCGCCTCGCCGAAGCTTTGGGTCTCTATTCCCAATAGCGTCACATTCTCTACCGTGGTCACTCCCCTGCGGAGCGTCGCCCTGCGGTTTAGGACGCGGGTTATTGCATCTACTTCCTCAAAGTGTGTGAATCGGTTAAAGTCAGGCTCGGTGTACACAAGCGTGTCCACTTGTGCAATTAAGCCTGTCCCCACAACTTCTGGCGGGAGAAGATTATCCGCCCATGCCTCCCTAATCATCAAATCGGCGCCGCCTAAGTATCGTATTCGGTGCGCATTGTCAAGGTTTAGCGTCCTTGCCGCCTGCGCACTGAATATTCCCACTGCGACTGTGAATACCAAAAACAACATGATGAACTGCTCGCCCTCTATACTGCGTCCAACCTTAACCATGGATGCATAAACAGCCGGGCCAAATTTTTTGCGCCCAATCATAAAAATCAGCCTTATAAAATAGGGGTACAGGCGCAACAAAATCAGCGCGGAGCCTATTATGAATAGTGACGAGCTGACAAAGAGCATGGGGTCAAAAGACCTCGCATCGGGCAGAGTCGCCATCATTAAGTCCCTTTGCATGTTGAAGGTGTACAGCACATATAGTGACACCGCAAAGGTGATAACATCCAGAAAATATCGCTGCCACAGAGGCTTATCGGACCTCCTGGCTTTTTTTCGCTTGTGGTCGACTATTGCTACCCTAGAGAGCTTTATGACGGGGAAAAGCAGGTATATGTAAGAAATCGCCATACCTATCGCCCCATATGCGATGGCCGTGCTCGTTACCTCCACATGCAGAGCATCCCTGTTGACCAAGTCTAAAAAGCCGCTGCTCGAACCGATTATGTGGCACAAAATAACGCCAAGCCCCACGCCGAGCGGAAAACTGACAGCCGCAACGAACAGCCCCTGCATGGCGTATATCCCCAAAATCTGGCGTCGGCTTGCCCCCCTGCTTTTCAGCACCGAGATGTCATTGCTGTCTAAAAGCAGTATCTTTCTTGTCACCATGTACATAAATAGCGCAAGCATTACGTAAATCGGAATTTGCAGCACCCAAATCGTAAGTTCCAGCTGGCCTGTGCGGTCTGCAAACTCCTCTATGGTGTCATAGAAATTCACGCTGTAGTGCCAGATAGCATCTATGTTATTAAACGCCTCCCTACCCGCATGTATTCTCTCAAAATAATGAGAGATTCTGTCTGCCCGCATGGCTGTTGCGTCAAGCACCTGCGTCCATGCCACACTCAGCCTAAAATACTCCCTGTAGTTTTCGACAACATATGCGGACACTAAATCGTCAGATACTAAAATCATATTGACGAAAGTGATGGGAACTGCCGACCAAAACGCTTCAGACTCGGCCTTAAAGTCAAATATGCCCACAATCCGCACGAGATAGAGGTCGTCCGGATCGCCTACGCTCATTGTCGTCATAGTTTCGCCCAACAGCAAATTATGCCTGCGCATGACCTCCTCTGATGCCAGCGCTTCGAACACCCGGCCATATGCGAGCTCGTGCGACGGCATCCTGCCGTGCAAAAGATGGATGTGCTGCTCAAAACCTTCAGGCGCAACCAAGCTAAGGCTGCGGTTGTTGTTTGGAATCTCCCTAGCCACTACCGGCCTCATCGCCCATGTATTTAGCACATATGTGCGAATGCCCAGATATCCAGGCACGCCCATTGCTCTTAATTCTTCCGGCCAAAGCCTATCTCGCGTGGCCCTGTATTTCGAAAGGCGCTCAGCTTCCTCTGCGACATTGAAGCTAAAATTCAGCTGCATTATCGCTGGAAATCTATTCTGAAACTCTTGCACATTCCGCAAATCCTCTTGGAACACCCGCTGCATAGTCGCAGCAGTGAAAATAGGCACGACTGTCACCATCCCAATAAGGATGATATTGCCAAAAATCAAGCAGAGCACCAGCCATTTTGTTTTCCAGATTTTGCGCCATAGAAATCCAATCATGGTAAAATCACCACCTGCGTCCCTGATTCTATACCGGTGACAATCTGTGCATAGCCACCGATGCGATTCGTTGCATGGACATAGCGTTTGCCCAACGCCCCCTCGTTGTAAATGTAGATGAACTGTCTGCCCGCCTCGGCATGCACCGCCCTAATGGGCAGTGTTACGCTGTCCAAAGCGGCAGTGACTGCCAGCTGCACCGTAACGGGAATGCTCCGTAGGATATAAACCGGATTATACCCTGCGGCAATAATACCCAGGTACTCAAATAGGCCCTCCTTGTCCACCGGTGCAAGCAAATAGGTAAACACCCCGCGTTGCCCTGACACCCACGAATCTGTAACGACGCGCACATCAATCTCAATGGGCTCGCCATTTTCATCGTCGCTTTCACTGTCTCCCAAATTCAGGGAGCCACGCAGTGTCAATATATCCCCGCGCCCTATCACATTATAAAAGTCCGTAGCATGTTGGCTGGCTCTCACGGTAATTTCATAAAAGAACACATTATAATCCACGATACTCATGATGTGGTTATGGCTGCTCACGAAAATCCCGCAAGTGGCGACAGAGTGTACCATTCCATCTATAGGCGCTCTGAGCACTGCACCATCAAGCGTTTGCGCAAAAAACTCCACAGCCTCCGCAAGTGCGCTGCGCGTTACAGCGCTGCTCGATATGAACCGCTCCAAGGCGAGTTCGCTTTGCCTGATTACAAGGGACGCTTGCTGTGCCGCAGCGCCTTCCATAAGCCCCTGCTCCCTGCGCGCCTCCGCTATTTCTGCATTTCGTCTGTTTCGCTCACGGATAAAATCCTCTTCAAACTGTTCAAGGCTCTGCCTTGCGGCCAGATAATCTATTTCGTGGCGAGCCTCGGCATCAAAGGTAAGCCTTGCCAAGGCATCGCCTTCGTTTACACTTTGCCCTGATTCCACAAGCACTGTAACATGGCCCATCAGCAGCTCGCCGTCATGCCTATGCGGGAAAAATAGTTGCTGCTCTATTGGAAATACAAACCTCGGCCTGAGCGCTGTACTGATGGTTAAGTCCCGCCTTGTCGCCTGAACTATTTCGAGCGCTCTGTCATTGGAGTCGACCCCCTCTGCCATAAGCACCCCGGCCTCTATGGCGGACTCCACCGAATAACCTTGCCTGACGACGCCCTCTCCACCACATGCACTCAGGAAGAACAGGAGGGCAAAAGCGGCGGCTAGCCGCGGTATAAGTCTACGGCCTGACAAATATCTCATCCCCTTCGTTTAACCCTTCCACTATTTCTATGTAAAACCCTGTGGTCATGCCTGTAGCTACATACACCAGTTCTTGGGTGTCCCCTTCTCTGCGATAGACGAAACTTACATCCTGCCCACTGCGGAACAGTGCATTGCTGGGAATGCGCAGGACGTCCTCCGCCCAAGCGCTGTAGAGGTGTATAAAGACCTTTTCCCCTACGGGCGGCGCATCATAAAGCTCTGACCTTATCTCAAAGCGTATTGGCAATTCGAGGTTGCGGCTTCTGTAGTATACCTGCTCTTCGCGGCTCGGCGTGATTGCCTCGAGGTCATACACCCTTCCATTTATTATCCCTTGCAATTTTACAGCATCCCTAAAACGCGAGGCAAATATTGTCATCCCTATGTATTCAACTATAACTCCCTCAGTTTCGGCTATATACATGACAGGATCGGAAGCGGTTACCCACGCTCCGGGGAAAACTGTATATACAACTTCGCCGTCGATTGGCGACCTAACCTCTGTTTCCCCCACATCCCTTCGCAGGCTGCTTAGGGCAATCTCCATATCCTCAACGTCAATATTATGCCGGCGGCGGCGGTGATTCAACTCAAGCCCGACCAGCTCCTTCCGCTGCCTTATCCTAGTAGCGTTATCTATTGCGGCTTCGTAAAGGGGCGTCCCCTGTGCAGACTGCGCTTGCTCGCGCGCGTCGGAATAAGCAAACTCCAGCAGCCTGATTTCTAAAGACATTTCTTCTGTTTGCAAATGGTGCAGCCTTTGCGAGCGAGCAAGCGATTCTTCCATGCCTTCAATCATCACATCGAGGTGAGACGAGTCCAGCCTCGCCAGCAGCTGACCTTCCACCACCGAATCCCCAGGCCAGGCATAAACGGACTCTATGCGCCCGCTCCCCACTTCCAGGCGCGCGGCTTGTGTCGGTGAGCTTGTTATTCCTGGCACTATATCCAATGCCTCGACTATGCCTCGGGAGACTATTGCGATATCCGCCTGCCCTGCTACAGGCTCATGCAGGGGAGGCCCAACAAGGGTCGCCCCTTCGCCGCATGACGATATCCACATAACTGCGAAAAGGAAAAATGCGCAAATCATAAGACTTCTATACCTCATAATATGAGCAACTCCCCTTCTGAAAGGCCTCTGACCACTTCAATGTAGCCCTCGCTTTCCAGCCCTGTTTCAACATCCCTGACCATGCGATATCCGCTCTCACTGAGCACATATACGAAACTGCGGTACTCCGTCCTGCGCAGGAGCGAGACTGGTATGTGCAGCACATCGATCACTTCTTCGAGCGGTATGCGCAGCCTTCCATGCGTCGCTGCGGGCACTTCCGCAGGCGCATAAATAAATTGCAGGAAAGCAGGGGTTACCTCGCCTTCAGTTTGATCCTCTCTGACAAAACCATGCTCTTCGGGGTCTATCACTTCCATCATAAATGTTTCTCCGCCGAGAACCATTTCATATTGCTCGCCCGGCTTTAGTCGGGCGGCTATCGAATCCCGTACTACAAAGGATGTAAAGCCCTGGTCGGCGACGACGGCGATGACATGGTTGACATCGGACAACATGCCCTCTGTAAAGGGCAGCACCCTTGTCACAACGCCGCTTATAGCAGCACGCAAGTACCTCGCCTCGTTAAGCTCAGACACATATGCATAAAGCATATCAACCACATCCATATCTGCCATCAACCTGTTGCGCGCCGATACATAAGCTGCAGTATCTGCCGCTACGCCCACCTCCGCCGCATGCCTCGCCGCCAGCGACTGCCTTTCGCGCAGCAGCGTAAGTTCAAGATTTATCCTTGCGCGCCTCCGACTTACCTCTTCAAGCTCATACTGAATTTCCGGCATGTCAAGCACCGCTATTATGTCACCCTCTGAAACCTCGTCGCCAAAAGCTACAAAAATGCCCAGCAAGGGTATGCCATTTTCTGTAAATTGGTGGCCGATTACCCTGGACGGCAAATACATTACAACAGGGCTCGCCTCAAGCTTTATGTCCCCCCGCAGCACAGGTACGGTGACAAATGGCCACTCTGCGGGCCTTGCAATAGTGGGAGGCGGCATAAGCGGCGTTTCGGCAGGCAGCATGAAGCAGCCGGCCAGTAACGGCAGCACTATTATCGCACAAACAGCGGGCAGTAGTTTTCTCACGAAAATCCCCTCACAAAACTTCTTAAAATACAATTTGCTACAAATATTTGTGCGGATTTTATCATTTTAAGGCGCCAAAGTCAAGGCCGGCATTCACAAGCCGCCAGCCGGGTCCGCAAAGTAGCGTACTATTCAGTGCCTGCTATCTGTCCGGCATTGAGAGGCCGGCTACCTCATTGCCCTATCTTCGCAGGGCACATTTACCATGCACTTGCCGCAACCGTAGCGAGGGGCGTGTTTTTCGCTCACTTTTCCTATAAATGCGCCACAGGCTGCGTGGTCCTTGCCCTCTTTGTCTTCGAAATGCGCTTGCGGGGGGCATAGGCGTATGCAAGCCTTGCAGCGGTTACAATACCCTAGCCAGTCGCTATAGTCTTTTTTGTCCGGCTCGGCTTCCCAATCTGTGACGACACTTATCAGCCGCCCTGCGCTGCCTGCTCTGGATATGAAATTTGTCGAAAGGCCGAATGTCCCAAGGCCTGCCGCCACGCCGACATGGCGCTCCGACCAGTTAGACGAGAATTGGGGTATGTGCTCCGTGCCTGACGTTGCCTCGCCTCCGACCCTCATTATGAACCTGTCTTCCGTATAGGGGGTGACTGCCTTGTACCCCTCCGCAATCAAGGCATCCCTGATATGCGCACCGAGGGCAAGGAGAAACTGCTGGCCATCCACCCTCGTGTAGACCCATTCGAGCGCCGGCTCCACAGGGTCTTTTTTGTTTGCCTCAACTGTCGAGCGCTCTATGGGTAAAAACACAGATATAACAGTCTTTGCCCCGGGAAGCCAGTCCTTTGGCATGAAGTGGTGCTCGCCAACTACCTTTGGCTGCTTTATAACCAAGAAATCGGGGTCGTCCGCCTTCGCAGCCGAAAAAATCGGACGCTGGAAAAAGCGCATCCCCTTTAGCATGTTGCCCTCATCGATTTTGAGCGAGTTGGGGTCGGATATGAGGTTGTTTTTTGCATAATTATTCAAGTCAGCGCTTGCCTGTTCATGCGCCCCACCCTTTCCGCCTAGGTAGTTGAGCGACGATTTGTCACTAAATTCTTCCATTAGCTTTTGCAACTTTTCCTTTGTCATAAAACGCTCTCTCCTTCTGCTTTTAGTTTGATTTTGCATACTCCGATTGCGCTTCTGAATATGCCGCCACCCGCTTAATTATGTTTCGGAAATCCTCCAGACTTGTCGTCCTTGGGTATTCCGTTATGTCTGCGGGCGCATTTAACTCTGCGGCGAACCGGATTATTGGGTGCTTCATCATAAGATCAAGGGTGTCCTCGTTGAATCCCAGCTCCGCAAACGACTTGTCTCCCGCTACGTGCAGGTCGCAATTTAGCTCAACCACCCAGTTAATTAGCTGGTCTACATGGAACTTGTGACTTGAGATGCGCTTGCCCGACAGGGCGTTGTAGGCTTTGCGATACAGATCCTTGCAGGCGATTGCATTGTATTCTATAACAGCAGGCAGAACCATGGCGCAAGCGTCGCCGTGCGCAATGTTAAATGGCTCTTCCGACATCGGGTGAGTGATTACGTGATCCTGCCCTATCCCTGCAAGACCCAACGAAAAGCCCGCATACATGCATGCCAGGCTCATGCCGTCCGCCGCTTCCGCATCCGCCGGGTTTGCGCAAAATGGGCGGATATGCTCTCCGATTAGCTCCAGCGAGCGCAGGGATTGCGTGCGGGTAAAGTCGTTGGCGTTTCTGTTGGTGAGCGTCTCCAGGGCTTGGACAAATGTGTCCATTGCGCTTGCCACTGCCACGTGAAATGGCAGTGTTTTTAGCAAGTCGGGGTCTAGTATCGCATATTTTGGAAGGATTGCGGGGTGGGCTAAAACAAGCTTGTAGCCGCTTTCGTCGGAGATTACGGCGTTTTTTGCGGTTTCGCTCCCTGTCCCCGCTGTTGTTGGGATTGCTACCATGGGCAGCGTTTCGTGCCTAAGCTGCTCTTGTGCGCTGATTTTGTCAATTGCAAAGTCCAGCACTTTCTTTCCGGAATTCCCGACAATGGAGACGCCCTTTGCCGTATCCAAGGTGCTTCCCCCACCGATTGCCACTATGGCGTCGGCCTTGAATCCCTGCGCCATGGGCACTGCTTCGGCGTCGATTGTCGCCGCTTCCGGATTTTGGCGCACGTTGCTGAAAACTTTGAATTCCGCTCCTGCCTTTGCAATGCCTTCTTCGACCGCTTTTGCCGCACCGCTTTTGTAAAGCGTCGGGCCGCAGACAAGCAAGATGCGCTTCCAGCTTTCGCGCTTTATAAATTCCGGCAATTTGCCTATGCATCCCGACCCTTGGCAGATGACCTGCCGTACGCCGAATTCCATATTTACATTTTTCACTTTACTCAAAAGTCCTTTCTAAAAGGCGACCGCCTAAAGCTCAGGGAATATGCGCAGGCGGCACTCACATAGTCCCCCCGCCATCCGGGATTAGGTTTTGGCCTGTCACAAAGAGGTTTTCTTGCGCGAAGAACATTACGACGCGCGCTATGTCTATCGGCTCCGCCACCCTGCCCAGCGGCGTCATCCCTGCCACTGCCTCAAACTCTTCCGGCGGCGAGTTTTTCTTCATTGGGGTGTTTACCATTCCCGGTGAAATGGAGTTTACTGTTATATTGTCCTTGCCGTATTTTCGGGCCAGCGACTTGGTCTGCAAGTTTGCCGCAGCCTTGCTTGCTGTGTATGCGGCTGCTCCATAGTCTCCTGTCACCCCCAGTACCGACGTCACGTTGACAATCCTGCCGAACTTTGCGGGCACCATGTATTTGGTGCATGCCTGTGCCATGGCAAAGTGCCCGAAAGCGTGCACTTCAAAGAATCGCATGTAGCTTTCCTTGTCTGTATCGTAATAGTGCTCGAATGGAATTTCCCCCGGTTTGTAGTCGAAGTCAAATCCTGCGTTGTTTACCAGGATGTCTATCCTGCCGAATTTTTCATGCACCTGCTTCACGGCTTTGTTCACGGCATCCTCGTCCGCCACATCGACCGGCAGGGCAAGGCTGCCAGAGGTGTATTTGTCGCATTGCTCCAGAATTTCCTGTAATGGGGCCGTCCGCCTTCCAAGCAGCGCTACTCTTGCTCCGGCTTTTGCAAGCTCGATTGCACATGCGGCGCCGATTCCCGTCCCTGCGCCCGTGACTATCGCCGTGCGCCCTTCAATCCCATACTCTAAATATGCTGCCATAATTGTTTCCTCTCTGTAGTTTGTTAAGGAGGCACCTGTGCGCTACCTGCCTTGCTCCTTATCGTAATACTCGCGGCTATAGCAGTACAGCTCTGACGCCAACGCCCAGAGTGTTTCTTCACCTGTTTCAAAAATCCAGGGGTAATATCCGCCGCCCTTGGCGTATAGGTCTACGTTGTTGCGGGCCATTTCCACCACTTGCTCCACGGTGTATGGCGAGCCTGCGGTGTGTCCGTCGAGGGTCGTCATGAAACCGATTTTGTCGCCGTATTGCTCCTTTAGTTTTGGCAAATCTACCGCATTGCGCTGGATTTGCAGGAAGTCAAAGCCTATTTCGCATGCGTATGGCATGAACTTTTCAATATTCCCGCAGGTGTGAATCAAGAAGAGCACGCCGTCGGCCTTTACGTGGTCTACCAGCCTCTTTGTTGGCTTGTATACCAGGTCTTCAAACATCTTTGGAGAGAAGAATGTAGCCCTCTGCGTCCCCCAGTCGTCGTGGTATGTCACCATGTCGAAGGGGTATAGCTTTTTCAGGAAGTCGTAATAAGCAATCATATTGTCAATGAAGCTCTCGAAAAAATCCGACACGGCTTCGGGCTCTTCGGCCATTGCAAGCATCCCTTCGCCATACCCTCCCAGAAAGGCCACCAGCATTTCGGTGACGCCTTGGTAAATATTTACGTTTAGCGCCTTTGTGTCGTCATATTCCGTGTCCAAAAAATCCTTGGCTACTTCTGCATATGTCCACTCATCGAGATTTGGCCATTTTACCACTTTTTCCCACTCGGTTATGTCTTCTAGGATTTTTGTGCCCGGCGTGAGCATTGCGCCCTGCGCTTCCGCCACCCATGTCCAGCTGCTGCCATAGGGGTCTATGAATTTATAGTCCTCCTTTGAGGCTCGGCGGAAGTCCGGGCCTGCGGCGAATTTGCCGGGCCTGTGCCTGGCAAGCTCAAAAGGCTGCAGTTCCTGCATGTCGGAATATAGGTTTGGCATCCACATGGGTTTGTCCCGCTTTGCCGCCCTTATAAAATTTTCTCTTGGCGTGATGGGCGTGTCGAACTTTGGGAGGATTACTGGTATGTCTCCATAAGGTATTTTTGTCGAAAATACCGGAAAACCGGGCTCCAACAATTTTGGTCTTTTATATGCCATGTCAGCTGTTTCCTTTCTTCGTTATCTCTATATACCCCTCGTCGGCATTTACAAAGACTGTGTCGCCTGTTTCTATGTATTTTAGAGGGTCTTCGTCAAAATCTGTCATGCCCGGCACGCGCGCCTGCAGCATGCAGCCTACTGTCAGAGGGCTGGATTTTGTATGGACGAAAGCGGCAGGCTTCGCTCCGAAACCATATGCCAGAAACCCGCCCGAGCCTCTTGGGGCGTAAAAAACAAGCACCTTGTCCGTGTATGACACCCTGCATAATGGGTGGTTGCGCTCTGTCGTATAGCCACCTATCGGGTTTACGTTTGTGAAGCCCTGCAAATACTTTGGTGCGACCAGCGCTTCCGCCGTCACCTTTCCGGGGTATGTACATCTGCCGTATATGCGTTTCTTTTCCATTGCTTACCTCCACTCCCCGCGCCACTTGCCTGTCAGCGCCGCATCTATGCATTCGCCCGTCGAGCCGTAGCAGACGTGCAGGGGGTCGTTTTCGTCCGGATAGCAGCCTGTAATATAGTAGGCCTGCTTCGCTGTGTCAACTGCTATGTTCCGCACTCCGTCCGGCACCGAGCCTATTGCCGCCAGGCATGTACCGCTCAACAGGGTCGCCCCGGCTTTTTCAAATTTTTCGAGGTAGCCCAGCTCCTTCGCCGGGCCGTAGAGCCATGGCGCTGTAATTATCCATAGCGGAACCTTGCACTTTTTGCCATCCAGCGCGGCGGCGAGCTTCATAAGGTCTACTATGTTCAGGTGCGGGCATCCAAGGTATACCATGTCAACGTCATCGGAGGCTCCATAGTTTAGGATGTCGTACGTCCTCCGCAGTGCGCCGCTGTCAATCATTACTTGCTCGGCAAAGGGCTTGCCGCCTGTTGCAAACTCAATCGTCGGCGCTTCAGGCGTTATGCCCGGGAGGTGGTACATCCGCACTGCGCCGCCTGTTGCAATTGCGGAATTAAACTTCTGGTATTGCGTGGTATTGGGGATTGCCGTGCCTGTTATGACGGGGACTTCGACGTCGACTGCCTCGCCTGCCGCAAAGCCATAGACATCCCATTCCAGGTCGGTGGAAATAAATCTGTCCGTCTCAACCAGAACAGTCCCATAGCGGTTTTCTGTAATGTGCATGTCATAGTAGGGGGCCTTGCCCAATAGGCATGTGGCCAGGGTGCCATCAAAGTTCGTGCGAGCTCCAAGCGTCGCGTTGCAGTAGGTTTGCTGACTGCTTTCAAACCACGAGCAGTGCTGGCCTACGCTGGGGAGGTATG
Source organism: Oscillospiraceae bacterium (assembly GCA_009787995.1). GTDB lineage: Bacteria > Bacillota > Clostridia > Oscillospirales > Oscillospiraceae > WRMH01. The sequence continues at coordinate 36,968 of WQSH01000008.1, forward strand.
ACATTACGAGGTAGTTTGCGCATGAGTGTGTCGTGATGAGCCCCATTTTGTTCAGCACCGCAAACACTTCCCTTTGCATCGCTTTTTCGTGGAATACAGGGTCGTCCTGCCGGTTGTTTGGATTTTTGCCTTGGCAGAGGTTGCAGTGCTCCCAGCCGTGAATCGGCGGTTGCTCTACAAATGGCGATTTATCGGCGAAGGTTGGTATTTTGAAGCGTCCGCCCCTGTCGGCAAATTCGGCAAGCTCGTCAAATGTTATTATATGGTGCTGGCTGAGCGCCAGCCCGGGCGTGTGCATGTCCCCCGTACCATCGAGGTCAACAAGCCGCTCGGCACCCGCTATTTTGCACATCTCCACGAGGTATTGCATACATTTTTGCTTGACTGTGCCTTCTGCGCCGTCTAGTATGAGTTTTTCGTCGTCAGTCAAAATTGGGTCGGTAAATAATTTTTTGTTTTGCATCGGCTCCCCCTATATCAGGCCTTTTATTCTTGCGTAGTCTTCATCGCAGACTACTATGTTTTTTAGTGCGCCTTTTTCGCTGTCGTCAAGAGCTTCTTGGATATTATCCAGCGTAAACCAATTTGAGAGGAGTGCGTCAATGTCAATTTGCCCATGACGGTACATTTCCATATATTTTGGGATATCGCGCCTGAGCGTCACCCCGCCCATTACGCAGCCTGTAAGTTTTTTGCCCAGCAGGAAGTCGAAGAAGTTAAATTCTTCCATGCCTTCGTTTCTGGGGTGCTCGTGCCCGACCACTACCATCTGGCCGTAATCCGCCGTCAAATCCCATGTCATGCGTTTGACCTTCCCTGCCACTGCCACCATGCTGTGGTCTACGCCGTAGCCTTTTGTTATTTCTTTGACTGCTTGCACTACGTCTTTTACTTCCTTTGGGTTTATGCAATGCGTTGCTCCGAATTTTTTTGCAGCTTCTAGTTTTACTGGGTTGATGTCGATCGCTATAATCGGGATACACCCGCTATGCTTTGCGCCCATTATCGCCGACAGCCCGACTCCGCCGCAGCCTGTAACTGCGTAGGACTGGCCCGGCCTTGGTTTCGAGCGGTTGAGGACTGCGCCGAAGCCTGACATGAAGCCGCAGGCCAGCGCCGAACCGATTTCGAAGGGTATGTCGTCGTCTAGTTTGCACAGCATGGCCTCGTGGGCGTTGCAGTATGTTGCGAAGCCTGCTGTGCCCGAACACGTCTGCACTACGCGCTGCCCGTTTAGCCTGGTGAAGCAGCCGGGTATGCGAAATGACATCGGCGGGATGTTTTCGCAGTGCCAGTGCCTGTCGTTGTAGCATTGGATACAGTTGCCACAGCCCTGCCGGACTTCACTGCATAGGACTCTGTCGCCGGGCCTTACGTAGGTGACTTTGCTTCCTATTGCGTCGACGATTCCGGCTATTTCATGCCCTGCTGCACCGGGGCCTTCGTATTCTCCATGTTCTCCCGTGTTTGCGTGGATGTCGCTGTGGCAGATGGTACATGTCACTACCTTGAGCCTTACGTCGTATTCGCCGAGCTCATCCAGCTCCACCTCTTCAACCACTACTTCTTTCCCCATTTTTGGGGCTACTGCAAGTTTCACACGCATTTATGACCACACCTCATTCTTTCTTGTTATGAATTCATGGAACATAGTATACCTTTTATTAAAGCATTTGTACAGCAGCAACTTTTGTGTTAATATATCGGTGGTGCGTTACACCTAAAAGCTTACAATTCTTGCGGCATCTTTTTCCGCCTGGCTTCGTTAAAAAATCTTGAAAGACCACCGGTATTCCTGCGATTTTTCGCCTCGTCAGATGAGAAAACCACCACAATTCTTGTAAACTTTTAGATGTACCACACCACTAGAAAAGAATTGAAAGGGGAAATTATATATGTCTGATTCTATAGCTCCGCTGGAGGCGGTTGAGATTGGCGAGGGGACTTTCCGGATTGAGGATAATGGCGTCCGCTGTTTTCTTTTTGTTGGCACGGAGCGGGCTTTGCTCGTTGATAGCGGATTTGGGCAGGCGGGCAGCGTCAGGGCTGTCGTCGAGTCGCTTACGGACAAGCCCATCGTCCTCGTAAATACTCATGCGGATGGGGATCATATCGGCGCTAATTCCGAATTTGGCCCTGCGCATATGCATCCTGCCGAAATGCCTTATTATTTCAAAAATGCAGAGGCCGACGCCAAGGTTGCCCCGCTTTGGGAGGGAGATGTTATCGACCTTGGCGGCCGCTCTTTGGAGGTCGTGCTCATTCCGGGGCACACTCCGGGAAGCATTGTGCTTCTTGACCGCCAGAATCGTTTTATTGTTTCGGGTGATAGCATTTCGGGCGGCTCGCCTGTTTTTATGTTTGGCGGGGAGAGGAGCTTCCATGCTTATTTTGCCAGTATGGAAAAGCTTCTTAAAATGCTCGGTTCGTTTGATGAGATTTATCCCGCTCATGGACCCTGCCCAATTGAGCCTGCTTCCATCGAGCGTTCGCTGACTGCGGCCAGGAAGCTTGTGGCCGGGGAGCTTACGGCGATGGAACCACCTTTTGAAATTCCTGCCAAAATGTACGAGCACGGCGGGGCGGCATTTTTCTTTTAGATACAATACGCAGGGCAGCCCTCAACGCACTGCTCGCCCCGGGCACAATATGTATGGCGGCGATGATTTGCATCATCGCCGCCATTTTGAAATGCGGGCCTATCGTCTGTCGACGTGTGGTGATGAGGAGGTTAGGGCTACCAGGTGGCTGCCGAAGGTGGTTGTTGTCCAGTTGGCCGGCGTGCTGATGCCTGTGTCCTGGCGTATGCGACTGACATTGGCCACCCTATTGTTGAGGGCCACTAAGTCAATATTCCATGTAAATGGGATGGCGGGCACTTCGTCAAAGAATGCAGCTTCCCACCTGCTGTAGGCCTCCGCCAAGAAGTCGGGGTCCCATCGCGCAGTATCCGAGCTTATGTCGTCGAGAATCCGCCGGAAGGTCGGGCTTGTGTAGCGGGGCATGTTGAATTCTGTGGTAGGACTCCACAGACTGTGCGGAGCAGGGTTCCAGTTTAGGTTCCAGCCCATTGCAAAAATGTGGATGTCTCCAACTTCAGGTGCCAACACTGTTTCCGAAAACAATCTCCAGTCTACGAAGCCTCCTTCAAACAGCTCGACGCGCAGGCCTATTTCACTCCAGTTTTGGATGTTCAGCGGCACAAGCACTCTATGTGTGGGGTTATCATGCTGGGCATATACAAAGTACATATGATTGCCTTCCAAATCAAGCCTATACCCCTCGGCATCGCGCGCAGTGAAGCCAGCCTCGTCGAGGATTTGGTTTGCAAGGTCAAGGTCGAAGCTAAAACCCTCAAGCGTGGGGTCTATAAATGCTGTTGCATTGAATGGGTGCAGTACGGATGTCGCCGGAACCCAGAGCCCCTGCCCCACGGAATAAGCGACAGCCTCCCTGTCTACGGCATGTGCGAGCGCGCGTCGAATCGCAACATTCGTGATTGGGTGATTGTCATCGCGCAAGAACACTTCGCCGTTCTCGATGCCGCCGAGCCTGAAATTCAGGAATGTGGTGGCGTTAGACGGCCAAGCGTAGAGTTGGTAGTTGGTGGGTCTATTGAGATTGAACTCCGCTAGGTTGTACGTTGAGTACGCCACTGCGTCAAATTCGCCTGCGCGCATTGCGGCCGACACCAAATCCGTGTGGATTATCTGTGCTGATACGCCATCAACAAGCGGCGCGCCCTGCCAGTAATTGTCGTTTGGAACCAAGAACACGGACTCTCCGGGCACCACTGTGTCGATGATAAATGGGCCAAATCCGAGAGTTTCTTCACGAGCGCGCACGTGATTTTCTATGCCTTCATGCCCAACTTCCTCGATTACGGGGGTTATCCAGTGGCGCGGGATTGCGACTAGCCATATGCCGCCGGCGTAAAGTGCCGCAGGGGGCAGAGGGTCAACATAGTGGATGTGCAATGTGCGGTTGTTGTTGGACAGCACCAATCCGGAGATGTAGCTTCGCTCGCCGTTTCTAAACTCTTCGACCCCGACGACGTTGGGTATTTGGCTGACTGCATCAAAACGCAAACCTGTATAATCTGGGTGGGCTATGACTTCATAGGCAAATACGAGGTCATCAAGCGTAAGGGGCACTCCGTCATGCCAGAATACATCCGCCTGCATCTCCAAGACAACAACGTTGCTTGCTCTATCATAGTGGAATGTGGCGATGCCATTGTTTGAAAGCATAAATCCTGCAGTTGCAGAAACAAGCGCCATGTTAGAGCCTCCTAGCGTACCTATTGCTCCAGCAAAAGCATCCGTGGCGTGAGTCGGCAGAAAAAGTTCAATTAAGGGGGAGTTCGAGGCTATGGCGAAGCGGAACACATTGTTCGCCCCCGTGCCTCTGGGCAAAATCGGATTTGTGTTTGTCGTGTACGATGGAAATTGTGCCATTGGCACGCGCAGTGCAGGGTGTATAGGCACGCCGCGAATGACTGCACTCTCGTCAGGCTGGGCGCCGGGAGTGGCTCCAGGCTGGGCGCCGCCAGGCAAGGCTCCAGGCGAGGTTCCAAGCTGGGCCCCAGGCGCGGCTCCCGAGGGGGCGCCAGGCGCAGCATCTATTTGGGCGCCGGGAGTGGCTCCAGATTGGGCGCCGGCCGGTTCTTGCGCTCCTCCAGCCCCTGCAGCTGTCAAGTCAGCCGGTGCGGCTGGTGCAGGGCCGATGGTTAATGCTGAGCCGCAGGCCGCCGCAACGAGCATAATTGGAAGCATCAATACTATGATTGACAGAAATTTCTTTTTCATGGTATTCCCCCATAACTTATTTCATTTATGAAAGCGCTTTGTTTCTGGCCCGGCCGCCTTTTATGGGGCGTTTCTTGGGCGCTTTACGCTTGTTTGTAACGTTCATAGAGTATTAGTATACCTTCTATTAGAACATTTGTACAGTAACATCTACAATTTAGTTGCTTGCACACCCTTGCAAATTGTTGCTACTCAGTGTCTGCTATCAGTCCGGCATCGAGAAGCCTGCACACTCCTCTACGTTCGGTCAGCTGACGTAACAGTAGCCGGCATCAGCCACTCTGTGTGCAACTAAATTGCTAGCCCATGCCTAAGGGCTGTTGAAGCTTGCTTCAACAGCCCTTGCTTATGATTTTTACTATAACCCTTAGTTGGTGTTTGCGTATGGAGTCGGGGCGGTCAGCCCGAAGAGGTGGCTGCGCTGTACCCAGCCGTGGAGGCCTGATTCCCTTACAAGGGTGAAGTTTGCTACGCGGTTGTTAACAGGTATCATGCTTATGCCCCAGAACATGTGTTGGGCAACGGCATTTTCAGCAAAGTAAATCTGCCACCTGTCGTATGCGTCCTGCAAGAAAGCAGCGTCAAACGCATCCTGCGAGTTTATGTCGTCGAGAATGCCGCGCATCTCATCTGACATGTGGCGAGCCATGTTAAAGGCTGCGTCATAGTTCCAAAGGCCGTGCGGAGCAGGATTCATGCCCAATGTCCAGTTGCTTATGAACATATGNATATTGTCGCTCCAGTTGTCTGACAGCAGTACATTCTCCAGGAATGTGCCCCAGTCTATCAGGTCGCCCGTGTAAATACGGACGTCCAGGCCGACTTCCCTCCAATAGCTGAGGTATGTTGGCACTGCTTCCCTGTTGAATGCGTTGTCGTTGGCCGCAAAGTAGAACTCCATCGGGTTGCCATCTAAGTCTAGGCGGAACCCATCGGGGCCAAAAGCTGTGTAGCCCGCTTCATCGAGAATCATGCGCGCAACATCCAAGTCGAAGGGGAACATTCCTTCAGCACCACCGATGGTGGGATTTATGTGTGTCCTAGCGTTGAATGGGCTCAGCACCGTACCTGCCGGTATTGAAAGGCCGTTTTGGATAGTGTCCGCAATCAGTTGCTGAGGCATAGCGTGGGCGAGTGCGCGGCGGATGGCCACGTCTTGTATCGGATGCCAGCCGGGCGCGCGCGGTACGACCAGACCATCTACAAATGTGCCCGTCCGGAAGTATAGGAATCCGGTGCCCGTGCCGGGCATAGCCAATACTTGGTAGTTGTTCGGGTTGAATAATTCATGCTCTTCAAAGTGGACGGCGCCAAAGGTAGTAACTATGTCATACTCACCCTCGCGCATTGCAGCCATGAAAATTTCAAGCGGGCGAATCTGCCAAAGCAGACTGTCGATATTCGGGCGGCCTCTGTGGTAATTGTCGTTTGCCCTGAAGAGCACCGACTCACCGGGAACGATTGATTCTATAATCCAAGGTCCGAACCCAAGAGCTTCGTGGCGAGCGCGCGGGTGCTCAGCCAAGCCGCCCCAGCCTACCTCTGCGATTGCGGGCTCCAAGTGATGCCTTGGAGTGGGTGTAAGCCATACGCTGCCCGCATACTGGGCTCCGGGGGGCAGTTGCCTGTCGTAGTAGATACGCAGGGTTCTGTTGTTGTTGGAGAGGACCATTCCGGAGATGTGGTCAGCGGTTCCGTCCCGCCACTCCTCAATGCCCACTACCCATGATACAAAGTGGGTTGCGCCATAACGGATTCCCGTTTCCTCTTCAGGATGAGACATAAGCTCGTACGCAAAGACCAGGTCGTCCAAGGTCAGCGGAGTGCCATCATGCCAATACACATCGCGCTGCATATTGAGCTCTACAACAGTGTTGTCGTTGTCAAAGCGCAGCGTTGCGATTCCATCATCAGTCCACATAAACGTCCCATCAAGAGATACGAGGGGGCTCATCTGGAAGTCCATAATTTGGCTGTCAAACGCCTCTGAGGACAACACGGTGTTGAACAAGCCGGGGAAGGTACTGGAAGAACCAACCAGTATGCGCAGGGTGTTGCCGGCGTCGCCGGGCTGCAGTATTGGCGCAGGGTTTACGAGGGTTGCGCCAAAGCGCTCAACAAGTCCGTCCATCGCAGCCAGTCCGGGGTGAATCGCGCCGGCGGGCGGTGGTGGGGGGG
>WQSH01000009.1 GCA_009787995.1 Oscillospiraceae bacterium
TATACTCATTTGTTTTTACTGCATTGTTGCTTGTCACGTTGTCTATTACTCCCATATCGACCCGAGAAGGCTCAACCGCCGCCGCCCCCTATTTTGGCGGCGGCAGCAGACATAGCGGGGACGATGGGCATGTTGCAGTGTGGCATTTTATGCAGGCGCTCAGCGATGGAGAGATGCTCGGAGGATTCGGGACGGTATGCAATATTGACGCCGGGCTGTATGGGGCTTCTGTCTATATCAGCATGACGGACGTGCTCCCAGTAGGTCAGACGCTCGAAGTTGCGGCAATCATCGAAAATGCGGCGGCAGGCCTGCAAAGCACAGTTGCATGGTACATTGACGGCGCCCCCATGCTGTATGCCTTGTTTACGACCGGAGAAGAGCTTCCCACCCTGTCGCACGATTTTGAGCTTAGTCGGCTGATGCCGGAGTATGCCAATGTTCGTATAGTGATTTTATACGAAACGAGGCAGGGCGAGCGGCAGGAAATCTATGCCCAAGGCAAAGTCCAGTTGCAAAACTACAGCAGGCAGCATTGGATGGAGCTTGAGGCTCCGCGCGTCCTTAGCGAAGTGACTAGCCAATATGGCGGCGACTTTACGCTTGAGTGGGCGTTGGAGAACGATTTGGACGATTTTGACAAGGAAGTCTGGGTCAATGCACGAGGGTATTCAAGCCGCACAGACTATCTGTTGTGGGTAAGTATCACATACCAGCGGCTCAATGTTTTCAAAGGATATCAAGGAAATTGGGAGCTTACCCAATCTTTTCTCGTGGCCACGGGTGCGCCGGGCAGGGGGACGAGAAGGGGAGTTACGACCATTCCATCAAGGACAAGGGCGGGCTGGGTCTGGTCGACACACTGGGTCAGGCCGGTTGTGAGGTTCTGGCCCGGAACCGGATTTGCATTTCACTCCAGAATCCTATACCCTCGTTCCGACAATGTGCGCGACGCCACAATAGGCTTTCCCGCTAGCGCAGGCTGCGTCAGAATGTATTGCGAGGATATTTGGTATATTTACTACAACATACCGGATGGGACTACTGTTGTGATTCATTAATGTTGGTAAAAACAACCCACACCGCTGCTTTGCGGTGTGGGTTTAAGACATTTAAGCCATAAAGGGTTTACTTAAAATAAATCTTGCTCTGTTTTTGAATTTCGTCCACTACAACGTCGTCCACGCCTGGGAAGAGGCTGCCCTCGCCGCCCATCGTCATTGCGGGGATAAAGACTCCGCCTTCGTGATAATCCTTGCAGGCGCGGGCGACTTCTGTGCGAACCATTTCCTCTGTCCAGTTCGGCACGTCAATTACCGTCACGTCTATACCGCCCATCAGGACAAGCTTCCCATCGGTTTCTTTTTTAATTCTTTGAATGTCGTTCGTAGGCAGGACGCCCTGCCAGATGTCGAGCCCGATTTCGACCATGTCCTTGACTATTGGCTCGCAGAAGCTGTCGGAGTGGTGCATTGTGACGCAGCCTTTGCTCTTAATCAGGCTAAAGATTTCCCTCCAGGGCTCCTTATAGAACTCGCGCCACGTGCCCGGCGACATGAAGAGCGAAGTCTTGCTTCCCCAGTCGTCATGCGTCATGAAGACGTCGGGCTTCAGCTCGTCTATCATGTATTCGATTTGCGAAAGCTTGAAGTTTTTCATTGCCTCAATGAGGTCGTGCATGGCGTCGGGCTCTTCAAGCAGGTTCATAAGCGTATCTTCAAAGCCCATGAGGAAGTGGCTCATCTCAAACAGGCCGTTGACATTCCAGACCATTACGAATTTGTCGTCAGCCCGCACTTTTTCGGCGTCGGCCTTAGCCTGCGTCCAGTCGAGCCCTCTGTCGCGCAGGTCGAAGAACTCAACGTAGTCGCGCCATTTAGTGACGTCCCTGACGACCTTGGTCTCGTCCGTAACTATCGGCATGGCACCAGGCTCGTCCTCGCCCCAATGAAGGGTGACGCCGAGAGGGTTTTTAACAGGCGGGCCGCCCGGGACAGCTGGGTTTTGATAATAGAAAACCGGATCCCAAACTTGGGGGAACGGCTTCCACTCGGGGACGAAAGCGTCAGGCTTGCCATCCTTGCCTTTCATGGTTTCGTAAAAGTTTTCCTTTAATGATAACATATTAAGCCTCCTTGTATTTTTCAAGTCACCCCATCATACTACGCCCAACCCGACATGTCAACAGCGAAGAGCCTTTGTGTATAATGTACAAATTTCAGGATTTGCTGATTATCCGCTTGACAGCATTTCGGATTCTGTGCTACAATTCTCATCAAGTTAGCTTTGGCTAACTAAATTTACCCAAGCGAGGTTAGTTGCGACTAATTTTTTTCGCAGCAAAGTTAGCTCAAGCTAACCTGCAATAACCGTTTAGGAGTGATTGAATTTGTTACGCAGGCAGTGGAAACGCATTACCATCATTGTGATGTTTGTTTTTTTGGCGCTACTGTCACTGGAAATCGGCCCTTTGAGCGATGTTAGCCTCAGCTCATTTATATATGGGGATGAGGTTGCACGGCTTGTGTTCCTGCACAGCAGGGTGCCCCGCACTGCCGCCGTCATACTTTCGGCAGCGAGCCTTTCTGTTGCGGGGCTCCTGATGCAGTCTATCAGCCGCAATAAATTTATGTCGCCGACTACGGCGGGCACTACTGATGCCGCCGCTTTCGGGCTGCTCATTTCGTTTATTTTCCTCGGGCACAGGTCGGGGGTCGTGCAGGCTTCCTTTGCCTTTGCCTTTGCACTACTCGCCACCATGTTGTTCACCTCGGTAATAAATAAGCTCAAAATCCGCGAGGTTGTCTATATACCGCTGATTGGTATGATGTATGGCGGGCTTATCGGCGCAATTTCGGCTGCCGTAGCCTTTAGGTTCGAGGCTATGCAGGTTATGCAGGCGTTTAATTTGGGGAGCTTTGCCCGGCTGGGAAATTTCACCCTTGTTTATATTGTCCTTATCCCGCTGTTCTTTTCGGTGCTCTTTGCCACAAAGTTCAGCATAATCGGGCTGGGGCAGGATTTTGCGAAAAATTTGGGTGTCAACTACAACAGGGTTGTGTTTTTGGGCTTGATTATCGTTGCGCTTATTAGCGCCTCGACCTTTGTCGCTGTCGGCCCGCTGCCGTTTATTGGCCTTATTATCCCGAACATGGCGACTTCGTTTTACGGCGACAACCTCAAGAAGTCAATTTTTGACCTGATGATATTCGGGGCCAACTTCGTCCTCCTGTGCGATATAGTGAGCCGCTTGGTGATTTTCCCATTCGAGATGAATGTCAGCGTCACCATCAGCGTCGTCGGCGGGATTGTCTTCATGATTTATCTTATAAGGGGGATGCACAGTGGAAAAAATCGCAAAGCTGCGGCATAAGTTCTTGGAGTTTGCGGGGCAGTCAGGTTACGCCCCTACCATAAAGCATTCAGGGAGCGGCAAGCGTGCGGTAGTCGTTATAATTATCCTTCTCGTGCTGATTGCGGCGGCGTCCGCCTTGTACATCTATTCTCGCACATATGCCAAGGCGTTCCGGCTCGGGGTGCCTATGACGCCGCAGGCTTTTGACAGCATATTGTCCCGCACGATACCGCATCTATACGGCATGGGAGCCGCAGCGGTCGTCCTTGCTGTCGTGAGCCTTTCGTTTCAGACGATTACGCAGAGCAGGGTGCTGACCCCGTCGATGATTGGTTTCGATTCGGTTTTTGTAGGGACTCAGACAGTACTTGTGTTCTTCTTTGGCGCACAGCATTTCCTGTTTGCCGACCCTTTCATCAACTACCTCATAACAGCAGGCATCATGGTCGTGGTTTCTATGCTGATGTTCGGAGCCATTTTGCGCAACCACAGGAACAACATAGTGTTCCTTCTCATGTTTGGTTTGGTTCTGTCCGGGATTGTCGGGAGCGGGACTAGCTACTTGCAGATTATCATGAACGAGAGCGATTTCTTCCAGGTTGCGGCGGCCACTGCTGTAAATGTAAATAACATGAACGTCGGCATCATCAACCTCGCCCTTCCGATAATGGCAGCCGTCGTGGCGCTGACATTGTGGCGGCACAGGCGTTATAACGTGATGACGCTGGGGCCGCAGCAGGCAAAGGGCTTGGGCGTTGCATATGAAAAGGAGCTAAAGTGGAACCTAATACTGATTGCTGTCGGCATGAGCGTCGCGACAGCCATGATTGGCTCGCTGACCTTCCTGGGGCTGCTTGCCGTAAATGCTGCGCGCGAGGTACTGAAAACGTACAAGCACCTGCCGCTCTTCATCGGTTCGGCGCTAATGGCGGCTTTAACCTTGATACTTGGGCAGAGCGTGATGGAGCTTCTGCAAGGGGCGATTCCGGTCACGGCGATTATTAACTTGGTGGGCTGCTCATATATTTTCTTTCTGATACTAAAGGAGAACCGGATATGATTGAAGTAAGAAGCGTAAGCCAGTCATACAGCCGCGACAAGGAGATACTGAAGGAAGTGGACCTTGTCGTAAGGGAGAGGGAGATAACTGCGCTCGTTGGGGCGAATGGGGCAGGGAAGTCAACGCTCCTTGGGGTTATGACGAACCTTCTGCCCGCAAAAAAGGGCGTTGTGATGCTAGATGGTGTGGATATACGCAAAATCAAAACAAATGAAGTCGCAAAAAAAATTGCTTTCCTGAAGCAAACGCAGCAACTCAGCATACGGATAACTGTCAAGGACCTCGTAGAGTTCGGTAGATTCCCGCATTGCGGCGGCAGGCTCAGGGACGAGGACAGGGAAAAGGTTGAAGAAGCTATTTACTATATGAAGCTCGAAGACCTGCAGGAGAGTTATTTGGACGAGATTTCCGGAGGGCAGAGGCAGCGGGCATTCATAGCCATGATTTTGGCTCAGGACACGCCATATATTTTCCTTGACGAGCCGCTAAACAATCTGGACATCAAGTATTCGGTCGAAATGATGAAGATTGTCACAAAATTGGTCGAAGACCTCGGCAAAACTATTGTCGTGGTTCTGCATGACATAAATTTTGCAGCAGCCTATGCGAGCCACATAGTAGCGATGAAGGATGGTCAGGTAATAAAAGAGGGAAGCCCGAAGGAGGTGATTACGCCGAGTGTATTAAACCCCGTGTTTGACCACGATTTCCACATAGTTGACCACGATGGCAGAAGCGTCTGCCTTTATTATGACCATGAGTAGAAAAATAAAAGTAAAACAAAAGGAGAAAGAAAAATGAAAAAAGCGATTTTAACTCTAGCATTAGCAGCGATGATGATTTTAGCCCTCGCAGCGTGTGGAGGCACGCAGCCGGTAGTTGTGAGTCCCGGATCGCCGCCCGCAGCCGGCCAGCCGGCAGAGACGGGTGCACAGCCCACTGCGGCCTACGATGAAGAAGAGTACGAAGAGGAATATGTCCCAGAAGGGCCTGTTTATGTGACAATTACTGACTTTAACGACAATGTCGTTCAAGTAAGGCAAAACCCGACCACCGTGGCAATTTATGACCAAGGCATCCTGGACATGCTCTATTCAGTGGGATTTGAAAGGACGGGCATAGAGAGGCTTATTGTCCCTTCTCCCGACACCATGCCAGACGTTCTAAGCTGGTTTAGGGACGATGGTGGGGAAGTCACAATCGTCAACGGCGGCACGCTCTTTTACGTGGACTGGGACGTGCTTGACCTTATGGTGCCGGAACTTGTCATACTCGGTGCCCGCTCGTTTGGCATGAACGCCGCCGGCGACCGCTTGGCCGCTGAGGATGTCGACCAGTTCAGGGCTGATACGGAAGCGAGATACTCCGAGACTTCTTTTATAAGGCTGACGATTAATGCGCGCAATTCGGACTTGCTCAATGACATGAGGAACAATGCATATGCGCTTGCCCAGATTTTCCCTGCAATCGGCGACGACCTCATGGAGGAAATCGCAAGCATCGAAAGAGAGATGGCGGCGATAGCCGAGGCGACGTCAAACAGCGGCCTTAGCACCGTATTCGTTATGATGACCACCCCGACGACATTCTCAGTGTTTTTGGAAAACAGCCGTTTTGACATGATGTATGAGGAGTTCGGCTTCATCCCGCTGGAAATGGATTTGGAACTATGGACTGACCAGCACGGATTTGATGCACAGTCTGAGTTTCTGCTTGAGCAAAACCCTGATGTAATCTTCCTGCTAGACAGGACTGAGCCCGCCACGGGGCTGGGCGCAGCTACCGAGAATTTCATGAACGACCCAATAATCGCAAGAACAAGCGCCGCAGTTAATGGGCATATCTACAGCGGCCTTCCGATGGCAGAGTGGTATACCGTCGTTGGCGGCATCCAGTCGGCGTGGCGGATGATAGAGGACGTAAACCGTTTTGTCAGCAGCATTAGCTAGCCTCCGCTAGCTGGCGCTCAAGAGTAAGCTGCATAGTAACTCCCAAAACGCACAACCCGGAAGCCTGCATTGATGGCTTCCGGGTTGCTGATTTCTCAATTATTTGAGAGCCTTTTAAAACTCTGCGCTCCTTAAAAATTTTCGCACACCGTCGACATTAAACCCTCTGCCTGTCTCAGTTGCTGACGCCGTATCTCGCGGACTTACGCCGTATTCGGCGTACAATTGATTCACACCTGCTAAGAGTGGCATCTTCATTGGCTCGTGCACACACATCGACTTGCTCGGGTTTGTGACGAGCCTCGTAACTGCCGCAATTTTCGTAAGCTCCAATTCAGACAACGATTCTGTCCCCTCAAACGCAGTTCCTTTCACACCCACTCGCCCCATGATCGCCATGATGTTTACGCCGTATTCCCTAGCTCGTATCATCTCACGTGCGATTTCATCATACGTGTGTTCGCGCCCGATAGGCTCGACGCAATAGTACAACTCAAGTCCTGCGGATTTTATTGCGTCAAGCGTTTTGAGCCTTGTCGATTGGGGTATATCCGTATCCTCACCCTCGCGCAGGCGCAGTACATGGTACGCACCGGAAAACCCTGCGGACTTTAACCTCGCAGCATATACTTCATCAAAATCGCCGATATTTGCGACAAACTGCACACTTGGCGGCACACATTCTCTGACGTCTTTGCCAATCCGTAGGAATTCCTCTTTGTCAAAGTCGTCGGTCGTCATCAAAAACAGTGCGTCAATCCCTTGTGCCACAACATCATGCGCTTCGGCAGCGACTTGTTCGGCACTCTTCGCAAATTGCGCGTCAACCACAAAACTGTCCTGCGCAAGCGAACAGAATTTGCAATTGCGCTCACATGGAGCAGCGTTTATACCGATTTGCGCAAAAACGTAACCTTCCTTGCGGTATTGCTCGCGCGATAAGGCGTTTGCCTTTGATATCAGCGTATAAAACTCTGCGGATGTGTTGCTGATATTCAGCAACTCGACTGCGTCTTCCTGTGACAGTTCCGCACCGTCACTGGCTTTTTCCCAGATTTTTTCAAGCATTTTTCGATATCTCCCAACAGTTTAATTTTTGACCGCAATCGTGCATTCAAGCCGTGATTACAAACAACTATTTGCGGCTATCTGTTTTTGAAAACCTTTCATCTTTCAAAAATAAAATTAAAATCAGTGCTGCAATCAGCGACACAGCGAATCCAAAAGCAAATGGCGCAGCGGCACTGAATGCATCCCACAAAACCCCTGCCAAAACATTGGCAGGCAGCAATGCGACTCCGGCGACCGCAGATTTCAGTCCCAGCATGGTACCTTTTAGCTCAGAAGGTGCAATCTCAGCTACAAAAGCGCGTTCTGCTCCAGAAATCATGGCTGTGTGCGCGCCAAACAGCAAAAACATCCCGATTAAAAACGGTTGGCTTGCGGCAAATGCAAATCCTAAATATACAGCCGAAAACATAATATATCCCGATACCAGCAGTGTTTTTCTGCCGACTCTATCGCTCAGTTTGCCTAACGGCAACGCCAACATCGAAGCCGACGCCGTAAATGCGAAAAACAGAAGAATCACCGAGGCATCATCAAATCCTATGGATTGCGCCCTCAAAAGTAAAAAAACATTTGAGGAGTTTCCAAGGCTAAACAGCAGCACGACAAGCAGATACAACTTCAATCGCCGATCTGTTTTTTTAAAACTTGCGAAGAAAGGAAAGCGCTTTTTTGATTGCAATGGCTGGTCAGTTTTCCGTTCTTTTACAAAAATGAACATGCACAGCCCCATGATGGCGGGGATAGAAGATATGAGGAAAATGCGCCTAAAATCCTCTACGCCGCCAATAAGCAAAAAGTACACTATCAAAATCCCAAGGGCGGATCCGGCTTTGTCCAACATCTTTTGCAAGCCAAAAGATGTTCCCAGTGATTTGCTCCCTGCGCTTTCAGCAATGAGCATATCTCTCGGGGTTGTTCTGATGCCTTTGCCGAAGCGGTCAACCACTTTGGCAAGCAGCACACTAACCCATGACCCGGCGGCAACCAATAAGATTTTGTAAAGCACCCCCGTCGAATAGCCGGCAAAAGCTAAGGCTTTCTTTTTTTGAAACCTATCCGATATGAGGCCGCTGAAAACTTTTAGAAGGTCCGCCAAACTTTCGACAACACCTTCTATAACACCAATCAATGCAGGAGTTACACCAAACACCGCAGTCAAATAGAGCGGCACAAGAGGATATACCATTTTTGTGCTTAAGTCAGTAAAAAAACTAACTAATCCGAGATATAGGACATTTTTGTTTTTCATTCCATTAGCGTTTGTGCTCAAAAATAATCACCCTCGCCAGATAAAACAGTAGTCACAGTTACTTTCAGTGCCAGCCAAGAAAACCTAGTAGTAGGCATTGAGAAGCCTGTACGCTCATCGCAGAGAGGGAATTCCGGCTACTGTGTCCGGAACTGACCGAACGTAGAGGAGTGTGCAGGCTTCTCAATGCCGGATTGATAGCAGGCACTGAATAGTCATCCACGTCACACAGTCTGTCTTTCAATATCTGCCTCTGCCGCAGTCCAGTGTATCATAAATCATTACGGACTTACAGAGCTATTTTAAGAGTGCCTCCGAAAACCCGCTTCCCGCTTGAACGAGCCTATTTGTTTGTGCTGGTCACTGGTCTTGCCATAAATCTCTCTACCAGTTCCAGCAGCATATCCGCCCCGCGTTCGCCCATGATTGGCAAATGGGTTGCTACTTGCGGGTGTTTCGAGAATGGAAAACTGACACAGACGCCCATATTGTCTTTTGGAGCCACGTGCATAGACACATCGTCAGCCAGCAACAGATGGTTATTTATACTTTTTAAGAACATCAGCCTTTCCTTTTCAGTTTCAAAGTAAGTTATGCCTTCGGCCTTGTGCGTCACATCTTTTAAACCGTGGCTGCAAATCATGTTGACGTGCGTGATGCCAGCTTCTTTTAGGAATGCGGAAATGCCTCGCAACAAATCGTAGTCACCCACAATAGTGGCATTGAATTGGCGTATGCCTCCCATCATGCCCGGCATAAGGTTTTGCCTTGACTCTTGGTCTTTTTGTGCCAGGGTTTCTTCCACAATCTCGTTTATGTCCACCCCCAAAGCCACGCCGATTTCTTTCAGCCATGATAATGTTCCGCTGTATCCATATGGCGATCCGTAAACAAAAGGAGTTCCAAATCTATCCTTTAAAATTTCAGCGCATGGGATGGCCTCAGTTCTTAATGCCACATTTAGTGATGCGCCGCTCATTTGCTGTATCTCTTTTACAGGCGTCTCAAGCCCTAAGCACACGCCGACACGCAAACCAAAGGCACGGTTGAACAAATCTTTAAGCTCCCACACATCAGAGGTTATTCGATAGCTGCCGGCGGATGCCCCTAGGATATTGATTGTCTGCTGTTGTTGCGCACCGTCCACAGGAAGTTGGGAAACGATAGTTTTATATGCTTCACACAGGCCTGTTGCATAGTCTCCCCGCAGACCGCCCTCACCAACCGAAATGACGTGTGCAGACACTTTTTCCTGTATATGTTTGCAAACGCCATGTATATCTGTGCCGATAACGGATGTAACGCCGGATTCCATAACGAAAATAACTTTTGGCTTGAAGCTGGCGTCTAACTCGACAATAGCGTTTTCCAAACGGCTAACGTCGCCCATCACCACATCATCTTCGCTGATGTGCGTAGTAAACAGCCTGTTTTCATTAGATAGTCCCATGGAGCCAAAAAGCCCCATGCTGTAATGGGTAGTCCCTGCCGGACCATATTCCAAAACTATGGCGTCCTTTACGCTCATAAGTGTCCACATGACTGCCATGCGGTGCGATGGCGCCGGTAAAAAACGATATAAGCTCATTAACTTGCCCTCTCTTTCTCAAGTTCCTTTGCCTCAGCAGCAGCACGAGTTAGCTCGCTCAATACAACTTGAGTCACCTCGAAGCCGAGCATTGCGGACGCCTGGTCGGTACGCACCAGCGAAATTCCTTTTTGCCGCAAGCGCAGGGCATATTCATGCCCCAAATACAAATGCGGTTTCATTTCATCATACACATATTGCAGCGGAGCTATATTAGCAGATTTAACTACATAGGGATCGCTATTTTCCAGTATGTAGTCTAAATATTCATGTGGCTTTTCAGGCAACTCCACTGTTTGGATTAGCTGAGGAATCATGCCCATGCTCACCATAAATGCGTTAAATTCGTAGGTGGGCAGGGGAGTGTTGCCATAGATGTACCGTACATTTTTAAGGCTTGGTTTTGCGTCGCCGACTGTCTCTACGGCCTGCTTGTGCAAATCTTCAACTTCACTTGGCAGGCTTGCTTCCAAGTAGCCGAACAACTCAGTATAGGCTTTGAAGATATCCGCTGGTGCGGCAAAACGTTCAAAACGCACATATGGTGTGCCGAAACTCTCCTTCATGCCTTTTGCAAGCTCCAGAGCGGTTGCATCAACTACTATGTTTACCTTTGCGGAAGCAGCAGTTTCGATTTGCGAAACTGAGCAGCCGCCCGGCAGAGCCATGCCAACCTCACACCCTGCCTTGGACAGCACCCGAAATAGTTCCGTAGAACTAAAACTGCCAAAACGCTGCCCCAAAACGTTAATGCCATTGCCTTTTGGCATGTCTTTCATCATGTGCAGGCATGCCGTGACCGCATTTGCAATGCCGGGGATATGGTTTTCAGATTTGAAATGCTCTGTATGCACGGGAGCAACATGGATGCCGTATTGCTTGCTGAAAGTTTCTGCCATTGCATCTATATCATCGCCAATAATTTCGCCGAGGCAGGTGCTTATCAAAAATACGGCCTTTGGCGTATATTCTGACATCAGCTCTGCGAAGGCTTCTTCAATTTTTTTGTGGCTGCCAAAGGCTACGTCGTGGTAATTCATCACCACAGAAAAACATGGGCTGTCCATGCCGCCAAACATGTTGTTCATGGTAGTGGATTTTGTATAATAAGTACATTCTTCTGTTCCCACAACCATCATGCAAGCATCCTTAATGCTGCGAACAGCCAGCATCGCCCCCATAAGAGGGCAATGAGGCCCAGGAAAAATAGAATATGTCAACTGCCGTATATCTTTTGCGCGTTCAACGTCTCGCAGTTTTTTCATTTGCGAGATTAACTCTTTCCCAATCATAAAAATAATTCCTTCTTTCTTTTTATCACGATATAGTAGGGGCGAACAGCTCATCGTATACAATTATAGGCCTGCCCCCAACATCAACTACTTTTCCGGTTACTCCCCATACGGCTTTGAGCACATCGGGAGTGATTACTTCAGAGGGCGTGCCTTCGGCATATTTTTTGCCTTCTTTCATGGCGATAATACGGTCGCTCACTTCCAATGCATGACCGAGGTCGTGCAAAACCATCACAACGCCAATGCCTGTTTCACGGTTTAGCCTTTGCACAAGACGCATAGTCTCATATTGGTGCGCCACATCCAAAAACGTAGTCGGCTCATCGAGAAATAGTATTTCCGGTTGCTGCGCCAACACCGTTGCAATCCACACCCGCTGCCGTTCGCCTCCGGAGATTTGGAAAATGGACTTATCTCGCATTTCAAAAACTCCGGTGGCGTTCATAGCCCAGTCAATAACTCGCCTATCTTCTTCGCTTAACCCGGACAGCATTTTTTGGTGTGGCATCCGCCCATAGCTAACCAGCTCGCGCACGCGAAAATCCGCCGGGGCGGCATGTACTTGCGGCAAAACGCCAATACACCGTGACAGAGCTTTTGGACGGTACTCTTTCAGCAGTTTGCCGCCCAAGTACACCGTGCCTTTTTTGTGTGGGATTAGGCGGGTGATAGCCTTTAGCACCGTGGATTTGCCCGAACCGTTTGGCCCTACTATTGTTGTAATCTCCTTTTTGTTAATGCGTATATCCATTCCATGCACGACCGTGCGCATGTCATAGGCAATGTCTATTGCCTGTGCCTTAAGTTCCACTAAACCTACCTCGCTTTCTAAGCATGTACAAAAATGCAGGACCTCCGATAACAGCCATAACTATACCCACAGGGATTTCCATGCCGGGGACAATGCTTCGGCCTACGGTATCCGCAAACAGCAAAACTGCCGCTCCGAGAAGCATGCTGGTTGGCAGCATAACACGATAATCCGAACCTACCAGCATGCGGGCTACACGAGGCACGACAAGCCCCACAAAACCAATCAATCCCACAACTGACACTGTTGCGGCTGCCAAAAATGCAGATACAGCCGATAGCACAATGCGATTAAGATTCACTCTTACTCCCAAATTTTTGCACATTTCGTCGCCCAGCTGCAAGGCGTTTGCGCTTTTAATACAAAACAGCGATGCGCCAAGCCCGATGATGCAGTACACAACTACAGTTTGTACATGAACCCAAGACCGTCCGGATAAGTTTCCGTTCATGAATGCCAGTACACTTGCCAGATTGTCACTATACATCAGCTGCAACAGGCCTGTGTAGCCCCCAAGCACTGCATTTATCGCCACGCCCGTGAGAATTAGCCGGATGGGGTCGACCCCGCCCTTCCACGCCATGCTGTATATCAACAAGCATGCCAGACCCGCACCGATAAAAGCAAAAAGTGGAACAGAAAGCGCAAGCGCAGGAAAGAGCAGCAGTATTGTCGTTGCTGCGGTTGCAGCCCCGGCGGAGACCCCGATAATACCGGGATCTGCCAAGGGGTTTCTCATTACAGCTTGCAATAATGAGCCCGATGTCGCCAGGGCTGCACCGAGTAGCATCGCCAGCAACACCCTCGGCAGGCGCAAGTTGAGCACAATAACGCTAACAGTGCCCTCCTCCAGGCCAAACAGAGCCCTCAGAACAAGCGCTAGGGGATAGCGGACGCTTCCTATAGCAATTGCCGTTAGCATCAGGAACACCAAGACAGCTACTAACACTGTCCACACGAGGCCTGCGCGCAACAAGCTAATGCCTTCCTTTCTCGCCTTGCGCTCGGCTCGCTTATTTTTTAACACCTCAATCACTCGCTTGTTCTCCCAATAGGCCATCGACAATCTCAATTAATTCATTAAAAATGTCCACAATGGCAATGCCCGCACTGCTAACAAACCGCATGGGCAAATAGATTATTCTGCCATCGTAAATCGCCGGGATGCTGTCCCAATAAGACTGATTGTCGGCAAAGCTGGCTTCCATAAAGGCCTGATGCTCTTCGGCAGTGGGGGCAGAGCCTACTGCGAAAACCCAATCAGGGTCGTAGTACAGTGCCTGCTCGAAATCTATCATAACCAATGAACCCGGCATTTCTGACACATTTGTAAACCCAAGCATCTCAAGCATGCTGCCCAAAAGCGCCATGCTTGTTTGAATATGCGAGTTTCCTTGCAAGACCATCACAGTCATGCCAGCGGCTCTTTCTTGCACGACGGCAAAATAGTTTTCCAAATCATCAAAGGCCTCTTCCATAGCCTGGCCGGCATCAGCATTTTCCTCATTGCCAAAAGCCTCTATGAAGTAGGATGTTTGCATACGTATTGAATCATAAGGCACAACATGGCCTGCCATAACAAAATACACAGGTATCCCTAGCATTTGCAGGGTTGCGCCATGTGTTTCCGCAAGAGTCATTGGCATAACGACCAAATCCGGATCAAGAGAAACCACCATCTCGATGTCAAAATCATCCGCCATTGCAGATGGAAGCCTCGGGACATCTAAGGTGTCGGGATATGTAATCAATCCAGTAGTTGGCACAGCCACGATTCCTACCCCCAGATTGTATAGTGTCATTACCGCACCCACAGACATAATAGCGACGCGGTTTGGCACAATATCCAGAATAAGCGGATCCGTGAAGCCCATGGATCGCATATCGGCGGGATATTCAAGGACAAATGGTTCGGGCTCAGGCTCGGGCTCGGGTTCGAGCGCGGGTTCCGGTGACGGCGCCGGGTCCAGTGCCGGTTGCGCCGTTTGCGGTTGTGTTGCAGGAGTTGAGGCGCCGCAAGCCACTAGCATGGAAATAGCGACGATTCCAACCACCATTAACGATACTGTTTTTTCTATTGTTTTTTTCACTGCTTTTCTCCTTATAATATAATTTACTGCGCTTTTGGCTCCGATTGGTGAAGAGATCCCCCACCAATCTGTCAGACAACAGATCTTTGGATATCGCCTGAAGTTTGGTTAATTATTTTTTCTGCCAAGTCAAGGTAAATTTGGTGCATGGGCGAGGTTTCAAGTACCTCAAACACTGTTCCGCCTTTTGATTCAGACGCCTGTATATCAGGACAGCGTGGAATGTACTGCATAATTTCCGTGCCGATTTCCGGCAGGGCAGCTTTTACGATGTTCTCTTCATCCTCAATATTCTTTGCATTGAGGATAAGTCCGCTGAGCCTGGCATAACTGCGGCTGCCAAAATTTCGTATCGCCGCTCCAATGTTGCCGGCGGCATACAGGCTCATCATCTCGCCCGAAGATACAATATACACATCCTTTGCGTATCCGTTTCTGATGGGCATGGCAAAGCCTCCGCAAACAACGTCGCCCAGCACATCATAAATCACTACATCCGGCCTGAGTTCTTCAAAAACATTTAATGTTTCCAGCTGCTCAAAAGCCGATATTATTCCGCGCCCCGCACAGCCAACGCCGGGGGTAGGTCCGCCGGATTCTACACATAAGATACCCTTGTATCCCGTAAATACAATGTCGTCCAGTGTCAGCTCATCGCCTTTTTCCTTTATCTGATCAAGGACGGTGGTGATATTTTCCCCTCCCATCAAGTTCTTTACTGAATCTGCCTTTGGGTCACAGCCCATTTGCATTACCCGCAAGCCTTTATGCGCCAAAGCCGCTGATAGGTTGCAAGTGGTGGTACTCTTGCCTATTCCTCCTTTGCCATAAATTGCTATTTTTCGCATGTTGCGCAAAAAATCCCCCCCTTAATTCTGGTTGTTACTGTTGGTTTTCTCAGACATATGAGAATGGGTGCTTTACATTTTCAAGGTATTAATATATACTCCGATTGTGACGATTAGCGATGACTAACCGCCCGGGTTAGGCAAGACTAACTTTTAGGAAGCATATCATGGATTTGCCGGGATTACATTTAATATCTTGCGGCGAATCTCTGATTTCTTGTGGAAGGATGGTATATCGCTATGTTTATGGACTCTGAAGTGATTGAGAAATTGTACGATGTGAGAGGGATTTGCAATGCCGTTATAGGGCGGGACGTGGATTCGGCCATTCGGTTGTTTGATGAGCAGCTGTCTTTTTTGGCAATCCGTTCTGCCTGTGACATAGAACTGATGAGTGTGTTTCTAAATTCTTTGGATAGGGGCATATATAATCACATTCTGCAGGCTTTTGGAAATGCCTTGAGCATTTGCTCCCTGAACAAATGCTGCCACGAAAATTTTCAAACCATAGGCAGCTGCAGATGCTATGGCTGTTTTAGCTGCGCCGGAAAAGAGATAATTGAAAACTATTTCAAAATTGTGCCCTTCCAAAGCTGCAAAGGTAATGCATATATCGAGCAGGCGAAGGAATACATCGGAAATAATCTGTCCGAGCCGCTTACATTAAAAGGCGTTGCAGAGAAGGTTTTCCTCAGCGATACGTACCTTTCACACCTTTTTAGAGAGCTGGCCGGGACTACATTTTCAAGTTTTGTGTTGCAGCAGCGCATTGACAAAGCAAAAAAACTGCTAGAAGCTACAGAACTGTCAGTTTCCGAAATTGCGGGACAGTGCGGGTTTTCCCAGTCGAATTACTTTTCAACGGTGTTTAAGAAGAGTACAGCCCATACCCCAAGGGAGTATAGGCTGGCTTTTCGCAAGCACGCAAGCAATAGGCATTGAGAAGCCTACACCCTATTTTAATTTTATCCTTGCTATTGTAGTGCAGATGTGTTACATTGGGAGGCGAGATTGAAATGAAGGGGGTGAGAGGCATGGAACAATTCAGATTACAATTTTTGGAAGAAGCATTGTCGAGTGATAATGTTCTTCTAGGATTTACATTCAAAGCAACGGAAACAAGGGGCGGCTGCGCCCATTTGGCGGTTCTTAACCGTCAACTTGCTCATGGTTTTTCCATTTTATGGGGTAGGTCTGCCCATTTTTGTAAGAATGATTGCTTTGAATGCCTGTCACAACATGAAATAGCGGCTTAGTTTCCGCCCCTTTATGTTTGGGAATCCCCTGCGCAGGCAAAGCGATCTGCACAGGGTTTTATTGCGTCCAAATATAAAGGAGTTTTTGATTATGATTGATATATCGGCACATGGGCTAAACAAATATTACGGCTCAAATCACGTTCTTCGTGGCGTCACGTTAGAAATTTACAAGGGCGAAAAAGTTGGATTATTAGGCAAAAATGGCTCTGGTAAAACAACGCTTTTCAAAGTAATTGCCGGAGATGAGCCTTATGACAGTGGGAGCATTTCAAAGGCATCGGGCAAAAAAGTAGAAATTCTCGCACAAATTCCTGCATTTGGCGAACACGACACGGTAGAGGATATTTTGCGTTCATCTTTTGCGGAAATTGTGGAAACATACGAAGCCATGAAGAAAATCGAAGGTGACGGCACGCCATCGGTTCTGAAGCGCTACGGCAAGCTGATGGAAGAATACGAACGGCTTGGTGGGTATGAAGTTGAAACGAAAATCGAAAAAATATGCAATGGGATGAATATTGGCGACAATATGCGCAACAGCCTATTTCAATCGCTTAGTGGCGGCGAGAAAACGCGAGTAAATTTGGCGCGTATTCTGCTCCGTGATTGCGATATTCTATTGCTTGACGAACCAACAAATCACCTTGACTTGGCTTCTTTGTCGTGGCTTGAAAATTTCATAAAAGAATTTTCGGGTACAGTTGTTGTTATATCCCACGACAGGGTCTTTCTTGATAATGTGGTGAGCAGAATTGTCGAAATTGAAGATGGAGAAGCTAATTTCTATTCGGGTAACTATACTTTTTATGTTGAAGAAAAAGAGCGACGTTACCAAACCCAAGCAGAGCAATACAAGCAGCAGCAGCGGAAAATTGAGCAGCTGGAAACCGCAATTAAGCGACAGCGTGTGTGGGCAGCCATAAATCCGTCAAATACAGGCTTGGCTAAACGTGCGTTGGCTATGGAAAAACGCATTGAGCAGATGGAAAAGGTGGACAGGCCTACCACATCGAGAAAAATGACGGAGGATTTTAACAGCGGCGGTCATGCGGCGAAGGAGGTTGTTTCGTTTGACTGCGTTCGGAAATCCTACGGTTCTAACGTGTTGCTTAATGATGCAAACCTCAGCATAGGCAGAAATGACCGCATCGCCCTAATCGGCGCAAACGGTTGCGGTAAAACTACGCTTTTGAAAATGATTATGGGCGAGGATGCTTGTGATAGTGGCACGGTCAAAGTGAGCAGCAACATCAAAATTGCGTATATGTCACAGATTATCGTATTTGATGATGCAAACGCAACTGTGCTTGATACTCTACGCAATATCGCACCGTTTCCCGAAGAAAAACTACGAAGCATACTTGCCCGCTTTCGATTCAAAGCCCTTGATGTGGTAAAAAAGGTCGGAAGTCTTTCAGGCGGTGAAAAAAGCCGTTTGAAACTATGTTTGCTTATGCAAAATCAAGCTAATTTCTTGATTCTTGACGAGCCTACTAATCATCTTGATATAGAATCGAGGGAATGGATAGAGGATGCTGTATCAGATTTTAGCGGCACTATGCTGTTTATCTCCCATGACAGATTTTTCCTAAGCCAATTTGCTTCAAAAATATGGAGCATGAAAGATGGCGAAATTACGGCATTTAATGGGGGCTTTGAAGATTTTTTGCAAACAAAATCTGGTGCTGAACAGTTACGATTTGCTTAAAATATTCTTGACACTCGAGTTAGGCTGTGCTAACCTATGAGTAAAGTTAGTTGACGCTAACTGCAAGGAGGGATTTATGTGAGCATTGTTATTGTCGGCGGCAATGAGCGGATGGCTTGTCAATATAAAGCTATTTGCAAAAGCCATGGGTGCAAGGCAAAGGTTTATACCAACGAGCGCGGCTCTCTTAAAAGCAAAGTTGGTTGCCCTGACCTTTTGATTATACTGATGAGCACTGTGTCACATTCAATGGCGACTACCGCAATGGAAAGCGCAAAGCGCAATAATGTGGACATTGCACATCTGCAGTCAAGCAGCGCAACTGCGCTGAATAATTTTCTCAAAGATTATCAGGCGCAAATTAGGCTATAGCATTGCCGCAGTTTCCATGCTATAATCGTTTGGCTGAGTGCGGGAGCATGATGGATATTGAAACAATTTGGTTATAATGATTCGGGGAGGGGGTCGAGTGATGGGGACATCAACCGGAGAAGCCAAAATTCATTATAACAGGCAGACGCAAAGCAGGAATGGGGTTGGGCTGCTCAAAATCATCCGTTACCTAAAAGCTAGAGAACTGCTGCAGGTGCTGACAGTTTTTGCCTTTGCTGTGCTTCAGGTCAGGCTCGACCTGCTGATTCCGGAGTATATGAGGCGCATCACGCACCTGGTGCAAACTCCCGGAAACCCGGTTAGCGACATAGTTGCGGCAGGTGGGTTCATGCTGCTTTGTGCGCTAGGCAGCCTTGCCTGTGTTTTCATAATCAGCTTTTTTGCCTCCAAAACCTCTGCGGCGCTATCTATGAGGCTGCGCGAAATGCTCTTTACGAAGGTTGGGGATTTTTCGATGAAAGAGTTCTCCCGCTTTTCCGCCTCCAGCCTGATAACCCGCTCCACCAACGACATTACGCAGGTGCAGCAATTTGCCATGTCGGGCATGCAGATGCTGCTCAAGGTGCCGATTTTGGCGGTGGGCGGAATCATCGGGATTGCGGGCAGCGGGCTTGAATGGACTGCTGCCGCATCGATAGCGTTCGGATTCGTGCTGGCGGTTGTAGCCATTTGCCTGGCCGTGGTTCTTCCTCAATTCAAGAAGATGCAAGAATTTGTCGACAAGCTCAGCCTCACCGTGAGGGAAAGCCTCGTTGGAAGGCATGTCGTCAGAGCATATAATGCCGAGGATTTTCACGAAGAGAAATTTGAGGCCGCAAACAACGGCTTTACGCGCGCAGACCAAGCGACCAACCGCGCGATGGCAGTGATGGGGCCGGTAATGTCGCTCGGTACAAATGGGGTCGTCGTCGCAGTGTACGTCATAGGTGCATTTCTAATAAGCGCCGCAGGGCAGACTGCTGCGGCGCTTGCGGTGTTTTCCAACATGGTCGTCATGTCGTTTTACCTTGCGCTGTTGTTTAATGCTGTCAAGTTTATAACCAAGGTCGTCCCGAGGATGCCAAGGGCCGCCGTCTCTGCCGCGCGCATAATAGAAGTGCTGGAAACCGAAGCGGGTGAAGATGGGGTGGTTAACGGAGAGGAGGCATGCAAACATGGGGAGGTTGAATTTAGAGGCGTGAGCTTTCGATACCCCGGAGCGGCGGGCAATGCTTTGGAGGATATCAGCTTCACCGCAAAGCAGGGGGAAACAGTAGCCTTTATCGGCTCTACCGGAAGCGGGAAGACCACGCTATTAAATCTGGTTATGCGGTTTTTTGAAGCCGCAAAAGGCGAGGTGCTCATAGACAGCGTTGACGTCAGATACTACCGTCAAGAAGCCCTAAACAACAAAATCGGCTACGTTCCGCAAAAAGCCGTGCTGTTTCAAGGGACGATAGGCTCGAATATCGCCTATGGCGAAAACGGAAAAGGCGGGTATTCCCCCGAAGATATCGCAAGGGCGGTCAAAATTGCAAGGGCGGAGGAATTCGTCAGCAAGCTTGATGGTGGCATAAACTCCGGCATATCACAGCGCGGCGCAAACCTTTCAGGCGGACAGAAGCAACGCATTGGGATTGCCCGCGCCGTTTGCCGCAATCCGGAAATACTCATCTTCGATGACGCCTTCTCAGCCCTGGACTACAAGACCGACCGGGAGCTCAGGGGTGAGCTGAAAGCGAAAACTTCCAACACTACGAAGCTGATTGTGGCGCAGCGCATCGGGACTATAATGGACGCAGACCAAATCATAGTGCTCGATGGCGGCAAAATCGCCGGGATGGGCACTCATGCGGAGCTGTTGAAATCCTGCCGCATTTACAGGGAAATCGCCGCATCGCAGCTAAGCGAGGAGGAGCTTGCATTATGAGCGAACACAACAGCGACAAAAGGCTCAAGGGAGCATCTATGGGTACAAACCATTTCGCCGGAGTTGCGGAAGACGTGGGCGGTTATGGGGAGACTTGGAGAAAGCTGGCAGCCCATTGCAAAAAACATCTGCCGCTCATAGTGTTTGCGCTTATTTTGGCTGTAGCGGGAAGCATTTTGCAAATACTAGTCCCCGGGAGGCTTCAAGCTTTGACAGACATCATCCAAGAGGGGATTGCAGGCGGGCTTGACATGGATGCAGTAATAAGCGTGGCTGTTGTGCTTGGCGTCATATTTGCGTGCACTGCGCTGCTTAGTTTCCTGCAGAGCTATACACTCGCCGGAGCCACGGCGCAGATATCGGAGAACCTGCGTTCCCAAATTTCAAGGAAAATAAACAAACTGCCGCTCAAATACTTCGGCAGGGTGAGCCTGGGCAACGTGATGAGCCACATAACCAACGACGTGGACACCGTAGGCCAGGCTCTCAACCAAAATATCGGGACTTTGATGTCAGCCTCCGCCTTGTTCATTGGTTCGCTTGGCATGATGCTGTGGTCAAACTGGATTATGGCGCTGACAGCCATCTTCGCAAGCGCAATTGGCTTTTTATCCTCAAAGGCGGTTTTGTCCCACTCAAAAAAGTTTTTCAAGGCACAGCAAAACGGCCTTGGCGCAATAGGCGGGCATGTGGAGGAAGTATATTCGGGGCACAGCGTCGTCAAGGCGTACAACGGCACAAAAGCCGCTAAAGAGGCATTCGCCGAGCTAAACGGCAGGCTCTATGCAGCTACGTGGAAGGCACAGTTCGTATCGGGATTCATAACTCCGCTCATGCAGTTCTCCGGCACGCTCGCCTATGTATCCGTCGTTGTCGTCGGTGCTGCCCTCGTCATGCGCGGGCAGATAAGCTTCGGGCTTATTGTGGCGTTCATCATGTACGTCAATCAGTTCACGCAGGGGCTGACCCACATAGCGGAAACATTCCCGGGGATTCAGAGCACAACGGCGGCAAGCGAGCGCGTGTTTGAAATATTGGACGAGGACGAGCTTTCTGACGAAAGTCATAAAACGCAGAGGTTATCCAGCGTCAGGGGGGAAGTCACTTTCAAGAACTTGAGCTTTGGGTATGACAAGGATAAGACTATAATCCATGATTTTTCCGCAGAGGTAAAGCCAGGGCAGAAAATCGCAATAGTCGGCCCGACGGGCGCAGGCAAAACCACTCTAGTAAATCTGCTTATGCGCTTTTACGAGCCGGACGGTGGAGAAATCTGCATAGACGGCGTGCCGATAAGCCAAGCCACAAGAGGGGACGTGCATAGTCAGTTTAGCATGGTTTTGCAGGACGCCTGGCTCTTTGAGGGCACGGTTAGGGAAAACATCGCATACAAGAACAAGGGTGCGACTGATGAAAAAATTGCGGAGGTTTGCACTGCCATAGGGCTACACAGTTTTATAGCGTCACTGCCCAATGGGTATGACACCGTGCTCAACGACGAGGCCGCCTTGTCCGAAGGCCAGAAGCAGCTTGTTACCATAGCCCGCGCGATGATCCATGCTGCGCCGATGCTGATTCTGGACGAAGCCACAAGTTCGGTCGATACGAGGACCGAGGCTCTAATTCAGGGCGCCATGGACATGCTCATGGAGGGAAGGACGTCGTTTGTCATTGCGCATAGGCTGTCCACAATCAAAAATGCTGATTTGATTGTGGTTTTGAAGGACGGCAACATAGTAGAAAGCGGCGTGCACGGCGAGCTCCTTCTGCAAAACGGCCCCTACGCAGAGTTGCACCGCAGTCAATTCGAGCTGCCGGCCCGGCCTGCTTGAATGAATGCGGCGCACTAAATCTCTAAATCAATTATTCGCTGCCTATTTGCAGCAACACTTTTTCAAACTCGTCGTGGACTACCAGAAATAGGTTTACCAAGGTGGGGTCAAAATGTGTGCCCTTGCCGTCCTCTATAATCATTACTGCTTTGCTGTGGGGGAACGCTTTTTTGTATGGCCTATCAGTTACTAAGGCATCGTATACGTCGGCAATCGCCATTATTCGACCCAGCAGGGGTATGTCTTCGCCTTTGAGCCCATGAGGGTAACCGTTGCCGTCCCATTTTTCGTGGTGAGTTACGGCAAGGATTCTGGCATACTCTAAAAAATCGCTGTCGGTGGTGCTGTCTTTAATGTCCAAAATGATGCGTTCCCCAAAGGTGGTGTGCTCTTTCATCTCTTCAAACTCCTCGGGGGTGAGCGGGCCGGGCTTTAAGAGTATGGAGTCCTTTATCGAGATTTTCCCTACATCGTGCAATGCGGATGATTGAAGCACAAGCTCCACATCAAGCGCAGATATCTCTTTTTCATATACGCCGTATTCTTTTATGGCGCCAATTAGAATTTTTATGTACCGCTGAGTCCTGTCGATGTGGTTGCCCGTCGTTGCGTCGCGGTGCTCCACAAGCTCTGCCGTGGTTTTGAGGACGGCGTTTTTTAGTGAAACGACCTCTTGCGTCTTTTCTTTTACCATGCGCATCAAGTTATTGTTGTACTCTACGAGCTGAAGGTGCAGTTCTATGCGCTTGAGTAGCAGAGGAGGCGAAAAAGGCTTTGTAATATAATCCACTGCGCCTAGTGAAAGCCCCTTGAACTCGGTTTCTTCACTATTCATAGCCGTAAGGAAAATGACTGGTATGTGTGCGGTGTTTTCATCGGACTTGAGCCGTTCCAGCACGTCATACCCATCCATTTCCGGCATTTCAACGTCAAGTAGAATCAAATCAGGTGTCGTTTTTTCTAATGCTTGAAACATCCTTGCACCGGAATTTACCGTAAAGACATTGTATATTCCGGAAAGTGCAGTTTTTCCCATCACTAGGTTTGACCTGTTGTCATCTACTAAAAAAATTGTTTTGCGATCGGCGCTCATTATTAAATTCCTCCTATCATAGAATTTTGTAACATAGTTTCAAGTTGCGCTACTCGGCAATAGTCTGGTCAATCAACGCTGCGGCATCTTCAAGCTCGCCACATAGCAGGTGATCGGCAATGCTGCTGAGCAGCGCCTTTGTTTGCTTTGAACAGGACTTTGGGTCGATTGCTTCAAATGCGTTGTCCGCAGCGTCTATGTCAAAATCGTCGCAGGCTTTCTTAATATCCAGCAGTTGGCTGCGAAGGAGCGATGGGTTTTCATCTTCCTCAGGAGAATCCTGTATGCTCCTTTTCTCAAGATCCCTGACGACCTCATGCAGTAAATCCAAAAACCTCGGCGTCTCCTCTCGAATAACCGCCATGTCGCCACCACGGCCTGCTGTCTCCAAAACACCCGCAGTGTCCGAAAGGGCTAATCTGCCAATATTGAATAAAGCGCTTTTCATGGCGTGGGTTTGAATCGTGTACGACTGAAGCGCTTTCTCATCTAGCTCCTGACGTAGGAAAAGCGGGTTAATTATGTCGATGGACGTTCGGGCGTCGCGCAAAAACGAGTCCACAAGCATGTCGGTCAGAGTGTCCTCATTGACATTGCCTATGTCCAAATTATCGGCCTTTGCACGCCTTGCCCTTTCTATGACTTCCTGAGGCTGCTTATCGCGAATAAAACGCAAAAGGTATTTGTCAAGCTGGTTTAAGTCGACGGGCTTTGATATGAATCCCGAAAAGCCGTTGTCCATAAACATTTGCACTGAGTCGCTCAATGCGTTTGCGGTCAAGGCGACAATGGGGTGGTCGTATCCCATGCCCTGAATTATCCTTGTTGCTTCGATGCCGTCCATTTCCGGCATCATGTGGTCCATGAAGATGATGTCGTATACTTCGCCTTCTTCAATTTTTTCAATAGCCAATTCACCGCTTTCCGCAGTATCGACCGCAAGCTTGTATGGGAGCAAGAACCCCTTTGCCACGTGCAGGTTGGACTCCACGTCGTCTACAACTAGCACGCGGCCGTAAGGCATTGGTTCGCAGTTTAGTTTGGATATCTTTTTCATGGATTTTTGGGTGTCATCTAGGTTTTGCATTTTCTCAACAACCGTCGGCCCCAGGACATCCTGCCCTTTCCTGCGTTGGGGCAGGTGCACCGTAAACGTGCTGCCCTTGCCCAACTCGCTCTCTACAAAAATCTCGCCGCCCATCATCTTAATCAGTTTGTGTGAAATCACCAGGCCCAACCCGCTACCTTCAATCGCTCGGTTGTCCTTCAAGTTAAATCTGGTGAACTCATCACCAAACAGGCTGCCTAGCTGCTCCTCGGACATGCCTTGCCCCATATCGTTGACAGTCGCAACCAAAGTAAGCTCATCGCCCTCGCCTATATCCTCGACAACAAAAGACAAAGAGACAACGCCCTCCAAGGTGTATTTAAAAGCATTAGAGATGATGTTGTTTAGTACTTGCTTTACGCGTATTTCATCACCTATCAAAAATTCCGGAAGGTTCTCATCCACGCTCAACTTGAATTCTATCCTTTTGCTGCCGATGTAGATGAGGTTTAATTGTACGGTATCTATAATCATACTTGCCGTTTCGTATGGGGCAGGCAGGATTTCCATCTTGCCCGCTTCGACCTTGGAAAGGTCAAGGATATCATTGATGATGGAAAGCAGCAGCCTGGATGAATTGTAAATGCGAAAGAAAGCCTCTTCGGTTTCGGAAGTGTGGGTGTCTTTTTGAAGCTGCATCTCGGCTATGCCTAAAACGGAGTTCATGGGAGTGCGTATTTCATGGCTCATATTAGAAAGGAATTTGGTCTTTGCATTGTTTGCGGCCTGCTCTCTGCTAAGTGATTCCTCAAGCTTGGTGAGCATTTCCTTCTGCTCGCTCAAATCCCACACATAGGCCATTACAGCATTTCTCCCACCGAGATTTACGCACTCCAAATACACTTGGCAGGGGATAGGTTTTCCTTCCAAGGTGCAGTGCATCCACTCACATTCAATCTTGCCTTTTTCAAAGGCCAAGTCCAAAATTTGAGTTACTTTTTCGCGAGTTGGAGTGCCGTCCGGCTGGTACTCGGGGCAAAGGTCGAAAAAGCGGTCGATATAATATTGCTTGTCAGACAGCCCGAACAGGGTGGCGGCGGCTTGGTTTGCCTCGAGGACTTTATGGTTTTCGTCATAGATTGCACAAAGTATCGGTGAGGCGTTTAGCATAGCCTTGAGTTTTTGTTGCGCATTTTTTTCAATTTCCTCGAGTTTGTAGCTTTCCCGCAAATCTCGCGCATAAACAATCGCTACGTACTTGTCGCCAAGCTTCACCCTCTCGAGATAGACTTCGACGGGTATGGTCTCTCCGTCAGAGGATATGTGTATCCATTCGGGCAAGTACCCCTTGCCTGTTTCAAGCGCATCCAATATTGCCCCTCTAGCCTTCTCCCTCGAAGGTTTTCCGTCGCGCTGATACTCAGGGGAGAGCTCGAAAAATCTGTCAATGTATTCCTGCTTATTACGTAATTTAAGAATATTGGCAGCCTCTTCGTTGACCTCAATGATATTGAAGTTTTCATCGAAAATTGCGCAAAGCATCGGCGAGGCGTCGAGCATGGCCTTGAGTCTTTGCTCCATCATAATGGTATTTTCGGCAAGCGTGTGCTTTACAAAATACACGCAATTGTTGTGGTGGTTTATGCCAAGCGCAATGGCTTCCGCCATATCCATACATGATGGGTAACCACAGGCAGAGCAGTCGACATGCTTGTCGTTTTCGCTGAGCTTAAGAAGTTTTTCCCTGAAAATGGCCTCTATTTCGGCTTCGCTGATAGCATTTTTGTGGAGGGGTTCGGCTTTTTCGTACTCGCACATAAAATCATCAAGCCGCAGATTTTCAAACCGTTTGTTGAGGCGTTCAAAGCGGTCTGCCGGGGTGAGTGGCATATTTTCGCCTTGATTTCCCATCGATTCAAATTTTAGCTTGCGCAGCGAAGAGACGCTTTGATATGCCACTTTGTAGTTGTTTCCGCTGCGGAACTCGGTACCTGTGCCATAGCTGCAGCCTCTGCTGCAGTTAAGTATGTCAATCAAAACGGGAATGAAAGCGTCCGGATTGTTTTTGTAGTCGGCAAGGTGTTCGAGGTACTCGTAAGACCTGTTTTCGCCTTCTATTTGCATTACCGAGGATTTGATGCCCAGATAATATTCAATGTTTTCACCAAGCCCTCCGGGGTTCGGAAAAAGGGCGCCCATGCCAAAATCGAATTTTTCCTTTACGCCGGAATAGTCCGCAAGGTTAATATTCTCGTTTTTTATGTGCTGCATAAGGGATTTGAACGTGACATTATGCCGAATAAGTCCAAGCCCCCTTTTTGATTCGATTTCGACCTTCTTTGCGACACAAGGGCTTAAAAAAGCAAGCTCCTCGTCTATGTTTTCGTAACGCTTAAGGTAAATGGCGGTGCACATCATGGGGCTTTGTATCGGCATAATATTGGGCAATAGCTCATGATGATACATTTCGATATGGCGGACTATCGTGGGGCAAGGCTGCGCCACGTTGCCGTAAGTGTCAGTTTTAGAAATATAGTTGAGGTAGCCCCAGGTGGTGATATCAGCGCCAAAGCTTGCGAGATAAAATTGTTTGACCCCAAGGCTTTTAAGATAGCCCAGAACATGCTCGCATTCGTCCGGGTAGTTTAGAAAAAAAGAAGGCGCAATGATTACAGAATAACTTTTGCCCAGCTTTAAGTCTGAGAGAAAAGACCCACAATCATCCCTATAGTGCCTGACATTGTGGACACAGGTATCAAGGCATGTGCCGCAGAGGATACATGCCTTCTCATCTACACACATGCTGTATTCGCCGTCGCTACTCATAACGGAGACATTTGACTCCAATATGGGGCATCCATGAATACATTTGTTGCAGTTTATGCAGCCCTCAACATCTGTATAAATCAAGCCATTGTTGTAGTCTTCAAGCTTTAGCATCACAAAGCACCCCCACACAGTTTGACCCTTTTTGAGCCTATTAAGACGCACCGATAGATTGCCTACCCCACGCGCACATAACATAAGCACCAAAAATCAAATCCCACCCAAGCCCAGCTACTTTAACATATTATTTGCCACATATCAAGCGGCTCTGGCAGCTTTAACTTTTTATTTTCACTATATCAGGTTGATTTGTTCAATTTGTTCATATCTTATGGATATTATTTATAAAAAAAAGCGTATGTTTTGGTAATAACAGCTTAATTATGTATAAAATATACCGCAATATACGTATTATGCTTGATAGTGAATACTGTATGTACTAAAATACTACTCCGAGGGATAGAAGGGAGCAGTGATATGCTTTTTACTAAAGAATGTGACTATGGACTTCGCATTATTCGTGCACTTGCAAGTGGCAAAAAAGCAACTGCAGAAGAAATTTGTGAGGCTGAGACAATTCCCGGGCAGTTTGCGTACAAAATCCTCAAAAAGCTGGAGCGCTCCGGATGGCTGATGAGCAGCAGAGGGCGCGAGGGTGGATATTGGCTTGTAAAGTCGCTTGATTCCATGTCAATTTATGATGTCGTTTCCGCCATCGACGAAAACCTATTTATCAATGAGTGTCTGCGGCGTGATCGTTCGTGCTTAAAAAATATCGAAGACCAGCCATGCGTGATACATAAGGAGCTTAGGCGAGTGCAGGGGACGTTGGTAGATGAGCTGAAACGGAGCAAGCTCAGTGCACTTGTCGCCGTAGAATAGTGTCAGCCTTTGTGCTTTTGCTTGCGGCCAGGCCTGTGGGAACAGGTCTGGTTGTGTTGTGCGGCATGCGAAAATCCCCTTGAAACTCGTTTTGGAGATGTCCTCGAGCTTCAAGGGGATTTGGTCGGAGTGCCGGGATTCGAACCCGGGGCCTCTTGGTCCCGAACCAAGCGCGATACCAAACTTCGCCACACCCCGACGATGAAAGCAGCGAAATGTATTTTAAATCACTTTTATACATATTGCAAGAACTTTTTTTATTAGTTATACTGTAGATAATCCGAATATATCTAACCATATCTAAAATATAGGGGGTTTACCATGAGCGATATATATACTAAGCTCACAAATTGCCTGGAGCAAGTAAAGGCGAAAACTGACTTTAAGCCCAAGGTGGCGCTGGTTCTCGGCTCAGGGCTGGGCGGCTACGCACAGGAGATAGACGCTGCGGCTGCGATAAGCTATGAGGACATCGGCGGATTCCCGGTCAGCACTGTACCGGGGCATCAGGGGCGCTTTGTTTTCGGCCATGTTGGCGATGTGCCCGTGGTTATTATG
The DNA here is from genome assembly GCA_009787995.1 of Oscillospiraceae bacterium. Taxonomy (GTDB): domain Bacteria; phylum Bacillota; class Clostridia; order Oscillospirales; family Oscillospiraceae; genus WRMH01. The sequence continues at coordinate 28,825 of WQSH01000009.1, forward strand.
CAGGGGCGGGTTCACTACTATGAGGGCTACGATATAAGCGACGTCGTCCTGCCGATTAGGCTGATGGGGCTGATGGGTGCGGAAATTTTGATGCTCACGAACGCCGTGGGGTCAATCAACAAGCAGTTTGTGGCCGGGGATTTTATGCTGATTAGAGACCATATATTGTATGGCGTGCCGTCGCCTCTTATAGGCAGCAATGTCGACCAGCTGGGAACGAGGTTTCCTGACATGAGCGAGATTTATAGGAACTCGCTCTGCGAGGAGATACTGTCCGCCGCAAAGAGTTTGGACATAAACCTGCACGAGGGCACATACCTCCAGACTTCGGGGCCGAATTTTGAGACCCCGGCGGAAATAAGGGCTTATGGTGCGCTCGGGGCCGACGTGGTCGGCATGAGCACTGCCTGCGAGGCTGTCGCTGCAAATCATATGGGACTCAAGGTTTGCGGAATTTCATGCGTGTCTAACCTTGCCGCAGGCATCTCAAAAACACCGCTTACGCACGACGAGGTTCAAGAAATGGCAGACAAAGCCGCCCCGCGCTTTAAGGCACTGGTAACGGAATCCATTAAGCGGATTGGCGGGTGACGGCTTTGGATTTTGCGCTTGAGCGCATATTGCAGAGGGTTCAGAGGCCTGCTCGGTATGTCGGCGGGGAGTATGGGCAGGTTGTTAAGGATAAGGCTGAGGTCGATGTCCGGGTTGCCTACTGTTTTCCCGACACATATGAGATAGGCATGTCCAACCTTGGGCTGCGCATAATGTATGGGGTCTTTAATGGGCTTGGCGGGGTTTGGTGCGAGCGAGCCTTTGCCCCTTGGGTAGATATGGAAAGCGAGATGCGCAGGTATGGGGTCGCCCTGTATGGGCTTGAGAGCGGCGACCCTATTAGCGGTTTCGATATAATTGCGTTTTCAATCGGCTATGAGCTTTCGTATACGAACGTGCTTAATATGCTTGATTTGGCGGGGGTTGCCGTGCGTTCCAGCGACAGAGGGGAGGACGCCCCTCTTGTGATTGCAGGTGGAGTATGCTGCTTTAACCCTGAGCCGCTCGCCGACTTTATCGATTTGTTTTTCATTGGAGAGGGAGAGGATGCCGCTTGCGAGATTATCGGGCTTTTCCGTGAGTGCGGCGACAAGCGGGACTTTCTGGAGGCGGCATCGAAGCTTGACGGCGTCTACGTGCCGTCACTCTGCGAGGCCTTTTATAATGACGATGGCACTGTCGGCAAAATTGTGCCTCGGCAGGGTGTTTCGTTTCCGGTCAAAAAACGGATTGTCGCCGACTTGGACTCATCGCCTTTTCCTGTGGATTCTATAGTCCCGTCGACCGGGCTTGTGCATGACAGGGTAGTTCTGGAGCTCTTTCGGGGCTGTATACGCGGCTGCAGGTTTTGCCAGGCGGGGCATGTGAGCCGCCCGGTGCGTTCGCGCTCCTGCGGCACGCTGGTGGAGCAGGGGATAGAGTCGCTGAAAGCTTCGGGGTACGACGAGCTTGCCCTGCTGTCGCTCAGCACAAGCGACTATGGCGAGATATTCCAGCTTTGCGACGGACTTATTCAGTGGTGCGAGCCTAGGAGGATAAACCTGTCGCTGCCGTCGCTGCGAGCTGACAATTTTAGCGTGGAGCTGATGGAGCGCGTTCAAAAGGTGCGCAAGGCAGGGCTGACCTTTGCGCCGGAGGCGGGCAGCCAGCGGCTGCGCGACATAGTAAATAAGAACCTGACTGAGGGCGAGCTGCTTGAAACCTGCCGCATTGCGTTTGAGGGCGGCTGGAACAGCGTCAAGCTCTATTTTATGCTGGGCCTGCCATTTGAAACGGATGAGGATGTCGTGGGGATTGCAAGGCTCTCGCAGGCTGTCCTGCACACGTGGAAGCAACATGCAAAAAGCAAAAGCAGGGGAGTCCGGATAACCGTCAGCACGTCCTGCTTTATTCCAAAGCCGCACACGCCATTTCAATGGGAAGCGCAGATTACGATGGATGAGTACCTAAGGCGCGTCGAGCTGCTTAGGGCCTCGATGCGGTCAAAGGCCATAAACTATAAATGGCATTCGCCGGAGCAGGGCTTTGTCGAGGCAGCTCTGGCTCGAGGGGACAGGCGCTTGGGTGCAGTTATTGAGGCGGCTTGGGAGAGCGGCTCCCGGTTTGACTCTTGGGACGAATGCTTTTCGCTCCCGAATTGGGCTAGTGCGTTTGAGAAATGCGGCATTGACCCCAAATTCTACGCTAACAGAGAGCGCAGTGACGACGAGGTTCTGCCCTGGAGCGTTGTTACAGCGGGCGTCAGCGAGGGGCATCTTAGACGGGAGCGGGACGCGGCGCGGGCGGGGAAAAAGACTCCGGACTGCAGGGAGCTCTGCTCAAATTGCGGTGTGGGGTGTGTTGCCAATGGAAAATAAACTCAGGCTTAGATATTCAAAGGTCGGCAAGTCAAAATACCTCTCTCATCTGGATTTGTCTGCGACTTTGCGCCGCGCTATGATTCGTGCCGGGGTTTCCTTAAAGTATTCTGAGGGGTTTAATCCACATCCATACATGTCGGTGGCGCTGCCGCTTTCGGTGGGGACTGAGAGCGTGTGCGAGCTGATGGATGTTGGCATTGCGGAGGGTTTGGAGCTTGAGGGGCTGCCGGAGAGGGTAAATCGCTGCCTGCCCGAGGGGATAAAGATAGCCGAGGCATATTTTCCTTCCCGCAAATTCAGCGAAATAGCTTGGGTTGAAATGAGTGGGTTTTTGTATTATGATGAGAGTGTGCCTTATCGTGCTTGCGAGAGGCTGAGCGCAAGATATTCATTAGATTGCATAGAGGTAAAAAAACGGACTAAAAAAGGCGAATCTATAATAGATATTGCAAGTTTTGTTTGCGATATGGCATTTAGCGAGTCCGATAATATTGAGGTAGCAGCAAAGCTCTCTGCGCAAAACCCCACTATAAACCCGGCTAATGTTATGGACGCCCTGGCAGGGGAATACGAGGAGCTAGCTCCGGATTTCACAAGTTTTAAAAGGCTTGAGCTATTTGATTCGGGCATGAAGGTGTTTAGGTAACTGCGCCATTTGCTGTTGGTTGCCTTGTCGGGTAGTAAAAAAATAAAATGTAAACATTTTTGACTCTACTTTACTTTGATTCTTCGGTAATGTAACATGTGGGGCGAATCAGTGGGATGTTAGGAGGTCGTTTATGCCAAGAAAAGAAAAAAATGCAAAGAGGGAAGTTGTTACCGAGATGTACGAGGCAATACTTTCTTTGGAGACGATGGATGAATGTGTCAGATTTTTTGATGACCTTTGCTCTGTTACAGAGCTGCGCGCGATTGAGCAGAGGTTTCAAGTTGCGCGCATGCTTAACGAGGGGCATGTATATAACACTATTTTAGAATATACGGGTGCTTCGAGTGCGACAATTAGCCGTGTCAACAGAAGCCTAAATTATGGCAAAGATGGTTATGACATTGTCTTTAAGCGACTGGATGCGAAAACTGGAATAGTAAAAGCAGATGATTGAAATAATTAGTATGGATCAGATTGTAAAGGCCATTTCTGAAGATGGGTTTGTTTCAATATCTGTCATAAACTCAAAAAGCTTGACTCAGCAAGCAAAGGAAATGCGAAACTGCACTCCGGTTGTGACTGCCGCATTGGGAAGGACGCTTGCGGCGGCCTCGATAATCGGCAGCTCCATGAAGAAGGCGGGGGCGTCCCTCACTATTAGGATAGATGGCGGAGGGCCTATCGGTAGCGTAATTGTTGTTTCTGATGACGAGGGTAATGTGCGCGGATATGTTTCCAACCCCCATGCGGATGTGCCTAAGAGGGCCGATGGGAAGCTTAATGTCGGTGGCGTCGTCGGGAAGGATGGTATGTTGTCGGTAATCCGAGATTTTGGAGGAAGAGAGCCTTATACCGGTGCTTCTGCGCTTGTCAGTGGCGAGATTGCTGAGGATTTTGCCGCCTACTTTGCCGCAAGCGAACAGGTGCCTTCGGCTTGCGCTTTTGGGGTGCTTGTCGGCAGGGATAGGTCTGTGCTTGCTGCAGGTGGCTATATTGTCCAGCTTTTGCCCGGCGCTCCGGGTGGTGTTATCGACAAAGTAGAGAGCAATGTGGGCGCCACTGGGGCAGTGACCGATGTCTTATTTTCCGGTGGCGCTGATGCGCTTTTGGAGTCGGTCATGTCCGGTTTCTCTCCTAAGGTCATAGAGCGCATGCCCGTGGAATACAGGTGCACTTGCAACCGGGAGCGCTTTTTGACGGCGGTGCTGTCGCTAAGCAAGGGCGAGATTGATGAAATGGTGGCTGAGGGGGAGCCTATCGAGGTCTGCTGCCAGTTTTGCGACCATGCGTATGTATTTGAGATCAGCGAGCTCGGGGGGAGCCTACTTTAGGGCAGTGATGTTACTATTTTTGGAATTTGTATTTTTCATATTGACAAGGGTTTTGCGTTTTAGTATAATGGCTTGGCGCAATGGTTTGGGAGCATAGCTCAGCTGGGAGAGCACATGCCTTACAAGCATGGGGTCACAGGTTCAAGCCCTGTTGTTCCCACCATCGGGGCCCAGTAGTTCAGTTGGTTAGAACGCCAGCCTGTCACGCTGGAGGCCGACGGTTCGAGTCCGTTCTGGGTCGCCATCGGGTGTCTTGTGCACCCGAAAAATGCCTCTGTAGCTCAGTCGGTAGAGCAGTGGACTGAAAATCCACGTGTCGTTGGTTCGATTCCGACCGGAGGCACCAAGCGCAATATGTCAGATATTGCGCAATGCGCGGGCGTAGCTCATCTGGTAGAGCGCCACCTTGCCAAGGTGGAGGTAGAGGGTTCGAGCCCCTTCGCCCGCTCCATAAGGGGCATAGGCGGGAAACCCCTATGCCCGAACTTTTAAGCAAGGCGACATAGCCAAGTGGTAAGGCAGTGGTTTGCAAAACCATCATTCCCCAGTTCGAATCTGGGTGTCGCCTCCAAAAGATAACATCCCCAAAGCGTTGTAGTGGCAAGCTTTGGGGATGTTTTGGTATATTTGTGCCAGTCTCTTTATGGAAATTGTCCTGCGTTTTGTGCTATTGCAGGTTCAGGCGGTTTTTCAGCATGTATCTTGTGATTAGGTAAAATAATGCGCAAGGTATTGCTGCAAGGGCAATTATTATCCATGTTAACACTTGAGCTTGGCCGAACGATGTGAAGCCCAGCACAGCCGTCTCGAAGCTATGCAATGCGCCTGACCATATGCCGACCGCAATAAGGAGCGTAAAGATTATTTGAAGGACCGTGGTTATTGCGATGTATGCACCGAATGAGATAAGCACGCGGTGTTTGTTGGCAAACAAGCTCAGCGACATGCAAGCATAAATCAGCAGAGTGCTTGCAAAAGCCCCTAGTATTGTCGCAATCGCAAACTGTGTTGCGAGAAGCGCTATCTGGTGCGGTGCAAACGGAATGTACATGAGTGCGTATGAAAACGCTTCCCGGATTGCCTCGAGTATATTAATAAAACCTTCGTGCGTGCCTGCCATAATTAATATCGAGCCAAACACCACAATTGAGCTTGCCAAACCCCATATTGCCGCGACGAACAGCTTGCTGAGTATCAAGTGGTCAGGGCCTAGCGGCAGTGTCATCATCAAATATCCCTCGCTCGACAGCAGATTTGACCAGAACCGCTGTATAGTCAGCAGAAGCACAATGACCCATATGCCGATTATCAAAATGACAGAAACAGCGAGGCCTATGCCTGCGGGCACGCTAAGCCCTATGCGCCACAGTATGCTGTTGACAGCTGAGATGATAATCAGCGCTCCGAATAATGGCAGGAAAAAGCGTCCCGTTGCCATGAACTCATATTTCATAAGCTTTCTTAACATCTGAATACCTCCCTGAAATGCGCATCCACCGACACCCCATGCTTTTCCCTCAAATCATCCACAGTGGAGCTGAGGGAGATTTCACCGTCTTTGATGAAAACCACATCGTCCAGCACTTGCTCGATGTCATGAATTAGGTGCGTGGAGATGATGACTGAGGCATCAGGGTTATAGTTTTTGATTATCGTGCTTAGTATGTAATCCCTCGCCGCAGGGTCAACCCCGCCAATGGGTTCGTCAAGCAGGTATAGCTTCGCTTCGCGCGCCATTACGAGAATGAGCTGAACCTTTTCCTTCGTACCCTTTGAGAGCGACTTCAGCGAGTCTTTTTCGTCTATGCTGAGATTTTTGAGCATTTCTTTGGCTTTTGCAACATTGAAATCAGCATAAAAGTCTTGAAAAAATGAGAGCATGTGCGAAACCTTCATCCAATTGTTTAGGTATGTGTTTTCCGGCAGATAAGATACCACCGCTTTTGTTTCTGGACTCGGGCTCATCCCGTCAATCAAGGCCTCGCCTGACGAGGGGGTCAGCAAGCCGGTGCATATTTTTATAAGCGTCGACTTGCCGCTGCCATTTGGCCCGAGCAGCCCGACTATCCTTCCCGGCTCAATGCTCAGGTTTACGTTGCTTAGAGCCGATTTAACCCCATAGGATTTTTTTAGGTTCCTGCAATCAAGAATTGCCATGGTCCTGCACCTCCTTTCCCCTCGTATTTGCAATCATTGCAGCAGTTTCTTTTCTGTCATAGCCGATTGACGCCATTTTTGACAAAAACGCTTCAACCAGCTCCATAGCCATTTCGCTTTTAGTTTTTTCAATCACCTTAGTTTCCTCCGTTACAAATCTTCCGCTTGTCCTGTTGGCATAAACCAACCCATCCCGTTCAAGTTCGGTCAATGCCCTCTGCACTGTGTTTGGATTAACCGACGCTTCCTCCGCAAGCTCCCTCACAGCCGGCAATTTGCCTCCTGGGGGATGCAGTCCCGATATGATTGCCAGCTTTATTTGTTCTTGAAGCTGCAAATAAATCGGTCTGTCCGGCGTAAAATTCCATGTCATCTGACCACCTCCTGTATCATTGTATTAGATGTTCGGTACAATAACACAATAATACAGATTATGCTGTTTGTCAAGTTTTTTTTGAGTCATTTTCTGCTCCTGATGTCTCTAATTGTTACTACTCAGTGCCTGCTATCAGTCCGCACACTCCTCTACGTTCGGTCAGCTGACGTAACAGCAGCCGGAATTCCCTCTCTACGATGAGCGTACAGGCTCTCTCAATGCCTACTACCAGGCTTTCTTGCCTGGCACTGGTTGCCTCTAATTGGGCTGATGTGAGCAACGGGTCTTGTCGCCCTGCTTGCGAAAAAAACACAGAAAACCGCCCGGCATCAGCTAATTTGTTATCTGTGACGAGAATTAGCTTATGGGACGGGCTTAGCGAACGAGCCGGTCATAACCGCTCGCCTGCATGTTAAATAGTGACGCATAACGCCCGCCTCGGGCGAGCAACTCTTCGTGAGTGCCTTGTTCCTGCACCGCTCCGCCCTCTATCAGGACTATGCTGTCCGCATCGCGCGTAGACGACAGGCGGTGCGATATCATTACAACTGTTTTGTCTTTCGCAGCATGGGCGATGCTACGGTTTATTTCGTACTCGCTTTCAGGATCCAGCGCAGAGGACGGCTCGTCCATTATAACAACTGCGCTGTCCTTGTACAGCATTCTTGCTATAATCAGCTTTTGCAGCTGGCCTCCCGAAAAAACCAGACCGTCCTCGTCGAACAGCTTGGTGTATTCCGTGTGAATCCCATTGCTGCCCTCTAGCACTTTATCTAATAGCCCGACGCGCTCAAGGGCGTTGCGCACCTTTGGTTCGTCAATTGCGCCGCTTTCGCAGCAGGAGACAAATTCGCTGATGCGCAGCGAATACTCCTGAAATTCCTGAAACACGGACGTCATCGCATTGCGCAACGACAGGATATCGTATTTGCGGACATCGCGACCATTGATTTTTACACTGCCCTTATCCGGATCATAAAACCGCATCATCAAGCGAACGATTGTAGTTTTGCCTGCGCCGTTTACACCGACCAACGCAAATTTTTCCCCGCGCCTGATGGTGAAGCTGACATCATTGAGCACATGCTTTTCCGCATTAGGGTATTTAAAGCTGACTTTTTCGAACTCGATGCTTTCGACATTGTGCAGCTCCACACCTTCAGTGGCTTCAATTTTCGGCTCATATTCAAAGATATCCCGAATATGGCGGATGAACATGCTGCTTTGCTTTATAATCCCTAGGTATTCCGACGTGTTTTGGAAAGCGTTGGTCACAAGGGCAAATGAAGCCGCCAAAGCAGTCATGTCCCCGATGGTTATAGTTCCTGCGTACATAAAATACATCAGATACATATATGGGATGGACCACGTCAGCAATATGGAAAAGACCGACTCCGACATTGATGCTTTTAAGTTCTTGAGGTTCTGTTCGCGCTGCAGCCCTTGCTGCTCTGCCAGAGCGTCGTCGTATTTCCTAAAAAGCAATTTGCCTAGCGAGAAATATTGTTTTATGTCCGCCATTGTATCCCTCTGAAAAAAAAGCGCTTTGAAATACTGCGTTCGGCGTACAGCCGGAGTGACGGCCTCATTGTACTCGTACTGTTTTTTTGCGCGCCATTGGTTTATTTTAAATGACACAAACGCCATAGCGACGGCCAGCACTATGAATAATGGGTTTAGCGCAATAATAATGGCCGCGCCTACCGACAGGCTAACGGCCAATGATGAAAAATTGCTTAACATGCTAACCAGCGCATCCCCCTCTTCCCCCATTGCCGAAACCGCCTTGGACAGTCTGTCGAACGATTCCGGAGCATCAAAATATTCTGCGTCGAGCTTGGCAGCTTTTTTAAGCAGCCTGTCGCTGAGGTATCTTTCGAGGCGCATGAGCACAATCGGTCGCCTACGCATATACATATGGTACGATATTGTGTTGGAAAGCAGCATGGACAAGGCATACGCCAGGGCAATCCCGACAAAAACCGCAAACGGACTCCCATCCGCAACGCCATCCATTACCCATTTTATGAACATTGCTGACATAATAGTGTATGGGACCTGCCCCCCGAAGGAAAACAGCAGCCATATAAAATATCTTTTATCCGCAAGCCAGACAAATTTTAAGAAATACAGTACATTTTTCACAAGAACCTCCTATCAAATAGCAGCTGCAGAGCACTTTAACCTTTAGGCCATGTCATATCAGTTATGCGCATTCAATCATTTTTTTACAATTTTGTCAATATTACAATGTTGTTTGTGTTAAAATTTATGCAATTTGCACATTGTCATTCGATCAATGCGTTGATAAGCATACCCGCCAGTGCAGCATTTTGAGAACAATTTGAAAAAGGAGCTGCTGCACTTTCCTTAGTGCAACAGCCCCGTTTATGCCTTGTCAGCGCTTAGTTTTCCATATTGCGTATATCGTTTAGCAGCTTATCTATGTCGGTAATCGCATGCTCAATGTCGTCAAGCTCGCTGCCCCCATCGATTAGCTGGCGAGCCGACTTGAGGGAAAATAGCGCACGTCTGAACAAATCGAGTGCGCCACTGAAATCTCCTGCGTCAATGGCTGCGGCGGCATCCATTATATTGCTGTCTACCGCCAATAGTTCAGCCTCAAAGCTATGCCCATGGTTTCGTTCGTTGAATCCGTTCAAAAAATTGCCTCCGTACCCCTTACTAAGTGCAATGAATACTCCATTTATTACCATTATACCGACCATGGGATTATTGTCAATAAAAATAAAAATGCCAAGCACGACAAAAACTGCTTGACAAGCATATGAAACGTGGTAGAATGGATTGCTGTGTGTTCGAAAACAAGCATTCCAATACCCTCACCGATGCACAGTCTAACACCAGATTATAGTAATTGTCAACATGAAGCAGATGAAACGTAACAACACAGCCGTGTGTGTCTCGCGATAAGCGTGCAAAAAAAATATGAAATCAGGAGTGATGCAGATGCCTAAAGACGTGGTATACGGCAAAACCTTACGCAAGAGTTATGCCAAAACCGATGAAGTTCAAGAGATGCCAAACCTTCTGGAGATTCAGAAGCATTCCTACAATTGGTTTCTTGACACAGGATTGCGGGAAGTGTTTCGCGACGTCGCCGCAATTACCGACCACTCGGGGAGCCTTGAGCTGTCGTTTATCGACTTCAATATGAATGAAAACCCGAAATATTCTGTTGAGGAATGCAAGTCCAGAGACGCAACATTTGCGGCTCCCATTAAGGTCAGCGTGAGGCTCCGCAATAAAGAGACGGAGGAAATCAAGGAGCAAGAGATTTTCATGGGTGATTTCCCGATAATGACTAATGCGGGAACATTTATCATCAATGGAGCCGAGCGCGTAGTCGTTTCGCAAATTATCCGCTCGCCCAGCGTGTACTACGAAAAAAAGACAGACATTAAGACCGCCGTCACTATATTTGCCGCTACGCTTATTCCGTACCGCGGGGCTTGGCTGGAGTATGAGACCGACGCATCAGATGGGTTCTTTGTCCGCGTTGATAAAAACAGGAAACTCCCAGTGACATGGTTGTTGCGCGCCGTTGGCAGGCCCGGAGAAAGCGATTATACCAGACTATCGATGTCAGGAGCCGAGGGGGGTGCTGAGACCGTTGAGCAGATTGCTGCTATATTTGGCGAAGATGAGCGCATAATGGCCACGCTTGAAAAGGACACCTGCCGTACAAGCGATGAGACGCTTATCGAGCTTTACAAAAGGCTGCGACCCGGCGACCCGCCAACTGTTGATAGTGCGCAGACGCTACTTAACAATCTTTTCTTTGACGCTCGCCGGTACGACATATCCACTGTTGGCCGCTATAAATTCAATAAGAAGCTAGCACTTTGGCCCAGGCTTGTCGGCCAGGTCCTTGCCCAGCCGATTGCCGATCCGATGTCGGGTGAGATAATTGCAGAAGCGGGCGAGCGGCTTAGCCGTGCGCGCGCTGAAGAAATTGATGCACTTGGAGTCAATGATGCCTATGTGCAGGCCGATGGGCGCGAGGTGAAAGTTTTTGCCAACGGAATGGTAAGGATGGATCGTTTTGTGAATTTTGACCCCGAGGCCGAGCTGGGAATCAAAGAAAGGGTGCGTTTTATTATCCTCCGCGACCTCCTAGAAAAACATAAGGACAGTGAAGAAGAGCTAAAAGAGGCAATCCGCGACAATATCGACAACCTAATTCCAAAGCACCTTATCCCCGACGATATTTTCGCTTCGGTCAACTACTTGTGCTGTATCGCCCATGGAGTTGGTGAGCCTGACGACATTGACCATCTTGGAAACAGGCGTATGAGAAGTGTTGGTGAGCTGCTCCAAAATCAGTTTCGCGTCGGCTTTTCAAGGATGGAGCGCGTTATTCGCGAGCGCATGACGCTGCAGGATCTTGACATAATAACCCCGCAATCGCTAATTAATATCAGGCCTGTAACTGCGGCCATAAAGGAATTCTTTGGTTCGTCCCCGCTGTCGCAGTTTATGGATCAGACAAACCCGCTTGCCGAGCTGACGCACAAGCGCAGGCTGTCGGCCCTGGGGCCCGGCGGGCTTTCGAGAGAGCGCGCAAGCTTTGATGTGCGCGACGTCCACTACAGCCACTATGGGCGTATGTGTCCGATTGAGACGCCGGAAGGCCCGAACATAGGCCTTATATCCTATCTTGCATCATATGCAAGGGTCAATGAATACGGCTTTATGATTGCCCCGTTCCGCAAGGTAGACAAGGTGTCCCAGCGGGTTACGAATGAGATTGTGTACCTTACGGCAGACATGGAAGACCAGTACATCATCGCACAGGCGACGGAGCCGGTAGATGAAAATGGCTGCCTCGTAAACGAGCGCATCACATGCAGGTACCGCGACGAGATACTGGAAGTCAACCGCAACAGGATTGACTTTGTCGATATTTCCCCGGCGATGATGGTCTCAATCGCAACTGCGATGATTCCGTTCCTTGAAAATGACGACGCAAACAGGGCGCTTATGGGCGCAAACATGCAGAGGCAGGCCGTGCCGCTGCTCATGTCGGAGGCACCAATTGTCGCTACTGGCATAGAGCATAAATGCGCTGTCGATTCAACGGTGGTTCTTTCGGCTTCCGACGATGGGGAGGTGGCATATGTTTCCTCCACTCGGATTTCAGTTAAATACGACGACCTTGGTGTTCAAGACCATTTTCTGACGAAATTTGCAAGGAGCAACCAAGGGACTTGCACCAATCAGCGCCCGATTGTCTCAGTCGGCGACAGAGTAAACAAAGGTGATATAATTGCGGACGGCCCATCGACGTCCGAAGGTGAGATAGCCCTTGGAAAGAATATCCTAGTTGGGTTTATGACTTGGGAAGGGTACAACTATGAGGACGCAATCCTCATCAATGAGCGCCTTGCGATGGACGATGTATTTACATCGATTCACATAGAGGAGCATGAAATAGACGCCCGCGACACGAAGCTTGGCCCGGAAGAAATCACGCGGGACATCCCCGGAGTCGGTGAAGATGCGCTGCGTTACCTTGACGAGCGCGGCATCATAAGCGTAGGCGCCGAGGTTCAGGCGGGTGACATCCTTGTAGGAAAGGTGACCCCAAAGGGAGAAACCGACCTTACGGCAGAAGAGCGCCTCCTGCGCGCGATTTTTGGAGAGAAGGCCAGGGAGGTCAGGGACACCTCGCTTAAAGTTCCACACGGTGAAAGCGGGATTGTGGTCGATGTCAAGGTTTTCACTCGCGAAAACGGCGATGAGCTCAATCCGGGGGTGAACATGGTCGTGCGCTGCTATGTCGCACACAAACGGAAAATCAGCGTCGGCGACAAAATGGCGGGACGCCACGGCAACAAGGGCGTCGTTTCCAGGATACTTCCCCAGGAGGACATGCCGTATATGCCCGACGGAACGCCCCTCGACATCGTGCTCAACCCCCTAGGCGTGCCGTCTAGGATGAACATCGGGCAAGTGCTTGAAGTCCACCTTGGATATGCGGCAAAATCGCTGGGATGGAAAGTCGCAACCCCGATTTTCAATGGCGCCAACGAGCAGGACATTTGGGATACGCTCAAGCTTGCGGGTCTGCGAGAGGACGGCAAGAGCGTTTTATATGATGGGCGCACGGGCGAGGAGTTTGACAGCCCGGTAACGGTAGGCTACGTCTACTTCCTTAAACTGCACCACCTTGTCGACGACAAGATCCACGCACGTTCGACGGGTCCGTACAGCTTGGTAACTCAGCAGCCATTGGGCGGAAAAGCCCAGTTCGGCGGGCAGCGTTTCGGCGAAATGGAGGTCTGGGCGCTTGAAGCTTATGGCGCAGCCTATACCTTGCAGGAGATACTCACAGTTAAATCCGACGATGTTACCGGCAGGGTAAGGACGTACGAGGCGATAGTCAAGGGCCATAACATACCCAAGCCCGGGGTGCCCGAGTCATTTAAGGTGCTTGTCAAAGAACTTCAGTCGCTATGCCTTGATGTGCGCGTCTTGGATGAAAATGGCATGAAGGTTGAGCTTCGCGGCGACGATGGCGAGGAGGTCGTCGATATGCGTGACAACAACGATGAATACAGAAACGGCTATAAGGGCGATGAAGATGAATTCAGTGCTCGGGGGTACCACATTGACAACATAGAGGATGCCGGGCGAGACGGCTTTTACGGCGACGACGAAGATGAGGATGCAGAGCTGGATATGGATGACGATGAAGAAGTTCCATCGCCGGAAGAGGGGTACGAGATGTTTGAATTGGACAATTCAGACGGCAGTGATAAAGAGGAGGTATGTGAATAATGAGTTTCCTACCTTTTGAGGCAATGCAAATTGGGTTGGCTTCCCCTGAAATGATACGCAGTTGGTCGCATGGCGAAGTTAGAAAGCCTGAAACCATAAACTATAGGACGCTCAAACCTGAGCGCGACGGACTGTTTTGCGAAAAAATATTTGGACCGACCAAGGACTGGGAATGCCACTGCGGAAAGTATAAGAAAATCCGCTACAAAGGCAAAGTGTGCGACCGCTGCGGAGTAGAAGTCACGAAGTCGAATGTGCGCCGCGAGAGGATGGGGCATATCGAGCTTGCCGCCCCGGTTTCCCACATATGGTACTTTAAGGGGATTCCTTCGAGGATGGGGCTGCTTTTGGATTTGACTCCGAGGG
>WQSH01000010.1 GCA_009787995.1 Oscillospiraceae bacterium
TCCTCTTGCTTTGGCTTGCCGGTTTCTGGCTCGGCTTCCACACGTATCTCAGGGGTCGTAGCAGATTCCTTATCTCCTTCGAAAATAAAAACGACTTCTTTTTGATCCCACATTACTCCAGCGACTGCCTCATCTGCGTTTGCGCACTCGTCAGGTTCGTTTCGGCATTCTGCCGGTTCCCTTTCGATCTGCGCTTTTTCCTCAGGCGCTGCTTCTCTTTCAGGAGCTGCTTCTGTGTTCGCATTTTTAGCTTCCGACCGGTTATTTTTTATTGGCTTTGACCGCGATTCTTCAACTGCGCTTTCAAGCACGCTGCCGAATCCTGCCCCTTCCGTTGCAAGGGGACCTGTCTTATGCCATCCGCCCGGGCTGGAGTCCGTCCTGGTCGTCATGTGGGACAGAATCTCCATGGGTATCTGCATTCTTTCACCTCCTCAAACTAAGTTATCGGAGATTGTGTCTATAAAGATTAGCATATTATTTCTTTATTTGAAAAATTTTATCGCAAAAAGGGCGTGCAGGCGCCACCACTATTAAATATAGCGCGATAAAACGCACTTTGCCGCCTTTGCGTAATGTATTTCGACAAAATGCGCATATTGCTGTAATGTTTCCTCTACAAATTACGATACATTGAGACAGGCGGAGAACTAGAGCAAAGCGCATTCCTCGCACAGGCACCTTTTTACAAGGATGAGAAAACTAAACTCAAGGATGGAGCTCCGGGGAGAGTCCAATGAGGATTCAAAATAATATCACGGCGGCAAATAGCCATAGGCAGCAGGGCATCAACAGCCGCAATAGGGGCAAAGTGACGGAGAGGCTCAGTTCGGGCCTTCGCATAAACCGCGCCGCAGACGATGCGGCAGGTCTTGCTATTTCCGAAAAGATGCGCGCGCAAGTCCGGGGTCTCAACCAAGCGAGCAGGAATGTGCAGGACGGCATAAGCCTCGTTCAGACCGCAGAGGGCGGGATGCAAACAGTCCAGGACATCGTCCACCGCATACGCGAGCTTGTCGTCCAAGCCGCAAACGACACAAACGACCAGCTTGACCGAGGAGCGCTGCAGCTTGAGATCGACCAGCTGATTTTAGAAATTGACGACATAGCGGCTACCACCGAGTTTAACGGCAGGGCGCTGCTGACCGGCAATTATGCGAGGCTGGAGGGGATTGACCTTGCAGCATTAGGGCTAAGCGAAGACACTATTAACGCCCTGACAGCAGGAACCGCACTATCAGCTGATGCGCCGCTTAGCGTACAGGCTGTGGCGCCGCCACTGGCTCCTACTCCACCATTGCCATCAGATTATACAACAATCAACGCCTCTGATCTTGCAAACCTTACCGGAAATGGATGGACATTCGACCCAGCACTCGGCACGCTCCATATAACCGGGGACTTTCCGGTTCGAATTAACGGTGCTGGCATGGACGCACTCAACCGTATCACGGTGGAAGATGGGGCAAGCACCGACATTATACTAAATAACGTAAATATCACTACCGGTACGGCAGCGTTAGAATTAGGCCCGGAAAACGCAGGCACGGCAGTGAATCTTTGGCTGGAAGGCACCAATATGTTGCAGAGCAACGTTGTTGGACATGCCGGAGTAAGTGTGACCGCAGGAAACACGCTGACAATAAATGGTTCGGGCTCTTTGAGCGCTATAGCCGCAACGGGGACTACTCATAACGTCGCCGGCGGCACTGGCATCGGCGGCGGAGCCGCTCACAGAGGTGCCGGCAACATAACGATATTCGGCGGCAACATAACAGCCCAAGGTGGCCCGGAATCATCTGGTATCGGCGGAAGCTGGTCAGGTTCAGGCGGCAATGTAGTTATAGTTGGCGGCACAGTGAATGCTACCGGCGGCATTCACTGTGGCGGCTCAGGCATTGGTGCAGGATGCGGCTCAAGCGCCGGAACATTGACCGTATTCGGCGGGACAGTGAACGTCGCCAGGGGTATATCAGGCGGAGGTATGGCCGGCAATGCCGTCAGAGGCGCTAACTTAACAGTGCACGGAGGCGAGCTGATTGCATCGCAAGGCAATATAACATCACCAACTACAGTTAACGGCGGCACGCTAGCAATGCAAAATGGCACTATGACGGGCAGTGTTGTGCTTAACGGCGGCTTGTTGGAATTATATGAGCCAAGCCGAATAACAGGGCCTACCCAGGTTAATGGCGGCAACCTCTCTGTGTATACGGTAAGGGTCTACGACCCTGTGGGCACTCCACCAAATCAGGTTTGGCCTCCGCAACTGGCACCCTCAACAGGAAACCACTTGCCCCGCTTGGGTCCCCCCGCCATTCCCAACAACATTACTAGTGCCACTTTCTCAGGGCAAAACGTATGGAGGGTTCGTATAATGCCCCACGTAAGCGATGAATTTGGGACGTTTACGCCAAATTCACCAGTGGTTTTAAATCTTAACGTTCCAGGCCACGGCACAGTAGAAATCAATGCAATGACTGATAGCTCGGGCAGGCTATTTGTATATTTACCAATGAGCTCTGACGGCACTACAATCGCTTCGATGAGTGTTGGCGGGACGCCCTTGAACATTACCAATACGATGTTTGGTCCGAGCCCCATGAGCCCAGATCACCACCGGAATCGCATTGTAGCGCAGGTGAATAACTCGAATGTGCCGGCGTTCACAAACGATTCCTCCTGGGATCACTCAGATTCACCCGGGGGCACTACATTGCTTCTCGGCCCTGTCCTCCCCGAACCGCCCGACCATGGGCCTTCTTTTCCCGATGAAGACCCCCAGCACGGTGGGCTGATAATCCAGTCGGGTGCCAACCAGGGGCAGATTTTGAGGGTCTTTATTGAAGCTATGAGCTCGTGGGGAATCGGCCTGCGTTCGGCGGAAGGGAATCCTCACTTTATTGATGTCTCGCGCGGTACGAACCCTCCGCCGACAGCGCTGGAAATCAGCGCATTGCTAGGCCTTCTTGACGAATCCCTAAACAGGGTGTCGATGGCCAGGGCGGATTTAGGCGCCATGCAGAACCGCATGGAGTTCAAGATGCAGAACCTCAACAACCAAGCGGAAAACGTCGCAGCAGCAGAGAGCCGCATCCGCGATGCGGACATGGCTCTGGAGATGACCAGCTTTACAAGAAAAAACATCCTGTCGCAAGCATCAACCGCAATGCTCGCACAGGCAAATGCTCTGCCACAGGGCGTACTGCAGCTGCTTGGTTAATCACGAGTCTGCACGTTGCGTAGCGCCGGTAAGCAAAAAAACAAAACCCTGCCAAGCAAACAGCCCGGCGGAGTTTTTGTTTTTTTATTAGATAATCACCAAGGGGGCACCTTTCCCCCCTTGGGGTTGTCAGCTGAGAAGAATTTCGGTTATGGCCGCCGCAAAGTCTGGATCCATTGCGGCTAGGATCGCCCCTGCGTTGCGCTCTGCCATAAAAAACAGGATAACGGCAGCATCCTCCGGCTCCGGGAGTTCTGCTAGGATGCCCGCAGCCGCAACCGGCGCCATTTGCGCATAGGTTCTGCTGAGAGACTCCAAGTCCAGGCGCTCCTGCTCAGTCATCGTGCGGCGAAATATCGGAATCGTAGTGTCGAGCATGGCGTTAATCTGCTCCTCGCGCCTATCTAGGGCAATGCTGCGCCTATCCAGGGCAAGCTCCCTAGCGTTGGCATAATACTCTCGGTCTAAAAGCTCCTCCTCGCGCCTATCCTGCCCAGCCTCGCGCGTATCGAGCACGCGCGTGCGAGCCTCATAAGCCACCCGGAGCTCCTCGTCGAGCTCCATTAGCTCAGGGTTAAACCAAACGGCAACAGCAATGAGCGGCTCATGCACGTACTCGCCCACAATATACCTTGCCTCAAACAGGTTGTAGTAAAGAAATACCACGGCAGTGGCAATGACCAGGATGACAAACAGCAAAATACATAGGATTATAATTGTCTTCCCCCGCCTCTTCCTGACCAAGGAGACCTCGCCGCCCTTGGATTTCTTGCCAGCCTTTTCTTTCTTTTCTTTTTTCTCTTTTGGAGGCTTTTTGGATTTAGTTTTTGGTTCTGACTCTTCGTCTTCCGTCAAGTCGGTAATATCTTCTGCCATATCGCACTCTCCAAATTTTAATTGATTGCAGCTATTGCGCCAAGGTAGCCTGCAGCAAAGCCCGAACAGCACTACTCGTTTATTACATTAAAGGACACCAAATCTTCGATTTCCTTGGTTTCCTCAGCCTGTACCTCTTTCCTGTACCTCACCAGCTGCTCGTCCCGCAGTTTGTTGTAGGTCTTTATCTCCTTCATAGTCGTAATCAGCCGCTCCTGACATGCGCGCACCACTTCCTCCGCTGCCAAAACCCTCTCGCGGATTGCCTTTAGCGCATCGCGCAAAAAACGGAAAAACGCATCGTGCTCACTCAGCGCCCGGCCTACGTTTAAGTTCTCGGCCAGAGCCCTCTCAAGCGACCGCTCATTGTCGGCATAAGCCTGCAAAAGCCGCATCTCTTCATTTAAAAGCTCCTGCAACGCCTGCTGCGCCTTTTTAAGCTCAGACTTCTGCATCTTTTCGACTGTGACTTTGTAGTCAAACAAAGCCTGAAGAGTAAATTTAAACTTTTTCATTTAAGAACTACCCGCCGCCTACAATCTCTTGCATCATCGCCAAAGTCTGCTCAAAGGTGAAGCTATCGCTGACGCCTTGTTTTAAAAAGCTCTGTATCGCATGGTGGAGCTGCACGGCCCTATCTATCTCAGGGTTTGCGCCCTGCTTGTAAGCGCCTATATTTATGAGGTCTTCCGCCTCCCTGTAAACAGCAATCAAATTCTTAATCGACCCAAAGGCCTCGAAATGCTGCGGAGTGATTATATCCGGCATAACACGGCTCACGCTGCCCAGAATGTCTATCGGGGGGTAATGGTTGCTATTCGCAATCGACCTTGAGAGCACGATATGCCCATCGAGGATGCCCCTCACGGTGTCTGAAATGGGCTCGTTCATATCGTCTCCCTCGACAAGCACTGTGTAAAGCCCCGTTATCGAACCCTTGTCCGACATGCCCGAACGCTCCAGAAGCTTGGGCAAAACAGCGTACACGGAAGGCGGGAAGCCCCTTGAAACAGGCGGTTCGCCCGCAGCCATGCCAATCTCGCGCTGCGCCATCGCAAAGCGCGTCAGCGAATCCATCAGCAACAACACTTTATAGCCGCAATCCCTAAAATACTCGGCAATCGCCGTCCCGGTCATAGCGCACTTGAGGCGCAAGAGCGCAGGCTGGTCTGACGTCGCAATAACAAGAACAGACTTGCGCAGCCCCTCTTCCCCCAAGTCCCTCTCGACAAAATCCTTGACCTCGCGGCCCCTCTCGCCGACTAGGACTATAACGTTTACATCCGCCACGGCGTATCGGGCAATCATCCCCAAAAGCGTACTCTTGCCAACGCCCGAGCCCGCAAAAATGCCCAGCCTCTGCCCGCGCCCGACGGTCAGCATACTGTCTATAGCCTTGACTCCCAGCGGCAGCACCTCGTGGATGCGATCCCTTGCAAGCGGGTTTGGCGGAACATTGTCTGCCGGGTACCATGCCTCGGTCTTTGGCGGGGGCAGGTCGTCAAATGGGTAACCCAGCGCATCGAGTATCCTGCCTGTGAGGTCTTTGCCAACCGGCACCTTTAGCGAATCGCCAGTGTACACCACATAGCTGCCAAGCCCGATGCCCTCAACGCTGCCAAAGGGCATAAGCAGAGTCTGTCCGTCCCTGAATCCCACTATCTCCGCGCGCATGCTCCGCTCGCCGTCCAAGGTGAACATTTCACAAATATCCCCAATCTTGGATGAAGGCCCCGTCGCTTCCACAGCAAGGCCGACTATCTTCGTCACCCTGCCGGCATGCTCGAGAGTCTGTGTTTTTTCCAAAGCCAAATAATACTTGTTAAAATCAATGCTGCTCATATATCCTCAAACATTTATCATCTTTTCAAATGCAAGCGCAATATACTTTAGTTGCGTATTGATGCCTGCATTTATTGTTTCGCTTTCCGTATCAATCACGAGGTCTCCGCCCCCGAGCGTCGAGTCGCGCAGAACCTTTGCGCTGATTACTTCCCCATTGTCCAGCTCGACATCCACCTGTCCGGACGAAAAGAACCGGTCATATTCCTCGGGGCTGACATGTATCACGACCTTACCATCGGGCACTATCTGCTTTAAGGCATGCCTTATCAGTGCCTCAAATATCCCGCCGATTAGTTCCTCCGCAGGGGCTATGGTCTTCCTGACTATCTCCAGCGCCAAACCGACTACCTCATCTTCAAGCCCTGAGTACGTGCGCTCCCGCTCGTCATAAACCTCGCTTATGACTCGCTTGAGCATTGCGTCATCCTCGCGCATCTTTGTGGCCAGCTGATCGTCGTACGAGCGCTTGCCCTCTTCGGCGCCTTCTGCATAACCATCTTGAAATGCTTGGCGGCGCATCTCCTCGGCTTCTTCGCGCGCCTCGTTAATCATTTCCGCAACCTCGTCGCGGGCATCTGCAAGCACCTGCTCCGCCAATGTGCGGGCTTCCTCCTCGGCTTCCGCAATAATTTCGCTTGCCCTGGTCTGAGCCATATTGTCGGCAGAGACTGCCGCATGAGCGAGGGGCGGTTGATCCCCCACTGCTGCGCCAGCCTCCCTGCCCTGCTCATCATCAACCCGCACGGATCTTGTGGCGCCAAGGTTGACAAAATTTCTGTCTATCCTAAACAATTAGGTCATCCCCTTCTCCGCGTGCAACGACGATTTCACCCTCGTCCTCAAGCCTGCGTATGACGTTGACTATCCTCTGCTGAGCTTCCTCAACATCACGCACACGCACAGGCCCCATAACCTCCATGTCGTCCTTTATCATTTCTTGCAGACGTTTTGAAATATTGCCAAAAATAGTCCTGGTGACGTCCTCTGTCGCCATCTTGAGCGCAACGGCGAGGTCTGCGTTGTTGATTTCCCTGAGTACGCGCTGGATTGTAACGTTGTTGAGCTTTGCGATATCCTCGAAAACGAAGAGGCGCCTTCTGATTTCGTCGGCCAGCTCGCTGTCGTTGACGTCGAGGCTCTCGAGGATGTTCTTTTCGGAAGAGCGGTCTAGCGAATTTATTATTTCGACTATCGTGTCGATACCGCCGACGATGATATTTTCGGTGAACCCCATTGAGGTTATCTTGCGTTCGAGGATGCGCTCGGCTTCCTTGACGTATTCCGGCGACGTGCTGCCCATCGTCGATATCCTGCTTATTATCTCCGTCTGCCTGTCAGACGGCAAGGACGCAATAATCTGAGCTGACTGCTTGGGCTCGATATACGACAAGACCAGCGCTATTATCTGCGGATGCTCGTTGTGTATGACGTTTAGTATTTGATTTGAGTCAACCCTTCTTATGAAGTCAAATGGGCGCACCTGAAGCGAGGAAGAAAGCTTCTTAATCATTTCCTCCGCTTTGTCAGACCCTATCGCTTGTTCAAGGATTTCACGCGCATAGTCTATACCGCCCTCCGTGATAAACTTTTGCGCCAGACACATTTCGTAGAACTCGTTGATTATCTGCTCCCTGACATTTGGTTCCACTCTTCTTGTCGTCGTGATACTGAGGGTCATGTCGCTGATTTCTTCCTCAGACAAAAACTTATACAGCTCGGCCGAATATTCCTTACCAAGGCTAATCAATAGTACAGCAGCCTTTTCCTTTGATGACATTTCGTGTTGGGGCATATTTCCTCACCTTTGCCAGTTGAAATCAGAGGTGCGTTTGCCAAGCTACTCAGCTCACCCCTGCTAAAGAAATTAGAGTTTACTCGTCAGATAACCAATTGCGTAGTAGCTGCGCCACTGCAGCAGGATCTTTGTCTATGAATCTCTCTATTTGCTCGAGGCCTGCAAGCTTCGTCTGCTGCAGTTCAACCTCGTCGAGCGCCATTGCATCTGCATCAATCTCATCCTCATCGTCTGCCAGGTAGTTGACGCCCCCCGCACCTACGAGCACAGTCTCCGGCTCCGGCACTGGCCTTGTGGATGTGAAGATAGTCCTCACGAGCAGTAGGAGCAGGATTCCGAGGAGCAGGATTACAGACCATTGGATAATCAGCTCCACGAGCTCTCTCATCCTTTGCTGCGCTTGGAACGCCTCCCAAGCTGCATACATGTCGGCAAGGGTTGTGTCAACATATGAGAATGGTATGTGCTGGACGGTGACATTGGCCACCGGAATCCCTTTGCCGGTCGAGACCAGGTCTGCGACTTCGGCGCTAAAGTCTCCTTCTATGGCCTCGGCGTTTATCAGCACGGCTATGCTGACAAATTCAAGCTCGCCCTGCGCCTGCTCAATGAGCGTGATGGTTTGGTTTATTTCATAGTTGCGCTCCCTCATGCGGCGCTCATAAAGCTCGCCGTCGCCCAGCGGCCCAAATGGGTACTCAGGAAACCCGGTGCCCAGTTCGTTTGAGTCCGTCCCGGGGATCCCCATGGCCCATTCGGCGCTCCTGGCGGCTTCCCAGAGGTCGTGGGCGCTGCGGGCTATGCCGTCTAGCTCTCCGGCTACGGGCGGCGCAAACTCAATCATCTCCCTTGAGACCCTGTCCCAGTTGAGCCTGATGCTTGGAGTCACGCGGATGTTGTGCACCCCATAAATCGGCATCAGCTGTTGCTCCACCGACATCCTGATTTGTTCGATTAGGAAGTTTTGAACTGCTATGCGCGAAGTCATTTCTGACTCAACATCAATCGTAAGAGCATCCCCGACCCTATATGTATTTAGGTTGGAGTCGGTTATGCTGATGTTTTCGAAGCTTATGCCCGGCACTGCGCCCCTTATATACTCGGCGATGGCCTGGGCCTCCATGGGCGCAAGCATTACCCCGCCCCTCAGTGTCAGCATGACGGCGGCATGTGGGGCCCTCACCCCATGTGCGGCGCGAAACGGCGAGGTCTCGCCCTGCCTAATGATAACATGGGCATCCAAAATCTGCGGCGAGGTCAGTATCGCGCGCCTAACCCGCTCCGAAAGCTGGGCATCGTAGAGCTCCCTGGCGTGGGCGTCCGTAATCGCAAACCCAGCGGCGCCTGCCATTATGCCAAGGTCCGGCGCAGCGGGCCCTACTATCCCCTCGGCAGCCAAGGCTACCCTCAGCTCGTTGACCCTCTCCTCAGGAACCAGTATCCTCCGACCCTCTACTCTCGGGGTCACCCCCATCTCCCTAAGTGCGGCGACCATCATTCCTGCTTCTGCATCATCGTTTGCTGTATGTAATGTGGCAAAAGTGGTGCGAGTGAGTATGCTTACCGTAACTATTGCCAGTATAATTACTAATAGTGAAAGGACTGCAAGCTTGATTTTATTGCCTCTTGACATCTTGCCCATGTACTCTCTGAGCTGTGCCCACATCCTATCTACAACCGCTCTCATCGCTGCCCCCCTCAGTCACGGCGTCACTCCGCCTTCCCATAGCTTTTGCCACACAGTGACAATGTCGTGACATAGATACTACCATGTTTTTTTTGGATATGCAAGGAATAATTAATAAATCTACATTTTTTAACAAATAAACCCAAATCTAACACCCGGCTTAGCCGGGTGTCGGTTAATTTTCAACATCTACTCCCCTTTTTGGGGAGGCGTTTTTTTGATTTTTGATAAATCGAAGGAGATAATCGGAGCATCAAGCGCTTGCTTGTTCGTGCTCCTTGTCGCTTCAATCAGTTCTTCTCTAAAAACTTTGACATCCCTGGGTGCATCTATACCGATTTTGATTTTGTCGCCATCTATCCCAAGAAGAGTCACCCTGATGTTGTCGCCTATGAGGATGGTTTCATTCAGCTTCCGTGACAGTACCAGCATCGCCGTCGCCCTCCTCCCTGTTAACCATTTCGCAAATTTGGGCAAATACGGGAGCTCTGACGTTATACTCGATTCCGGTAAGCATGATTTGCTTCGCCTTGCCTGTTTCTGTGTTGATTATTATTGGCGCAGCGAGGTTTGCGGTCATCCCCTTCACATCATTGGGTATGACAACCACGCTGACCACATGAAGCTGCTCAGGCCCTTGGAGTTCAAGCTCGTTTACATCTTCGTCGCTGATTTCAAATACATAGTCCGTCAGTACTGCGAATGTGTCCAGAACCGGCAGGCATATCCCGCCCTCGTCAATCGATTGGAGCCATATTATCGGATAGCTCTCTTCAAATTGGAGCAGTGCATATGTTCGGCTATCCTCAAGTCCCGGAATCCCTTCGGCAAACGTAATAAACTTTGATTCGTCGACTTCAACCGAACCGAACCGTATGGTTTCTATCTGCATAGATCCTCTCTCTCTTTTCTGCAGAGCGCAAACACCTTATCTTTAGACAGCTTGGTCTACAAACCTCCCCGGGGTGACAGTGCGCGGCTCTCCCTGAACTACAACCCGGAAGTACGGTTCAGTGCGCAGGAAAACCTCGATAGAGTGCTTGGGGTCAATCACAATCGTGGGCATCAAGTCGCCGTCCCAGTCTATGACCAGACTGTGCCTAGACCAGTTGATGCTCATTTCGCCCCTATCCCACTCTAAATTTGCACCGCTCCTAGGCATCAGGCCTATGTTAACCTCGCGGTTTCTTGTGAGCCTTGCCATAGTCCTGTTTCGCGCAAGCGCACCAACCCTGTCTCCGCCCCTTCTCACGTCGCCGAGGGCGTGCCCCGCATCGACTGCGTTTCGGATGCCGCGCATAGCGCCCTGCCTGCCTGCGTTTGCAAAATCCCTCGCAAGCGCCACCGGCCCCCTGAGTCCAGATTCGTCGGCTATTCTTTGCCGGTCGACCCGAAACGTGGGCATCCGCCTTTCGATTTGCATCTGGGGTGCTTCGCTTGTGATAGTCATCTGCCCCTGCGGCATTGTGATGTGCATCTGAGCATTGGTCGTCCTTATACCAATCTCAGCGAGCTGCTGCTCAATAAAAATCCTTTGTACGCTAAGCATTTATAACACCTGCCTTTGATAATCCTTTATCTCGGCAAATTCGGAGTCCGGCAAATAGCTAATTATTCGAAATCCGAACCTACTTACACGATGTTGATGTTCTATTATACAGCATAATTTTGCATTTGTACATACTTTTTTTAGCGCAAGAAATCCATAAGTGTTGGTTGGATGATTCTCGCCCCCGCCGACAGGGCTGCCTGGTACACAGCCTCTGCCATCCGGAAGTGCATTATCGTCTCTGCGAAGTCCACATCCTCCGCATTAGAGCGCATCCTCTCAAAGTTTATTGCGTTTTGCTCGTACCTGGCTTCAAGCAGCTCTAAGCGCCTAATTCTGCCGCCTATGTCGGCGGTTTCTGTAAGCAAGTGGTTCTGGGCGTCCTGCAGCGGCCTGATTGACTGCATCACTTCATATGCCGGGGCTCCCCTGCTCGTTTTTTCGTACAAATCGTTTGCTACGCTCCATACGCTGCGCATTATGAAGCCGCCCGGATTGTCCGGATCCGGCGTCCTAAAAAACGCAAGCTCTATGCCATTGACGGAAATCGGCATCTCAATGCCCGGCCCGACATCAAGCGTCTTTACGTCAATCAAGCCGGAAAATTCGCCGCCAGGTGGTGCCAAAGCGGTTTGGAAATCCTGCCAGGTCATGCCTTCCAGCGCGTGCAGGCTCCGCCCATTGAGGAACAGCGCAGGCACGCCGGCATCCGGGCAGTCGGCTACCGTAAACGGCCTCAAATGCTCATCGGGATAGTTGGCTGGGCGGTCGCCGGGGGTGTTGAAGCCGCCGAAGAGGAACCTGTTGCCGAAGGTCGAGTTTAGCGTATCCACTACGTTCTGGGTCAGCTGCCTGACGGCAGGGGCTATGTTTCTCTTATCGCTCTCGTCGCCCGTGCCCTTAGTGTCGTTGGATGCTTGGACTGCCAGCTCATAAAGGTCAACCATTGTGCGTTGCATTTCCATTATTCCGTCCTCGGCTTGGGTCAGCCAGTCCTGTGCCGTGTGCACTGACCTTGCGAAATTATTGATCCGGTTTATCGTATTCCTCGCCGACTGGCTATAAATCAGGGCAAGGGGGTCGTCGCTTATGTTGGCAAACTGCCTGCCTGTCGCCAGCTGGTTTTGGAGGGTGTCCATCCTAGTCAGGTTGCCAAATATATTTCTATTGAGGGTATTGACCATCATTGTGTTGGTTATTCTCATTGCTTCTTAACTCCTTAATATATACTCAGGGCTCAGCGGTTGGGCCTTCAAGTTCTAATCTTCAACTTACAGCCCTACCCTGCCTGTGCCGTTTATCAGTCTTTCTAAAAGCTCGTCCATTGCCGTTATCACACGAGCCGCGCCGTTGAATGCGTGGTTGAATCTGATCATATGCGTCATCTCTTCGTCCAGCGATACGCCCGATATCGACAGCCTTTGGTTCTCGGCAGAATGCGCCAAGTGGGTGGCGGTGAGCTCAGAGTTTCTGGAGGCCCTAGTCTGGCTGGCGACGCTGATCCTTACGTTTGTTGCGAAATCGTCGAAGCTGCCTATGCGCACGGTGTCGCCTGCACCATTCTCAAAGTTGATGTTCGTGCTATTAAACAGGGCGTAGAGAGCCCTCATGTTCAGATTGTTGCCGCGCTGCTGGTCTTCAGGATCGTTGCTTAACCCCCTGATTTCCAACGACGAGGCTGCAATGTTAAATTCGCTTGCCAAAATCTCGTCGCTGAGGCGTATGTTTCTGATAGTAATTTCATCTATGTCGTCGGGTTCATAAAAGAAGTTTATGTTAGTCTGGGAACCGTATGGGGGGTGGTCTTCTGTCCAGCCCTGGCGGTGCACCTCGTTTACATTTTGAACCAATGCCCTTGCAAGCTCGTTTAGCCTCTCTATGAAATACGGGATGCCGGGGCGCTCCACATTGTCGTTGTCGCGCATCTCCATCGTCGAGCGCAGGCTTCCCCTTGCCTCTGTCATTTCAAGCGCATGATCATCTAAACGACCGGAAGGGTCTTCAGGGGTGCCCAGCACAACGTTGCCGCCGCCCACGACGGGCACCCAAGCTGGGGGAGCCCAGAGGGGAACATACCTTGTCTCCAATGGGTGCGGCGGGGTCTGCCCGGCATTTCCGGGTATTTCCACTGCCTCAACGCCCATTCCCCTGCGCCTATCGTGCATGACGAGTATGTTTCCTGCGTCGGGGAGGTCATTTCCGAAGGTGGCGCCGGCGGAGTCTCTGACCGGAGCCGAAGTCCTGTCTACTACCCAGACAGTCAGGAACGAGTTGCCCCACGGGTCCGTTCGCTCTTCGTACTCGATGTCGACTATCGTGGATAGCGCATCCAGAAGCAGATTGCGTTGGTCCCTAAGGTCGTTTGCCCTATGCTGGCCGGCCGCTTCAAAGATGTATATTGCCTCATTTAGCTCAACAAGTCTTGCCGATAGGTCGTTAATCTCATTAACTGTTTCCCTGACCATCCTGTTTTGCAGCACCTGAAGATCCACAAGGCCTGTGTATATGACATTAAACTGCTGCACCAAGCTCTCTGCGGCACTCTTGATTTCCCTCCTCGGGGGCCCTGCTACGGGATCTTCCGACACGACGTTCATCGCCGAGAAGAACCTGTTCAGGCTGTAGTTGATACTGGTCCTCTCGTCTACGTTATCAAAAAACGACTCAAGGCTCCTTAGTTCGCGCGTGCGCATCTGCCAGTACGCCGCTTGGGAGTTTTCCGTCCTGAATCTCCTGTCGTGAAACTCCGAACGGATTTGGTCATGGATTTTCACCCTTACACCACCACCAACGCGCGCCTGCTCAACCGGCTTGAGCATTTGGATTCCTCCAAATGGATCGTGAGCCGTCTGAACGACGCGCTGGCGTGTGAAGCCTTTTGTGTTTACATTCGCAATGTTGTGACCTGTTATGTCCAGGCCAAGTTGTCCCATGTTTACGCCGGTTCTGCCAATTTCAATGCCAAAAAATGTGCTTCTCATTACAATCTCTCCTACTGCGCAGGCTGCCGGCGTCTTCCGTTACGCGTAGGCTTGCTATTTTGTTATGCTTGACCGTTAAAAAATCCGGTCGTTTTCTTCTTTTCCGCAGCGGCTCTTCCATCACCGCCATAAAAGTTGTTGAGCGGGTCGTCCGGCTCTACCATGAGTTCCAGCATTGTTTCTGAATACTCGAGGTGCGCCTTGATTAGCTCCGTGTTTTCCTTGTTGAGTGCGCTATGCTGGCCTATTAGCTCCGTCAGCTCTTTTTGCAGGGTCACTATGGCCTCGCGCTCGTGGGGCTCCGCATTCTCGGCGATGACAGAGACGGTCAAGTCTTGTTCTGTCAGCCCAAACTCGGCGGCTATCGCCTTGTGCAGTGTCGCCCGCTTCTTTTCCACTTGCCCCAGCTTTGAGAGTTCGCGAAAGCCCTGACGGACTATGTCCTCCAGTTTTTCCGATTCGCCGGCTATTATCACCTGGCGCTCCTCTCCGGAGAGCTTGAGCATGCTTTCGAGGATAGCCTTTTGCTCAAGGAGCAGCGCACGGAGTTCCTCCAGCGATTTTCTCATCATCTGCGTCCCTGGACGCTCTCAAGGATTTTCTCAGCGACTTTTTCGCTGTCTACCTTGTAGGTCCCTTGCCTGACTGCGTCCGTCAAGTCAGCTAGGCGGGCTTGCTCTGCCGGGGTGCGAACTTCGAGCATCTCCCTTGCGTCAGTCAAAGCCTTAGAGAAGCTAAGAGCTTCATTGGAAAACGTGACTTCGTCCCTGCCGCCTGCTGCTTTCTTGCTTTCCGATACTGATTTGGTAGCTTGATAGCTCCTCATCACATTTGGGTTTATGATTGGATTTATTTTCATTAGAGTCCACCCTCTTCCATTGATTTCGAAATTATTTGTTTTTCACTTTTGCCGAGCCCTTGAAGCTTGCCGAATCGGCAGCGCTCTTTGCGGCAGCGGCGCGTGCGTCCACATTGCCTTTCATGGTGTTTGAGACTTTGTCCGTGCAGGCCTTGCAGAGTTTGCCTGAGTTGATGGGCTTTCTGCACCTCTCACAGACCAGGAGCCCTCCGCCTCCGCCTATTTCGTCTAGCTGCAGGCGGCCCTCTTTTAGAAGATGCCTTATAATCTGCATTGAAACCCCTGTCTCTTCTGAAACCTTGTCCATGTTGGTCTGCTTGTGTTCGTATATGTAATCCCTGACGACAAAGAAGTCTTTGTCTATTTGTTCAAGACAGTCCGGGCAGGCTTTCCTACCTAGGGTCTGAAAGGGCTTCTTGCAGAAAATACATTGGATTATGTTCATCTGTACCTACCTCCTTTTCTTGATTGCTTACCTTCTCATATTATTGGCTAATGCTTCCATTTCATCCGCTGTCGTAAGCGCTCGCGATACTAGTTGGAAAGCCCTCTGGGTTCGTATCATCAGAGTCATCTGCTCTGACAGGTTCACGTTCGAGCCTTCTACGGCGCCTTGGACGATTTCCCCATCTGCTGGGAACCTCTCGCCTGATGCCACCGTCTCCGTGAACACGCCGTCTCCCGCTGCGTACAGCCCCATCTTGTTGCGGAACATATATATTGCGATTGTGACCGGTTCCTCTAGGCCAAATTCATCCTCATGGTGGAAAAACCTCATTGTGCCCGCATGGTCAACGCTGATTGTCTGCGCATTGTCCGGAACCATTATCCTTTCGCCGTTGGTGTCGAGCAGGTAAAGCCCGTTTGCATTAACTATGAACCGCCCCTCATCTTCTACGCTAATGTCGAATGCCCCATTTCTGGTATAAAAGAGGTTCCCATCCAAGTCGCCGAGCGTAAAAAACCCATTTCCGGCCACTGCGAAGTCAAGATCCCTATCAGTCACCAGGAGCGACCCGCTCCTGAAGTCCATTGTCGTGGCGGCGACCAAGACTCCGTGCCCCCTTTGCTGGTTCCCCTCAGGGCTCCTTGCGGTGCCCGGCACCATGCCCGTCAGATACATCGCATCCTTAAAATCGACCCTTGAGCCCCGGAACCCCGTAGTATTGGCATTTGCTATGTTGTTGGCTATCGTATCAAGGCGAAATTGCTGGTGCCTCAACCCAGTTGCGGCGGTCATTTTAGCTCCAAACATTATCTCACCCTCCCTATCTCGTTGACGGCCATGCCAACGGTTTCGTCAATCATCGTGAGCATGCGCTGGTTTGCCTCGTACACACGAAATATGGTAAGCATATCGACCATTTCCCTGCCAATGTCAACATTCGAACTCTCTAAAAAACCTTGGATTATCTGGTTTTGGTTTGCTGCGGGAAGCGGGGGTTCGAGCGATAGGAAGAGGTTGTACCCCTGCTGCCTCAGCGAATTGTTGTCCTCAAACGACACGGTGCGGATTGTGTCTATGATTTCGTCCCCGACGCGCACCACGCCTTCCCGGTTGACTGTGAAGTCAAGGTAACCGACCATAATCGGCCCGCCCTCGCCAAGCAAGAAATGCCCTCCGGCATCCACGATGTAGCCTAAATCGTCCAATCGGAACGCTCCGGCCCTGGTAAAGCGCTCGCCGTCTTCGGTCTGCACTACAAAAAATGCGTCGCCGACTATCGCAAGATCGGTGCTCAGCTCTGTGCCTTCTAGCCGCCCCTCTTCAAAATTCAAGAAAAGCTGGTCAACTTGCGTCCCAAGTGTCATGGGCCCTACGGGCGGTGCGTTCATGAACCGGCGAATCCCGATTACATTCGCATCATCTATATCTCCAATGCGCCTTGCCAGGACGTCGTCGAAGCTGTGCGACACCAATTGCTGCCTTCTAAAGCCCGTCGTCTCAGCGTTGGCCAGGTTGTTTGTAATCACGTCCATGTGCCTGCGCTGCAACATCATCCCGGACGCCGCTGTATAAAATCCTCGTATCATCTTTCCTGCTCCTACTGGCTGGCTGGTGCACACATTTTTGCCGCATTGCGCTCATAATCAATGCACGGTATTGCCAACAATATCTTTTCCTATATAAAATATCGTGCTTTCTCGCCTCAAACTTAACCGTTTTTTTAATATTTTTTGAAACTAGCTTGTTGTTCTGTCCGGCATTGAGAAGCCTGCACACTCCTCTACGCTCGGTCAGTTCCGTGACAGTAGCGGGAATTCCCTCTCTACGATGAGCGCACAGGCTTCCCAATGCCTGCTCCTAGGTTTTCTTGCCTGGCACTGAATTGTTTCACTAGCTTCCCATTAAATCCAGCACAAGCCTGACTTCGTTTTGCGTTATCCCTAGTTCGCTGGCGATTTGGGCATCGGTCTTTCCTGCTGCCGCCAAAGCGCAAATCATATTGTTGCGATTTTGCTTGCTGCTTACCTCCGGCTGTACCGGCGCTGCGGCTATTTCGTCAAAAAAGCTTTGAAACACCTCTCCGGCGGCCTGCCCCGTTGCTTGGGGCTTGGCCGGGGCTTCGCTTTTTATTATGCGCTCCGCTCTTTCCAAAACCTCGCTTGCCGCCCTAATCCTGCTCTGGTCGACTCCGCCAGGCCTTTGCGGCAGCTTCTCGATTATGTGCTCGTCTTTTATCTGGTCGGGCAGCAGAGTGAGGGATGATGCGCGCACTGCCATCCTGGTTTCAAATTCTTTTATCTCATCTGCCGTAATCTTTGCCTGGTCTGTAAAATCTTCCATAATGCTCTCTACCGTATTGTATAGCTGCAGCAGCTTCGTCTCCTTTTCGTCTAGCAGCTTGCGTTGCCGGCTCAAATCAGAAAACAGCACCTTGACTAAAACGGCAATCAAACATATCAGCCCTGCAATAAAAAGCGCAAATGCGTAGTGTTCTATCCCCATGTTGGTTTAATGCTCCTAAATCGTAATGTCTATGACATTGTCGCTGGCTGGGACAAGCATGGTTCTCTCCACTCCGCCTTCCTTGCCTTCTTCGCTGGTTTCGGCTCCCCCTCCTCCGCCATCGCCTCCGGAAGCCCCATTGCTGCCGTCTTTATCCGTCCTGAGCTTGTCCATCTCTGCTTCTGCAGTTTCCTGCACTTTTTTCAAATCATGGGCAACGGCGATTTTTTGCAGCTCTCCCATCTGCTCCTGCGACAACTCAGGCCGCTTTGCCATAGCGCCGACGTCTCTGGCCAGATCGGCAGATCGCGTTATCATTATTTGTGTATCAATGCCTCTTATTGCCATGATTAAGACCTCCCTGTCATAAGCTTAAAAATCTTATTCACAAACCCGCCTTATTCCTTTTGCTTGGATATTTCGCAAGGGCCATAAACTACCTCGCCCTCCCTGAATTTAAATGTCGCAAATGGGATTTCGTCGGTTAGCTTTAATGTGGCCGACCCCACTGAAATAATCGCTCCGGAAAAAGCCGTCTCAAACACGTGCACTTTGCCTGCGGTGGCTTGTTCCAGTTCTTTCAGCAACCCTTCTTTTTCAAGCTCGAACGCCTCCGCATCCTCCATAGACGACCGCCTTGTTTCCATTCCTGACGCATTCAGGGTTTTCCATTGTTCTGGATCCATTTTTTCTTTTGCCTTCGCCAGGTAGACGTCAAGCTGATCCAGCTTGACCAATTCCAGCTTAACCCTCTCGAGCTCTTTTTCCAAAAATGAGATGCGCTCGCGCTTTCTTATCATCATGCCGACGGTAACTTCAGTCCGAGTATTGGATATGGCGCCAATGTAGTTAGCGACGACATCCCCTGCGGCGCCGACTCTCCCACCGATGATTGCGCCGCGCTTGCCCTTCGCCGTCAGCGTGCCGCCTGTTTCAATGGTGCTGTGGATGCTCACGTCCACGGTGACTGACCCATCTGCCACCACGTGCCCCCGCTCAATATACATCGCTACAACCGAGCCGCCTGCTTCAATCATGCCTTTGTCAGAGCCTTGCATCCCGCTTTTTATCTCGATGTTGCCCTTTGCGCTGATCTTCGCTGCCTCGACAACTCCACCTACCACGACGCTGCCCGTAGCCTTTATGGTGTTGCCCGACCTCACGCTGCCCGATATGTGTACGCAGCCGTCAAAGTCTATATTTCCAACGCTGAGGTCGCAGTCTCCCTTGACTGTGTACACATTCGAGACGTTGACGGCATTGTTTAGAAACTGTACCATGCCGGAGCAGTTTGCGTGCATCTGTGTTTTTTCGTTGTTTATAGTGACGTTCTTCCCCCTCGGAAGCGCCGCCTCTTTGCCTGGCTTTTGCTTAATCTCCCGGCCTTTTACAGACGTGCCGGGTTTCCCTTCGGTTGCGGGCTCCTTCGACAGCAGCAGCTGCCCTTCAGTCACCGGCTCATACAAGTCCAGAGAGCGGTAATCCACCCTGCCGCCGCCAATCTCCCTCGGCCTCCCTGTCCTTTCGTCTGTTGAGAAATTGAAAACGATAGTGCCGTCTTGCCCATCCTCCGGGGGCAGCCCGGAAGCTATGATTTTCGGCTCATTGTAACACTTCTCTGCAAGCAGCTCTATAATCGCCTGCTCATCTATGCAGTGCGTGACACCCGCCGCCACAATTTTCTGCTTTGCCTCTCCCAGCTCCAAGGCGGACCCCCCGGGCTCGGGGCTGAGCAGCCTCGCCGAGGCCTCCATTTCATCGGCGGAAACCTCCACCTTCAAATCCTCCCCGAAGAGGAACTCGCTCTGCGCAGGCGCAATCGCCGAGCGCCCTTGCTTTGCCGAAAGCAATTTGTGTATTGGCGTTACATTGACCCCGCTCAGGTTCTTGCGGCTAAGATACTGCATCAAGTCGCTGTCAACCAGCGGCTTCCCTGCGCCGCGCTGCTCATAGACCTCTAAGAAAACCCCGCCAGGTTCGTAATATACCCCAAATCCGGCGTTCATGTTCGATATTTCTCCGGGTGAGCCCACAAGTGCGAGAACCTCGCAAACGGCCCCCTGCGCATCTTCGCTCAAAACTTCAATCGTTATCTCACCTTTATTCAAGCCAAAGTGCTCTGCCGCTGTGTTTTCGGCGGCTTCTAGATTTTCTGCTGTAATATATTTAGCTTTCATCATTCACACCCTTCGAAGCTGTTAGTTTGCGCACGACGCGAGGCACCCCCCCTTGTCGGCTCATACTACTTTCTCAAGTTTTGTACGCATTTTAGCTAGGACTTTCGAGTGGATTTGCGAAACTCTGGATTCTGTCACCTTTAGCATATCTGCTATTTCCTTGAGCAGCAGCCCCTCGTAATAGTATAGCGTTATGACCATCCGTTCCTTTTCCGGCAGCGAGTCAATTACCTCTGCCAAAACTTGCTTTTTCTCTTTCTCCAAGAGTTCTTCTTCTGGAGCGTTTTCTTCCTGGCTCCTTATCTCAGCTTCTGGGTTTTGCGAGCTGAGTGCATCCTCAAAATTTACGAGGTTGAACATATGTGACTGCGATAGTATCTTGTGGACTTGCTCTAGGGGCATGCCCAGCGAGTCGGCTACGTCCTTGTCTACCGGCTTTCCCGGATTTTTACTTTCGAAGGTTTCGAAAGCTGCTGTAATGGCTGAAATCTTTTTCCGCAGGCTGGGTGATGCCCAATCCTGCGAACGCATGTAGTCCAAAATCTCGCCGCGTATGCGGGTGACTGCATAGGTTTCAAACTTCACCTCGTGCTTTAGCTCAAATTTGTCCACAGCGTCGATAAGCCCAAGCATGCCGCAGGATACCAAGTCATCGTATTCGTTATAGTTATTATACTTCGGCATCATCCGTCTGACAATCCATTTTACGAGATACCCGTAATTTAGCAATATTTCGTTTTTAGAATCTATGTCCCCGGTCAGCTTATAATGCTCCCACAGCTGCGTTAGCTTTTCGGGACTAAGCCGATCCTTTGAATCACTTAAGCCTGTCATTTCATCACCACCTTGAAAACTAAGTATGACTTGGCGCTAGTTTTCAATAAGCCTTTTTTGTTTTAGCTGCCTGCGCTGCTCTTCCAACACATACCTTGAGACTTGTTCGCTCATTTCCTTGGTCTGAGCGTGAAACTTCACGCCAATCAAGCGCTTTCCGCTGTCGCGCCACGGCAGTATCCGGTTGACTGTGGCGCACGTGTGAAACGACTTTTCACCTTTCTGGACTCCGCCCAGGTACATCCGGAGCAAATATTTCTGCCCCACCTCGTATTCATGGACGTCGGATATCAGCGCCATGCCCGTAAGGCTGATATCCCTGCTGGTGACCCTGTCAAGTATGACCAACTCGAACTCCTCCGACTCCAAGGTCCCCTCCAAATCACTCTCTAAGCCTTCTACGTACTGACAAACTTCGACATCAACTATCGTCGGGACGCGAAAAGCTTCGCGTCGCTGGTTCTTTACCGGTGCAGTTTTTTGGAAGAGCCAGATATAGCGGACATCCCCTCTATTTTCAAACCTTGCTACCTGCATTTCCGTAATAAATCTGCCGGATTCGCGGTAAAAAACCATAAATATGCTATCGTCTAAGTGGAGCGGCATAGGAACTCCGCCAAATCTTGGTACTCCAACAAGGAAAAAACGACTCTCGGCGACATCCTCAATCATTGACCTGTAAAGGCGGTTCTGGTGCCCCAATAAATCTACCTTATCTCCAATGACTAACAATTCTTCTTTTTCCACACATCAGCCTCCAATCTATGCGCTTAGCGCTTAAGTTTTTTGTATTGCCCAGCTCTTCATGCCTTAACCAAAATTCTGGAGAAAAGCCTCGATAGTAAAGTGCTCGGAATGTGCTCCATCGGCAGGTCTAATATTGCTCTTGCAATAGTGTCTATTTCCCTCGCAGTCGAGCCGCCCGGGTTGCTGACCGTGATTGGAATCTGCCTTTTGATGGATTGCGGTACCTCTTGGTTATACATTATCAGCCCCAGCGGGTTGACGTTTTTCCCCAAATGCCTGCCTACAACCTCGATAAAACCGTCCTGGACGCGCTTTGCTTCCGTTTTGCTTTCGCATTTATTTATAAGCACACTTAGCGGGTGGGCAGCCCTGCGCTTTACTATTGTCTTAACAAGCGCATATGCGTCAAGTATCGATGTTGGCTCCGGCGTTGTCACGATTATTGTTTCCGAGGACGCAAGAACCATCTGCATAATGTTTTCATTGATGCCTGCGCCGGTGTCGATGATAATGAAATCGATTGGCGCTTCTAGGTGCACAATTCCGGAAATAAGGTTTGCCAGCTGCTCTTCGCCCATGTTAAGCAGGTCATTGACTCCCGACCCACCAGAAATAAACCTTACGCCTTCGTGCCCCAATTGAATTATATCGTTTAGCGTCTTTTCGCCGCGCAAAAAATAACTAATGTCATATCGCGACGTGACTCCGAGCATTACATCCACATTGGCAAGACCAAAATCAGCATCTATGATCAGAACCCGCACACCACGCCTGGACAGGGCAACAGCCAAATTAATCGAAATGCTCGACTTCCCGACCCCGCCCTTTCCGCTTGCAATGGAGACGACCCTGATTTCTTGTTTTTTACCAACAAGGTTTCTTAAGTTTTGTGCTTGATCAGCCATATGTGTTCTCTTTTCATCCGCTACTTAGGCTCACGGCCCTGCCGCAGCTTTAAGCTAAGATTGCTGATTTGCCCCATCATCTGCCCAAGCTTCAAACAGCTGGCCTACAATAACTTCTGCTTCTCGCGCGTCCCGCTCTAGTCTATCTGGTTCCAGGCCTGTATCTGTGCCTATTTCCGCAGTCTCAGCGCTTTTTGCGGTTTCAATATATTCGAGATAATCTGTCGCTATAGCAACGGTTTCCGCACCCTCTTCGGGTTCCTGCTCCCTGTCTGCTGATGCATGACCCCTGACAATCTGTTTCGCTATGGTTTCGATGTCTGCGACCTCGATATCGTCTGGGACATTCTGCCCAACCGTGACGTAGGCGAGCGGCTTTTGCGCATACCAGCTTATGTTGAGCAGCGGTCCGCGGAATTTCGTCTCGTCTATCTTTGTGATTAAAATCCTATAGTCTTCCATAAACCCATAGGTGTCCACCACTTCCTTGATGGATGCAAACCCGGCAGTGGCGGAAAGGCATAGGAGGGTGTCCTCGGGCCTGAGTATGCGCACGATGTCCAGAAGGTCTTCCTTGTGCTTCTCATCCCCCGGGCGCTTGCCGGCAGTATCGACGAATATGATGTCCCTGTCCGACATGTTTTCGACCGCTTTTTCCAGCTCGTCTGCCCAGTATACCACTTGCAGCGGGATTCCCAGTATGTCGGCATATGTCTGGAGCTGCTCCTGCGCGCCTATCCTGAATGTGTCTGTATTTATGATTCCGACTTTTTTCTTTTGCTTGACAGCGAAATCTGCCGCAAGCTTCACAATCGTCGTTGTTTTTCCAACGCCTGTCGGACCCAGCACCAATATGATTTTTTGTGTGAATTTTTTGTGCAAAATGGGCTCCGGCCTGCCAAACTGCTCAAGCACCAGATGCTCCATCACTTCTGCGGCGTCCGTCCCCTGCTGCCTTCGCAGCATCTGGTCTGTCTGCTTCGCCAGCGAGTGCGCCAGTTCCTCCCTGACTTGGTTTTCTATCATCGAAACCAGCAAATCCTGCACTTCGTCAGGATAGTCGTAGGTTATGTCCCGCTTGACAAATGAGAACTTCTCAATGAAGTCGCTGAGCATTTCGTCAATCGAGTCTATGCGCTTGTCCAGCCGCTCAAGCTGTTCGCTGCTCAGCGCGGCCGCCTTGCTTTTTGGCTCCTTTGCAGGTTTGTCATAACCAGAAGCGCCCTGCTGAATGCCCATCTTTTTTACGGCGGGCACATTTGCAGGGTCGTAGGCCACCATCACCTCCAAAACCGGCTTGCGGAAGAGGTTTTTGATCCCCTTCTTCCGCACCCGGCGGCTGTTTAGTATCACTGCGTCAGAGCCTAGCTCTTTTATCACAGTGTCCATTGCCTGTTGCATGTCTTTTGCATGGTATCTTTTTACTAGCATTAGAGTTTTACAACTCCTTCTGAGAATACTTCAATATTGTTTTCGATTTCACTATAGGACAAAACCGCAAGTTCCGGCGAAATTTGTTCTGTTATTTTTCTAAACTGCCTTCTAATAAGCGGTGATGTCAATATGACCGGCGTCCTGCCCTTGTTCTTCATATTTTCTATTATTGCGCGCAATTTGTCAAATATTGAATGCACCTGCACTGGATCGATGGCCAGATATGTGCCATGCTCCGATTGTTTCGTGCTTTCAATAATCATCTGCTCAAGCGCCGGGTCTAACGTGATGGCGTATGCTATATCTTCCGGCAAAAAGCGCTTGGATATGGAGCGTTTTAGAGCCTGCCTGACATATTCCGTCAGCATATCTGTGTCGCGGGTGAGGTTTCCATAATCGCCCAACGCTTCGACAATCGACGCCATGTCGCGTATCGGGACGTTTTCTGACAGCAGGTTCCCCAAGACCTTTTGAATCTCGCCCAGCGAAAACAGCTTTGGGTATACCTCGTCGACGAGCGCCGGCTGCGTATTTTTTAGATTTTCGAGGAGCGTCTGCACCTGCTGGCGGTTGAGCAGCTCATGGCCAAACCGTTTTATCACCTCTGTTAGGTGGGTCGCAATGACTGATGGCGGGTCTACAGTCGAGTATCCCAGAATCTCCGCTTCCTCGCGCTCGCTCTTTGGTATCCACAGGGCCGGCAGCCCGAATGTCGGCTCCACGGTCGGTATGCCATAAATTTCTTCTTCGACGTCGCCCGTGCTGAGCGCAAGCAGGTGGTCTGCCATAACTTCGCCCTTGGCTATTTCCACGCCCTTTATTTTGATGGAATAGGCGTTTGTCGATAGCTGTATGTTGTCCCTGAGCCTTATCGCCGGAACAATAACCCCCATGTCGAGGGCGCACTGCCTCCTAATCATTACGACGCGGTCAAGCAGGTCTCCGCCTTGGGTGACGTCCACCATCGGGACTATTCCATAGCCGAACTCCAGCTCTATCGGGTCGACCTGCAACAATGCGGTGACGCTTTCCGGCTTGCGTTTTTCCTCGGCTACGACTTCTTCTTCCTCGTGCTCCTCGACAAAGGATTCCTTCTGGCGTTTCGAGTTAATCACATAACCAATGACCATCAGCGTAATCGCAATCAGCCACATCGGTATAGTGGGGAGTCCGGGCACCATGCTGATTATGATAACGAGGACGCCGCCCATGATAATGGCATGGGGCTGAGCGGCTATCTGCTTTGTCATTTCGCTGCCGAATGTGTCGCCTCTGCCGGAGCGCGTTATTATAATACCAGACGCAGTGGAGACGAGCAACGCCGGAATCTGGGTGATGAGCCCATCTCCGATGGTCGCTATTGTAAATATCATAAGGACATCGCCTATCGGGGCGTCCATTGTCAGCATCCCTATGATTATGCCGCCGACTATATTTATGACTGTGACTAGAAGCCCGGCGATTGCGTCGCCCTTTATAAACTTACTGGCACCATCCATAGAGCCGTGGAAGTCTGCCTCGTGCTGAATCTTCTCGCGCCTTTGGCGGGCTTGCTCTTCGTCTATGAGCCCGCTGTTAAGGTCTGCGTCAATTGCCATTTGCTTACCCGGCATCGCATCGAGCGTAAACCTTGCGCAGACCTCTGCGACGCGCTCGGCGCCCTTTGTGATAACCATAAACTGGACAATCAATATAATGAGGAACGCCACGACGCCAACAGCGACATCGCCGCCAATAACAACCTCGCCAAAAGTCCTGATGATTTCGCCGGCATCTCCCTCGTTGCCGAGGATGAGCCTCGTAGAGGCAAGGTTGAGCGCAAGCCGGAACACCGTTATAAACAGGAGTATGGTTGGGAAAACCGAAAAATCAACAGGGTCTTTTACATATAGCGAGAACAGCAATATTATAATACACACCGAAATGTTTATAATGAGCAAAAAGTCCATTAGAAACGTCGATGGCGGAAATATAATAACGACTAGGATCGCCATTAGCAATACTGCTACTGAAATATCTGATGCTTTCATTGTTTGATCTTTCCTTTTTGCCTGTAAACGAAGACAAGTATGTCGGCGACTGCTTGGTAGAGATCCGCCGGAATCTCTTCATCCACCTCGCAGTTTGCATACAGCGCCTGGGCGATCGGCGGGTTTTCTACTATTTCAATACTATGCTCCTGAGCAATTTCCCTGATTTTCCTCGCCAGATGATCCTGCCCCTTCGCTACCAAGATGGGCGCCGAGCTGACCTTGTCGTCATATTTGAGGGCTACTGCATAGTGCGTGGGGTTTGTTATTACGACATCGGCTTCCGGCACGTTTGCCATCATGCGCATAGCGCTCATTTGGCGCTGCTTCTGCCTTATTTTACCCTTAATTTTCGGGTCGCCTTCCATCATTTTGAATTCATCTTTGACTTCTTGCTTCGACATGCGAAGGTCTTTTTCGTATTTCCACTTCTGGTAGATGTAGTCCGCAATCGAAATGAATACCATCGCCAGGCACATCCTGAGGGCTGTCATAATGGCCGTCCTAACGATATAAACAAAATATATGTAGATGTCGTTGCCTATAAAATTAGGAAACTCATCAAGCATGCTGACAAAATCATTGTATGCAATAAATCCGAGAATAAGAANTTTGAGGGTCGATTTTGCCAGTTCAACAATCGTCTTGGACGAAAACATACGCTTGAATCCGCTAATGGGGCTAATTTTGTTGAGCTTTGGTTTGAGCGGGTCTGTCGTATATAGAAAGCCAACCTGCATGAGGTTTATCGCCACCCCCGCAATGAGCGCACCGCCCAGCAGCGGCATCATCGTCGTTAAAAATCCAATCGTCACTCGGACGAATATGCCCGTAAGCTCATTGAATGTAAGGGCGGGGTTTGCCATCTGAATTGAGTTCGGCCCGAGGTGCTCATGGTAAATGAGCATCATATTTTCTATAAACCCCGGCCATATTATATAGAGGATCCCGAACATGACAATTGCGCAAAACGTGGTGCTGGTCTCTGAGCTCTGAAGCACTTGGCCTTTTTTTCTGGAGTCACTGCGCTTTTTACTTGTCGCCTTTTCGGTCTTTTCTCCGCCACCCTGACTCATGTTCCCCCCATAAACTGTGCAAACATGCCCTCGAGGGCCACCCACATTTCATAAAATATCCTATTGGTGAAGTTAACGAATACGGGAACTGTCACTGTGAATATCGTCACTCCGACTATCATCTTGAGTGGTATTCCGACCACGAACATGTGTATTTGGGGAACTGCCCGCATCATCATGCCAAAGCATATCTCAAGCATCAGCCCGGCCCCAAGTATCGGTAAAGCTGTCATGAC
This sequence comes from Oscillospiraceae bacterium, assembly GCA_009787995.1. Lineage (GTDB taxonomy): Bacteria > Bacillota > Clostridia > Oscillospirales > Oscillospiraceae > WRMH01. The sequence continues at coordinate 27,205 of WQSH01000010.1, forward strand.
GCCAATCAGGAAAGCCCTGGTGAATGCCTCAAGCGCCGCAATTCCAAGATATTCCGATATTACGAGCGTCCCAATGGGCATGCGTTCCACCGTGAGGTATATCATGTCTATAAGAAGCAGGTGGCCATTGGCTGCTAGGAAAGCAAGAAGGAACATAAGGTTTAGAATGTTGCCCATCATCGGAGCCTGCATGTTGTTCTGGGCGTCAAAGACATTAACTATACCAAATCCGATTTGCATGTCTATCATTTGCCCGGCAGTAAATGCCACTACGGAAAAGAATATATTTGTGATAAACGCAAGAGCCACGCCAAGCATCAGCTCGGTCAGCGCAATAAGGGTAAATCCTATAAGCGTGCTGTACTCGAGGTCGACCGTCTGGGGGTGTACTGAAAATAGTAAGAATGTCACGGAGAGCGCTATGCCAATTTTTGCCATTTGGGGGATATTAATCCTGCCAAATATTGGGGAGGCGAATATCAGGGCGCTCACTCGGAACAGAAGCAGCACGAAGTAATCCGCACTTGCTAACACGGCATTTGCCATAGAGGTCATCTTGCTTCCCCCCAGCAGCTTATGTTGGGAATTGGTTCATCGACTCGAACAGTGTAATAGTAAACCCGGTCACCGTGCTAAAGATGAACCCCCCAAAAAGTAAGAGCGCAAGCAGAACGCCGACTATCTTAGGCACGAACGCCAAGGTCTGTTCGTTGATTTGCGTTGTGGCTTGAAAAATCGAAACCACAAGCCCAATAATCATAGCGACAATCAGCAGGGGCCCTGCGCTCAAGATTACCGTGGTTGCTGCGTGCGTAAGTATCTCTATAATTTGGCCTTGTGTAATCATCAGGTAAACCTCCAAAATGATTCGACGAGCCCTGAGATTATAAGCTGCCACCCATCTACAAGGACAAACAGCAGTATCTTAAACGGCAGGGAAATCATAGCCGGCGGGAGCATCATCATCCCCATCGCCAGCAAGGTGCTCGACACTATCATGTCAATAACTATAAATGGGATGAATATAATAAAACCTATCCAAAACGCTTGCTTTATCTCGCTCGTCAAAAAAGCGGGAATCAACACCCTATTGGGTATCAGCTCATCTGGTATCACGCCATATTCATTGAGTTCAAACTCAATTCCGGACATCTCGATAAAAAAATCCATATCTGTCTCTGCCACTTGGGAAAACATAAACCGCCGCAGCGGCACCATCGCCGCCTCTATGAATTCATCTTGGGTCATCTCCTGGTTTGTAAATGGCAAGTAGGCTTCTTCGTATATTTCGTCAAACGCAGGCATCATGACAAACAGCGTCAAGAAAAGCGCAAGCCCAATCAGCACTTGGTTTGGAGGCGTCTGCTGCATGCCCATTGCGTTTCGCACGAAAGACAAAACTATGAGTATGCGCGTGAAAGCCGTCAGCATTATGATTATTGACGGCAGGAGCGTCAGTATGGTGAGCAGTATTACTATGTCTACGGTCTGCGCATTTTCACCGAAAAGCGTAGTGACAATGTCACCCATCGTGCCTGTCATAATTCCTCCGAGTCGTCCGCTTTCTTGGGTTGTTCGGACGGGTTTTTCTCTTGCGCAGCCTTCATGCTGTCTGAAAAAGTCTCAAATCGCTGCGTTTCTAGAGGGCTGGGCGTCCCCCTTCCGGTTTTTTTTGAAATGAAATCTGCCAGTATTTTTGTCAGCCTGACTGTATATTTTCCGCCCGGCATAGTATGCCAGGTGACTTCCTTATTCTGCGTAGCCGCGGCTTCCGAAAATGCCGCGGCGTCCAGAGTGTCAAGCAATGTCATTGATTGGTTTGTCATACCAACCACATAGACCTTCCCGGCTATCTCCACAAGGCAGAAGCTCTTGTCCCTTGAGATTGCGAATCGATCCAGTACATTAATGTTTTTGTTCCTGAGCCTGCCTACGCTCCGCCCTTGCGACCTTTTTCCCAAAAAATACGTCACGTAATATGCGGCAAGAATGATCACAATCAGCCCCGCAAAAGTGCTTATTGCCTGTACAAGCTCCATCGCGCGGCTCCCTTCCCTAGACTTGCATCCTCATAATTTCGTTGTATGAGTCCACTATCCTGTTCCTGATTTGTATCGCCAAGCTGAGCGACAGCTCCGCTTTTTGTATGTCCAGCATCAGCCCCGAAAGGTCGTCGCTTTGCCCCATCAGCAGCTCTAGCCCCGACGTCCTGTCTGCAATGTCTGCGTGAGTCGCCGAAGCAAATGCGTCCGACAACACATTGGAAAAACTTATGTCTGGCTGCTGAGTCATCCCTTGGCGGTTGCCCGTGTCAAACGATATGGCCGGATTTGGCGTCAGCAGGTTTACTAAGTTTCCTGCAAGCGGATTAATAGTCATGGTTGTTCTCCTTAACGTCCAATTTCTAGTGTTCTCATTGCCATGTCCTGCATGGTGTTGAGCGCTGTGATATTGGCTTCGTACGCCCTAAATGCGGCCATCATGTCCGTCATCTCTTGAACTACTTCAATATTGGGCATCCTGACATAGCCGTTTTCATCGGCATCCGGGTGCGCAGGGTTGAAATCGACCCTGAATTCGGACATGTCCGTGCCTACATAGGCCACCCTCACGCCGCCTCCCGACTCGCGCAGCGACCTGTTGAAAAAGGAGTGGAAAGTTCTGTCGCCCCCCCGCCTTTCTTGAAAGACTACGTATCTCCTCCTGTATGGCTCTCCGGTCTCCGTCCTTGTCGTGTTCATGTTCGCCATGTTTTCGGCGATAATGTCCATGCGCATGCGAGTGGCTGTCAGCGCCGATGCGCTAATGCTCATTGAATTTAAAAATGACATTCCAATCCTCCTTCAAGTTTGCTCCCTTGCCAGGGGGCGACCCGCAAACTGACTAGGTCAGCTCCGTTATAGCGCTCCTTAGCCGCCGCAGCTCGCCGTTTAATTTTTCAACCAGGGCGTTGTACTGAATGCTGTTTTGCGCCAGCCTCACGTTTTCGGCTTCGATATCAACGTTGTTGCCATCTAGCCTCATCGCCAAACCGCCCCTACGCTGGACTATCTGCGGGCCGACGTCCAAATTGACAAATCCCGACCCTATTTCCCTATGCCCCACATGCGTCATAGCTCCCCTAAAGCCGCTGCCTTGTATCGCCCTAGCCAAGTGGGACTCAAATTCCACATCGGAAGCGCGAAAATTTGGCGTTTCGATATTTGCTATGTTGTTCCTAATGACCGCATTTCGCGTCCACCCCGCATGCAGCCCCTGCTGCATGAGATTTACAGACCTAAATAAGTTGTTCCACATTGTATGACCTCCGTCACTAAAGTCAGCCGGAATACAATTCCTTAAGAGCTTCGGTAGGAATTATATCACGGCTGGTAACAATATGTCTATCGTTTTAACAAATTAATAACAAAATTACAAAATTACAAAAATATTGCATTTGCACATCGGCAGATTTACTTAACCCTCCGATATATCGCCGGGGCAATTTGTTCAAAATCACCACTTATGCCACTGAGCGTCTCGCTATGCCCGATAAACAGCCATCCGCCAATCTCCAGCGCATCGTGATACCGCTTTGCAAGGGCCGCTTTTGTCGGCGTGTCAAAATATATCATGACATTTCGGCAAAAGATTATATGGAATTTTTTCCTAAACCTGCTGAAATTCCCCATGAGGTTAAACTGTGTGAAAACGACCTCTTTAGCATACTGGTCTTTGATTTTGTACGACTCTTCGGCAATCTTGGTGAAATACTTATCCCTCCACGCCTTTGGCAAATGCTCAAAGTGCTCTTCGGGATAGACGCCTTTTTTTGCCATTTCCAGCACCTTCAGCGAGATATCGGTCGCAAGCACGGTCGTGTCCCACTCCCTTTTTTTGGGCCCGAACCATTCGTGGAGAACCATTACCGTTGTGTACGCCTCTTCCCCAGAGGCACATCCGGCGCTCCATATCCTGAGGTCCCGGTCGCGAATGTTCTGCGACCAGTAGGGCAACGCAACGTCCTGCATAAATTTGTAGTGGGTTTCCTCGCGCATGAAATAGGTGTAGTTCGTCGTGAGCTTCGTCATCATGGTGTTTATCTTCTTGCCACTCTTATCGTTGAAGATATCCTCAACATAATCATGGAAATTATCAAAACCCTCTTGCAGTATGAAGTTCGACAGCCTGCCCTCAATGAGCGTGCGCTTCTTCTCCAAGTTAACGCCAAAGTTTGATTTGATGTAATCGCGCAGCCTGAAAAAGTCTTTATCTTGAATCTGCATTTCTTTCTTACTCCGCTTTATTGATTTTGCTGGTTCTCGTGATCCACTTCAAAGACTGTGTAAACGTCTATTAACTGCTTCACTTCCCCCGCATAAACACCCACGGCTTTGATGAAATGGTTTTTGACCGCGCTTCCTGTCGTGACCGGGGGATCTTGGATGTTCTCGTCTTCGATGTTCGACACGTCTTGAACGCCATCGACCAATATGCCAACGCTCATATCATCCATGCTGAGCACGATAATACATGTTTTGTCGGTGTATTCTATTTCGCCCTGTCCAAAGCGCATACCCATGTCAATCACAGGCACGACGTTGCCGCGAAGGTTGATGATGCCTTTGACGTAAGCATGAGTGTGGGGCACAAGGGTGATTTCCTGTACGCTGATTATCTCCACCACATAACTAATCTCTATGCCATAACCCACGTCTCCGACAAGAAAGGTAAGAAACTTACCACGCATAACGTCTTCTAACGCTACATCGATATCCACTAAATCTTGCATTTACTTCACCATCCTGTTAATTTTTCTGCCCTCTTACAGCATCATATCCAGCAAGAGCCCTCTTATGTCGTCAATCTTGTGAACAAGGTCTATTTTGTCGGCCTGCTCCTGCATGACTGCCTTTCCAAGCTCGTCCAGTTTTTCGTTGACAACCTTGACTGTCGCTATGTATCGATGCCTGCCGCGAGAGGCATATGCGTCTTCTCTTGAAAAAGTATATCCGTTACTTACTATTTCGTCAAGGAATTCTCGTACAAGTCTGCGATATTTTTCAAATTCTTTTACGTCAGCCCTATCCCCGAGCCGTTTTCCCTGCTCTTCAATAGCCTCGCGCATCTCGTTCAGGCGAGCCTCGCGCATCTCGTCAGTCATGTCTGTCATAGTCCTGCGGAATGCAGAGGCTCCGCTCTCTCGCGTGCCCTTCGTTTCAACTCCCCGCACGGCGACGGCCCCCGGATCCGCTTGGTTTATATTCGAAACTTTAATGCTCATATCTAGTGGCCTCCGTAGCTTGGTTTTAGAATTTTTTGTCTACCATCTCGGAATTGTTTGGCAGGCTTGGGGCGTAGGCCCCTATTGTTTTTCTTTTTTTGCCTAAATCGTCGGCGCGTTCTATGACTGCTTCCTTGACGCCTTTTGCGCTGGAGACGTTTTTATCGTTAAGCTGCGAGCAAGAGACGATTTTTTCCCGGATTTTGGAAACCAGGGCTTCTATTTCCGCACTTTTTTCTCCGCTTGAGCCGGAAACGGAAATGTAAGATTGCATCAGGATGTCTGATTCCTGATGCAATCCGTTGATTTTTTCAATGAGCTCCTGTCGATCGTCTATGGATTTGTTTAGAGCGTCCACTTCGTCCGAGCTCACCAGTTCCGTCTGCTTTTCAGTTAGTTCGCGAATCTGCTCCCATATTCCCAGCTCCTCTTTGAGCAGCTTGTGCAATTTCGCTTGGGAATCCTTCGAAAACATCTTCACGCCTGCACCTCTTGCATATACATCGCACCTTGATTTGTCTTGCTGATTTCTTTCCACGCTTCTCTCAGGCTGTCTACCATATCGGCCACAGGCGCAAGCGGCTCCACGCTCTTGCGGATATTTGCCTCCGCAATGTTGTCGAGCGCAAATTGATACAAATTGAGCAGCTCCTCAGATATAGGATAGTCCATATCAAGGCAATTTATCAATTCGGTGAGAATCTCCTGAGCCTTCATGAGATGCTTGTGCGCAGCCTTTACATCATTTTTTTGAATGTTGCGCTTTCCCAATATAATATTTTTCTTAAGCGCATCATACAGCATGACGATAAGATCCGTGGCATTGGCCGTGAGCACATCCTGCCGGCGATATGCATCCTGCGGGCGCGAATTTATCATAACCATCTGTTGCATAACGATTACTCATCCTTTTCGAAAATTTCAGGAATCAATAAAGTGTTCCGGTTTCGGGGGGCAGCGCTTAAACTCGAAACCGCCCCCCAAAATAGACACCTTAAAGTTACCTTCCTTGCTGGAATCCGCCTAGCATTGCGCCAAACCATTCCCCTTGGTTTTGCAGCCTGGACATCGCCGTTTCCATTGCGGCAAACTGCCTGAACAGCCTGTCCTCTTCTGCGAACATTCTTGCCTGCATCCTATCCATCTGCTCATTGGTGCGCCTGATGGAAGCTTCGAGGTTCCTTATAGCGCGAGACCCACTGCCGCCGGCGCTCGTGTAGTCGTTCATGATGTTGCTCATGCGCCAGAGCCAACCAGTACCTGTGTTTCCGTCAATCGCTGCAAAGACATTGGCAACCTGCTCAGGATCTCTCTCCAGTGCGGCCGTGAGCCTATCCTCATCAAGGACTATCTGCCCGCCCGTCCCTCCGAAGAAGGAACCTGTTGTCATCCCGATATCGTGCGGGGTGAGCCCTGCCTGCTCTACAGCTGTAAAAAGCTCTCTGCGCAAGCGGGTGGAAAGGTCGGTAAGCGCTGAGTCGCGCGCCATCATGCCCCGCCTTGCAATGGTTTCCCACTGCTCGATTTCTCTATCGTTCATGTGCGCCATTTCTTCCGGCGTAAGCGGCCTGTACGACCTCTCGTGCGGAGCTTGCCTCTCCCTTGTAAGGCGCTCGATTCTTTCGATTATGCTATTGTATGCGACAACAAACTCCCTAATCATGTCAACGACTGCGGCTGTGTCGCGGCCGGTGTTGACTACGATGCTGTCCCTACCCTCGTTGAAGGTCTGGCCTTCTTCGTAAGTCGTCCTGTTGAGGGTGATTGCCACGCCGCCAAAATTGATGGTGTTGCTCTGGCTTTCTACCCTGTCTCCATCTAGGTATACAACCGCATTTGCCCCTCGGAAAAGCATGCTGTCGTCCTGTGGCTCGAACCCAAGCGCACTAAAGAAAATGTCGTTTATGTTTCCTGACCCGCCCCTGAGGTCAATCGTAGAACTGCTTCCTGTGCCGGTCGCCTCTAGGTTAAACCTTCCTGTAAGCGGCTCAAATGTCGCCCTGACACCTGCGTTTGAGTTGTTAATCGCTGTCATAGCTTGGTTGACGGTCATGTTTGACCTTAGGGTTATGTCGGTGTTGTTGATGCGGATTGTCTGCGTGTCAAAAAACTCCAGCGCCCTTCCGTTGTGATGGACGGTCTCGTTGCCCTCTATCTGCTCAAATGTGAGCCTGGGCCTTCCTGTATCTGCATCTGCCTCGAGCGTGCCAGTCCTAGTGAAGGTCAGCGTTTGATTTTCTAGCCGGACGACTCCGTTTAGCGTCCCGACTGCGTCAGGGTCGTCTGGGTCTGGGGTAACGCCCATTGTAAGGTGCTCCGCCAAGTCACTTTCCAATTCCGCAAGGATGTCAGCTTCATCATGGCTGACCCCATCCCCGACATAAACTTCGTCAAACGTGACATTGGCGCCGACTCTTCCCCCATCTGCATCTGCCGGGTCGAATGTGAGCGTACCGGTAATCCTAACAAAGTCATCTTCGCCCTCAGTGCCGCGAGTAGCCACGAACGTGAGGGAATTGTCATCGCCTCGGGTGACTGTCATAGACAGGCCCTGCAGCTCCGGAGCCACGCCGGTTGTGCCGAATGAGAATGTGTTTGAGAAACGCTCCTGCCACTCTATATCGTTATTAACGACCCCTTGGGTCACGCTTACGTTCCGGTTGCCTACGGTCAGGTTTGCAGTCCTAGCGGCATCGTCTTGCGCCCTGAACCCCAAAGTCGTCACATGGGCGCCGAACGAGTCAAACCTGTCAGTCCCGCGCACCTCGCGGTTTAGCGGATTCCCGGAGCCTTCCGCGCCCCTGAAGAAGTTCCTTATGCCCTCATTGCTGGTCCTGACGCTGGCGCTTGTCGCAAGGCTCTCTATCCTGCCGATAGTTATGGATGCCCTGGGGGTCGTGCCGCCCAAGCCCCTGACTGTGACCGCACTTGCGTTGTCGCCTACGGCAGTCGCTGAAACTGCGTTGAAATTATTGCGATTTAAAAGCCCGGCGCCTTGCGACGTCAGGAACCTGGTCCTAAATGCGTTTAGTTCATTCCTAATTTCGGTGTGAGTATCCGCTCTCCATTGCAAAAGAGTCCTCGACCGCATTTGGTTGTCGATTCTCATCTGATGCACTCTCATCGATTGCTGAATAATGAAGTCGGTGTCCATGCCCGAAGCCATGCCCATCATTCTTACCGGATTAGATCTTCCTAACGGGTTAGTCATAATTAAATCACTCCTCAAATCCTTTTGATTTTATAAATTTCCGCAGTCATCCTTAACCGCGTTGCGGTTTTCTATAATTGTGTTATCGGAACATTTGGGGTAAAACTTTACACTTTCTATGCCATTTTATATCATTTTTTGAAACTTTTTTAGAACAAAATTAAATGCGTCCATGCTCGCCGTGTTTTTCCCGCTCCATGAATCGAGCGCAAATTCAACATGTGCTCCGGTTCCGAGGCTTTTCCCCGCATTTTCGCGTATCCGGCTTATAATCCTGCGCACTATATCCACGGCAAACCTCTTGCGCAGCTCCACCAGCACGAGCGCAAACACCCCATCGCCCGCATAGCAGTAGGCGTCCGTCTCTCGCAGCATCTTGCATATAGTCTTTGCGGCAGACCGCTGCAGCTCTTCTTGCCCTTCGCCGTTTGTGCCGCCCACCTTCATCGATATTACAGCAAAGGTGAGCGCCCCTCCGAACCGCCGCTGCCTGTAAATCTCGCGCAAGACTTCCTTGCGCAGGCCTTCTAGGCTGAGCATATTATACTCTGTGTGCACCCTTGCGAGGCATTCTTCCCTGTGCCGCTGGATTTCGCTTTTTTTCCTAACTTCAAAGCGCTCGTCAAACTCGCGCGTCAGCTCCCCTACGCTGCCATAACCAAGGAACACCTTCCACTGCCCGCTGTCGCAAACCACGAGCTTTTCCACTTCTTCGGTGCGCATCTCATCGTCAGCCAGGTCTTCTTCTGTCACAGCCACGCGAAACTTGCGGGCATATAGCGTCTTTCCGCCGCTCCAGTTTATCGAAACAACCGGGTAGCCGCCCACAATCTTGAACTCCCGCATAAGATGGAGGCGCGATACTGATTTGCGCCACCGCACAAAGCTCTCAAGGGTAATGCGCCGTTTGTCGTAGCTGCTCAGGTACTCGTGAGCTCCGGAATAATCAAAGGCGCATATCGCCTCGAAATAGGCTGTCAGAGACGCAAACGCTTCTTTTTCCGCATCGGCGGCGGCTTTGCGCTCGTCTGAACCCTGTGCGCGCCGAGCCTCCGTCGCTTGCGCCTTTGGCTGCTCCTCGGTTTGGGGCTGTGCATCGGCTTCTTGTGGGCGCGCATCGCTGCCGTAGCGCCTTGTGTACCTGGTATTTGGGTATCTATCCCTTATGGCAGCTTCTCGCTTGAGTTTCTCTCGCAGCACTGTATAGGCAATATTAATTTTTTTCATCAGCTCTTCGGACTCTGGGTCGTCGCTTATGTCCGGATGGTACATCCGGCAAAGCCGCCTATACGACGACGTCACATCTGCAATACTTGCGCCAAACCCAACTCCGAGAACTTTGTAATGATCAACAAGGCTGCTCATCTGCATATGCACCTCAGTACAATTGATAATTGATAATTAAGCAATTTTTACTGACTAACCGACCTCTTGGCATTTCGGATTCGTCAGTCATGAATCCAGTATCTTACGCTGTTTGCTAGGGCGTTTGCGCCGTAAATCCCTGTTATCGGCATGTAGTTTGAGTTTATTCTGCCCGCTTGGGCTATTGAGACCCCGCGCACCGGGTCAAACATTCCGTCTCGCGATGGGACTACCATCTGAACATGTCCTATGCTTCCTGCGCTTGTTATTGCCGGCCTGCCTTGGTTGGCGTGCATTTGCGCCGTCTTGGCGTCCACCTCCCGCCACCCGAAGCGCTCCCCATGGGTCTGAAGCCACTGACAGGTCGCAATAGCGCCCATCGGCCTTGCGCCCCTTATGTCCGGATAAAACCGCGGGTTGCCAGTCACCGGGTCTGTGTAGTGGGGTATTTCCGCGCCCATTGCCCTAGTCACGTCCCAAACAAAAATATTGCAAAATGTGTTGCCGTTTCTGCCCGGGCGGTAGCGCTCTGCGCTCTCGACCATAAACTGATCCACAACTGCGCGGTAAAGCTCGGGGCTCCTGTTGCTCATATTGCTTGTAATGGCAGGGGTCGTCGGCCGCCACGCATCAACAGGCAAAATTGCGGCTCCAGACCCCGAGGTCGCCGGAGGGCTCCCATTGAACACGTTCCTGTCTATCGAGCTCAGGACATATGGGTGAAAATCCGCAGACATAGCGCTGCTGCGCACCGCCTCTCTGTCTGCCTGCGCCTGCATCTGCTGGATTACCATCGCCATCATCTGCATTTGCATCCCGAAATCGCCGTCCGAGCTGGACTGCATCATCATCATCAGCATAAACAACGCCATATGCGCATCTGTCGTCTCCCCGGAGGAGGCTGCGGCCAGCAGCGCCTGCTCAAGCCCATGGTCGTGCATGGGCATAAATCCCCCCGGCATGCCCACATGGCTCCCGCCGCCGCCCGGCATTTGGGCGGTGCGCATCAGGTTGTCTTGCATAACCCCCGTCAGGATCGCCGAAAAATCAGCTCCCGGCGCAGGCGTGCCTCCTGTTGCCGCAGTACTTGTGGTTTCAGCATAATTTGCTGCGTTTGTACTATTTATAGCACTTAAGTTCAACATGCACTTTTCCTCCAAGTCTAAGGAAATAACATTGTATCACAGATTTTTGCTCATTTCAATCCTCGTTTTACTTTTTCTCCATATGTTCGGTCAACTTCACTGACAAAAGCCAGCACCTTCGCTACGGCTTCGTACATTTCCGGGGAAATCTCATCTCCCACGCTAATCGACGATAGCATGGACGCAAGGCTTGGATCCGGCAGTACAGGCACGCCGGATTCTTTTGCCACATCAACGATTTTTTGCGCAAGATGCCCTTCCCCAAAAGCCGCCAGGACGGGAGCCTCCTGCTGTCCGGGGTCATAGGTGATTGCCGCCGCCCGGGTTATTTTTTTTTCGTTTTCATTCTCAGCCATGATAAACCTATATCTTAAAGTCGATTTTTCCCGCTTTGCCTACCGTGTACCTGTCGAGGGACGCCAGAGCAGTCAGCGGCGTAGTTTCCTTCTCTGAATATGTTATATCTGCGTTGACCAGCCTAAACCCCGCTTCCTCCAGCATGTCATGCAGAAGCACCGTGTTTACGCTAAAATGCTCCTTTTCTTTTGCCCCCGCAACCTCCATCTGGAGCGAAACATCTCGGTTTTTTATATTTATCAGGGATTCCCAATGCCCCATGTTTTCAAGGTCGAGCGCCAGCAGTATATTTACGTTTTCCGGGTCAGGCTTTCTGCCGCCCTTCCTTTTGAATATGTATAGGTCGGCCGTTTTCCGCTCGTCTCCCAGTTTTACCGGAAGCTGCATATATGCAAAAGAATCTATGCTGTTTAGCACCCTTACATGATCCATCAACTTCTGAACCTGGTCCAGCATTTCCACCCTTGCAGACGGCGCAGCCCTTGATATCGTTTCTTCCATTAGCGCCAGGCGCGCAAAGAGCTCTTCCCTTGCGCCTTTGAGCTTCTCTCCGCCACCTGCCTCGCCTAGGCCTACCCGCGTAAAAAGTTTGTCCAGCAGGGATTCCAGCTTCTCCCCCCCGCCGGCATTTTCTCCGGCTATTCTCAGCAGCATGCTCGAAAATCTTTCCAGCGCATCTGGTGGAGTGCTTCGAAATTCCGGTATTTCAGAAAGTATACCAGATAGCTCTGAGCTCAGGGCCGCCAGCTGAGCGCCCTGAGGCTGCCCTGCCGCCCTTTCGCCCTGCGAGCCTTGGGGCGGCTGTGTATCGAGCGGAATCAGATTTTGAGCTGCGCCCCCTTGCGCTTCTGAAGACGAACTTTGCGGCACGTCCCCAAAAGAGACGGTCGATGCACCTTGGGGCTGGGACGCTGTGCCTAGCTGCTCAGATGATGAATTTTGAGCAGCTGATAATCCTTCTTGCAAAACCGTGGCGTTCTGTGGTAGAATGGGCTGATTCCTGACCCCTTCCGCCGGCACTTGCGCCTTTTGAGTATCATTTTGCGTAATTATCTCTAAATTTTCCACATTTGCTGTTTGCAAAAGGCTACCGCTTTCTGGTATAATGGGCGGCAGGTCTTGCGAAACTGCTTGCTGGCCTTGGGCGAGTGTCTCCGAACCCGCCGTAGTTTTACTTAAAATCATGGTGAGCAGGTCGGTTAGTTGGGTCGTGTTTGTAGCGTGTGCGGCCAGCGCCACTGAGGTTTGGGAGCTAAGCGCAGGGGACTGGGCGTCAAGGGTAACTCCCGCAGACGCAGGAGAGTTAGGTACCATAGACGCGATGGGCTGCGGCTGAGCCGCATTTCTTGATTCCGAATTCTTAACCCCGGATTCCAGGTTCCCTCCCCCCGTCTCCGATTGGCTGAGCAGCGTGAGCAAGCGCCCAATCATCGCATCGGTTTTTTCCGAGCCCTGCAGTAGTGCTAAAGCCGCTTTCATGAGGCTTTCGTTGCCGGTAAGTTTATTCGAAACCAGAAATGCCGCTTCATCTAGGGTCAAGCCGGGGTTTTGAGCCAGAAGGCTCTGCATGAGCCTCGCCGCTTCCTTTGTGGCGGGCATATTTAGCGAAGTGAGCTTATCAAGATAGGGCTGGAGACTGTTGTCTACACGAGTGTTTTGTTGGCCTTGGCGCCCGGACGTTTCATTTATGTCCAACTCTTCCCGAGTGACGGAGGTTATAGAGAGCCCCTTGTCTTTCCCGCCGACTTCAAGCTCCACTTCATCTCCGGGCAAGAGTGTCAGGCTCGCATCCAGTTTAGCTTTAAACATCTGCCCATTTTCCGCTTTCATCTCAATCACGCCTTTGTCGTTGGAGAGGACTTCTGCCCTGATGACGTCGCCCTCCCGCAGCGTGTCCGCAAATGTCCCCGCTCCGCCTTTTATCCTTATGCCGCCTTGCCCAAACATTTGTGATGCATCGATTCTCAAGATTTGCTCACCTCCGATTTTTATGCCGTATCTCACTTTATTATATCGGCAAAAAATCGCAACACTTTACATAAGGAGTAATCGTTTATGACAGATACTTCCGATAATAACTTGACAAAACATCTTGACGTTTTCAAAGAAATTGGTAATATAGGAGCAGGCAATGCTGCGTCTGCGCTTGCGGGACTGCTTAACAAAAGGATTTCCATGACCGTGCCCGACGCTGCGGTTGTGCCGTTTAACACCATCGTTGACATGATGCAAGGGCCTGAGACGTTGGTTGCTGGAGTGCTTGTCGATGTTTCGGGCGAACTGCACGGCTTTAATCTGCTTGTTCTCGAAATGAAGGACGCTTTAGCTATGATTTCTCAGGCGCTGGGAAAACCTGTCTCTGAAGTTGCTTCCCCCGGTTTTGAGCTAAGCGAGCTGCAGCGCGACACGTTAATGGAGATTGTCAATATCATAGTCGGTTCGTTTTTGTCTGCGATTTCTTCGTTTACGGGACTTAGTGTCGTCCCCTCCGTTCCAAACTTGTCAATAGACATGCTAGGTGCTATAATAAGCATCGCAACCATTCAATATGGGCAGGTTGGCGACACTGTTTTATTCCTGAAAACGCAATTTAATGACCTCGAAGGGGAAATTTCTGGACATTTCTTCTTGATTCCTGACTATAATTCATATAAAATACTAATAAATTCGCTAGGATTGGAAGGCTGATATGGGAACAATTGTTGTTGGAATGGCGGACCTAAAGGTCGCAAAAGCACCCGACATACTGACGACTTTGGGGCTCGGTTCGTGCATTGGCATAACACTCTATGCCCCAGCAAAAAAGGTTGGCGGGATGGCTCATATAATGCTCCCTACATACAAAGGTTTTGAAGGGCAAAACATTGCTAAGTTTGCCGACTCTGCAATAATAGAGTTGGTAAATCAAATCGCTCGCTTGGGCGCCCCTAGGGCGTCGCTTGTTGCAAAAATTGCCGGGGGCGCTCATATGTTCGGCCGTAGCCAGAATAATGATATGCTCAAAATAGGCGAACGCAATGCTGCGGCGAGCCTGGCTATATTAAAGCAGCTCGGGATTCCCATAAAGGCAAACGATACCGGGGGCACTCACGGCCGCACGATAGAATTGCACGTGGAAACCGGAGCTCTAAAGATAAGGACTGTCGGCGCGGGAGAGAAGTTTATCTAAATATGCGCGATCCTAAAACCGATATTAATTATACATACTTATTGAATTCTTGTTTTATCTAGGAGGAGAAGGAATGGCTAAGATCTTAATCGTTGATGATGCCGCATTCATGCGCATCTCGATCAAGAACATGCTGACAAAAAATGGCTATGAAGTAGTTGGGGAGGCAGAAAATGGGGCAATTGGCGTGGAGCTTTACAAGGAACTGCAGCCAGATATTGTAACCATGGACATAACCATGCCCGAAATGAGTGGACTGGACGCCCTGAAGGAAATCACAAAGATTGATCCGCAGTCCAAAGTCGTAATGGTTTCTGCAATGGGGCAAGAAGCTATGGTGCGCGAGGCCATCGTGTCTGGCGCAAAAGGTTTTATTGTTAAACCATTCAAAGAAGAAGGCATTATCGCAGCGATTAAGAAGCTGGGTTAACGCATACTTAGTTTTTCCAAAATATAATGTGGTAGGTGACGATTATGCGTGAACTTGATCCCATGTTGGATGTATTTGTTTTTGAGACACAGCAATTACTTGAGTCCCTCGAAGAAACCTTGCTTCAAAGCGAGAAGGAAAAGGATTTGACCGAGGAGCATATTGACGAGATTTTCAGAATCATGCACACAATCAAAGGTTCTGCGGCCATGATGTCGATTGACAATCTCGCAAAGCTTGCACATGCGCTGGAAGATATGTTCGACCAGATTCGAGCAGGCAAAACTCGTACAGATGCCGAAGCGGTTGACGGTGTCATTGAATTGGTTCTGGCCGCATCCGACATTTTTAAGGCTGAAATCAGCAAGATTTCGACCGGTGGTCAGTCTGATGGCGACTTCACTGATTTGAGCAATAGAATCCACGCCTATCTTGATGTAATCCTCGGCAAAGCCCCCCCCCCCGAG
>WQSH01000011.1 GCA_009787995.1 Oscillospiraceae bacterium
TTCAACTTGCTATTAAAGAGTATTGATATAGCCCTGTGGGATATGGTCGTAGACCCGAACGATCCCGTAGCCGGCAATAACGATTTTTGGTGGTCGCAGGAGTTTAGGCATATGCTTGGCTTTAATAACGAGCGGGACTTCCCGAACGTTACGTCAAGCTGGAGCGACAGGCTGCACCCAGATGACAAGGACAGGACACTGCAGGCCTTTGCCGCGCATCTCAACGACTACTCCGGCCAGACACCCTATAATGTCATATATCGGCTTAAGCACAGAAATGGCAATTACCTTGTAATGAGAGCGGACGGCTCCACGCTGCGCAAGCCAAATGGGGTGCCTATCCGGGTGGTCGGCTCTGTGGAGGATATAACAAACGAGCTTAATAAGGACGAGATAAACAAGTTCTTTGAGGATTTTACCGTAGAGGTCAGCGAGGTGACAAAAAACATAGCGAAAATCCAATCGGCCTCCGAGTCGCTCAAGGCCGCCCAAGAGCAGAGCCTCAAGACATCCATGCAAGCCGAAAAGAACGCTTCCGAGACTCATGCCATAATTAACGCCATCCAAGCCATCGCATTCCAGACCAATATTTTGGCCTTGAATGCGTCCGTGGAGGCTGCACGTGCCGGACAGCACGGCAAGGGGTTCTCCGTTGTTGCCGAAGAAGTACGCAACTTGGCCAGCAAAAGTGCGGAGTCTGCGTCTCAGATTGAGGCAAAGCTCACTGCAATCCAGGATTCTTCGGCGCTCATTTCCTCCGACATAAAAGAGACGACCAACTATGTGGATATGCAGGCGCAAATCGCCGTGGAGATGAAGGTGACGGTGGACAGGCTTGTCCAGACATATGGGGAACTCACCTCAATGATTGAGCGCACCACCGGCAAATAAAGTGTTGACAAATTATGTTTTGTCTGATAACCTTGTTAGCGGTGCTAGAATGATTTCCAAGACATAATGAAAATAAGCACTGTAAAATTTAATAGTTTCCGTGCCTTGCAGCCTAATGGGTTATCCGATGGATGCTTGGCCTGAGCCTTGAGCTCACGGGGTTGAAGTTAGAAATGACTCAGCCTTCATGTTTGAGAAGGAACAGCTTTTAGGGCGCCAAAGTTGCGTTGCGCTCAACTGCACTTGGTTGTATTTCGGCAGTTCGTTTTGTTTATCTCAAAACGGACTGCCGTTTTACATATTTTTACAGCCGTGGCAGGACTTCGCATACACCCTGCCACACCCTCCATAAAATGGCCGGGCTCGCGACACGGCCCGGCCAGCCTCTAAAATGATTATGCGGCCTGTGCCTTGACTGCCAAGAATGCCATTTCCCCAACTGCGCATTTGGGAAGGGATTTGAGCATATGGGCTTTGCAACCCGAAAAAAGGAGTATGAGTATTATGCATGTTTTTCTTACAGGAGACATCAGCGTCGGCAAAACGACAATCATAAATAAGTTCATATCATACACCGGCCTGTCCGCAGACGGATTTGCCACGTATTGGGTGACTGACTACGGCAGCTTCCGAAGCCTCTATCTTTCCCCATATAGCCCCTATGATTCAGAGCCACAATACGATGAAAGATACCTCATCGCACGAGATAGCAAACGCCAACCTTTGTTTTCGGCCGATATGGTGAGCGTTTTTGACGTACACGGGAGCAAGATACTGAACAATTCCGGCAAGCATGACATTATTGTAATGGACGAGCTTGGTTTTTTGGAGACGGCATCGGTCATTTTTCAGCGAGCTGTAATGCGGCATATTTCCGCCGACATTCCGATATTGGGCGTGATTAAACCCAAGCAAACTGAGTTTCTCAATACAGTACGCACCCACCCCAACGTGGAGGTATGCGAAGTGACCGCAGAAAACAGGGAAGATGTGTTGGCGTGGCTGCCGAAGCGGATATGGAGGCAAGCCGGAATGATTCCGGTATTTTCACAATGTGGGGAGAAATAGAGTATGAGAACATTTCAGGAAGATTTGCAGGAGGCTGTCGCATACCACGGACATCTATGTTCCGGGCAGATTATTGGTGTGCGGATGGCAAGGCTGGCACTGAAAATGCTTGCTATCGACGACCCAAAGAAGTTCAAAGACCTTATAGTATACGTTGAATGCGACCGGTGCTTGACCGATGCTATAGGTACGGTGACAGGATGCAAGCTCGGACGGCGCAGCCTAAAATGGATGGATTACGGAAAATCGGCGGCATCGTTTCTAAACTTAAAATCCGGCAAAGCAATCCGCATATTCACTAAAATGCGGATGCGCCCGCCGGAGGGTGCGGATTTGATAGAATTTTTTGAAAGCTTCGCAGATGACGACATGTTTAGCGTTAAGAGCGTAAAGATTAATTACTGCCCCGAAGATTTACCGGGCAAGCCGCTTGCTGTGATGGTTTGTCCTGAATGCGATGAAGAAATTCTTGATGGACGGCAGATTTCCCATAATGGTACCGAGATGTGCAAAGCCTGTGCAAACGGGGCTTACTATGAATTGGAGGATTAGTTTAATGGGAGATAAGTGGGCAAATTTCGGCACTGAGCTGCCTTACTTTAAGGAGCTGTGGTACAAGCGAGGAACTTCAAGAGGTGTGCATACGGCTGAAGTTTGGGAGGAACGTGCCGAAGAGTGGATAGACGAACTGAGCGATGAAAATGGCGGAAAGTCTATGACGGAGCGCGTGAGGTCTATGGCATCGTATCTGCGCACACGCGGACTGTTGCAAGGCGGCGACACTGTTGCAGATGTCGGTTGCGGCCCGGGGCTTTTCGTTATGGAGTTTGCTAAAACTGTCAAGCAGGCTGTGGGAATAGATTTTGCCGAACGCTTTGTGAAATACGGGAACGAGCTTGCCTTAAATAACGGCATTAGTAACGCATCCTTTGAGCGGCATGACCTGCTTGAGATAGACGTTGATGCGGCGGGGCTTTCCAAAAAATTCGACCTCGTATTCGCTTCGATTACGCCGGCAGTGACAGGCAAGGAATGTTTGCATAAGCTCATGAAAATGAGCCGGGCAATGTGTTGTAACGTATCATTTGTGAATGTCAAAGACAGCCTGCTTGAGCGCATATCCACTGATTTATTTGATGGCAAAGCGAAGCATAGGCATGACGGCATGGGGTTTTACTCGCTTTTTAACTTTTTATTACTTTCCGGATATTATCCTGAAACATTTTATTGCACAATCGAAACAAATGAAAAAGTGATTCCAAGCCGAAGGTTTGCGGAGGACATTGCGTTTAATTTGAGGCTTAATTTGCCGGAAGATATAGAGAAGATCCTGAAATATTTAGAAAAAAACGGCGAAATGGAACGCCACTGCCTAAATCGCTACGGTTCTATATTATGGGACACACGCATATGTGATGGACATGCGCAATTTTAGTTGACATGGGCAATGCGGTAAATCCCGCTAAGTCCGTCAAAATATATTATGCTGAAATATGCAAAGGAGAATGACCGCATGAAAAAGAGAAAACTGTTAGCCTTATTCCTTGCCGCGATGATGCTTGTTGCGTTGCTTACAGCCTGCGTGGGGGAAGCGCCGCAAACCGGATTGGGCACACCCGCCGCACAGCCCGGTTCGCAACCAGCGCAGCCAGCGCCACCACCGAGCCCACCCGCAGAAGATCCGGCAGATGACCCAATGGACGAACCTGAGCCTGAACCTGAGCCGCCCACGGAAAGGTTGATTATCGACCAACTGGGACGTGAGGTAGTTGTACCTTATGTCGTCACAAGCATTGCCACGGCACACAATCCCTCACAGAGTATGGCTGCAGCCATTGGCGGCGTTGATGTGGTCGCAACGGGCAGAGGAGGCAATTCCATTTTCGATTTAATTGCGCCGCACATTGCGGACTTGCCCACCGTTACAGGCGGAGGCGGCGCCGGGGCTTTCAATTTAGAGGTTCTGGGCGAGCTTTTGCCGGACGTGTTTATATTCCCGTCGGGGCGCTATGATACAACAGTACCATACATGGACATGTTTGACATCCCGGCTGTGGCAATACACCCGCAATGTGTCGATTCAATTCTGGAAACTGTGGAGATACTGGGCGCTGTTTTTAATCGGCAAGAACATGCCGCTGCCGTAGCGGAAGCGTTTCAGGGGCATATAAACGTTGTCGCCGAGAGACTTGTAGGCGCTGAACACACTCCCACGGCTGTAGTTTTAGGAAACAGCGTTAGTAGTGTGCATTCTAATGGTCAGCTACAAGCCGAGATAATTGTCATGGCCGGAGCCGAGAATGTTGCTGCGGATGTAGAGGGCAGGTCGCATGTGGATGTCGGGCTTGAGCAGATGTTAGCGTGGGATCCGGAGTACATATTCATCACCGCTTGGGGCGGCGCTATATCGGTTGATGAGGTCTTGGCAGAGGAACGGTTCGCGCATTTACAGGCGATTCAAAACGGCAATGTATTCAGGTTCCCGTCCCCGAACGATTGGTGGGACACGGCGTCAATTTGCAGCGGTCTGGCTGTGATGTGGGCGGCGCATATCATGCATCCCGACCTCATCTCCGACGAGGAATTGGAAACTGCAGTCCTTGAGTTTTACTACTTGCTATACGGCATGGAGATTTCAAGAGAATTCTTAGGATTTTAAACAAGCTTGTATCCGCCCCTATAAGGGGCGGGATACAATAAACGGGAGAAGTGACACAATGAAGCAAGCGGATAAAAGAAAGCTGCCCTACCCATTGCTCATGATAATTTTAGCCGGGATTTTGTTTGCGCTTATGTTTGTTGCATTTTTCTTAGGCCAATACCAGCTATCCCCAACTCAAGTTGTGAATATCTTGTTATCCAGAATATTCCCAATAGAACCCACATGGGGGCCGGTAGCGGAAGTAATTCTATTTCAAATACGCTTGCCGCGGATTGCTGCAGCTATACTGATTGGAGCGGCTCTGGCCACTGCGGGCGCGACATATCAGGGGATTTTTCGGAATCCTATGGTTTCGCCGGACTTTCTGGGGGTTTCGAGCGGGGCGAGCATCGGTGCTGCGCTCGCTATAATCTTGAACTTATCGTTTAATATGGTTCAACTATTCGCCTTTGTTTTTGGAATTGTCGCCGTTTTGATTACTACATCAATACCAAAAATGTTGCGCAATAGCAGCACTACCATTTTAATCCTGTCAGGCATAGTTGTGTCGGGAATCTTTAGCTCAATAATGTCTATTATCAGGTATGTGGCTGACCCGGACACCGCCCTTCCGGCCATTGTTTTTTGGCAGATGGGCAGCCTTTCCGGCGTTAGATATGGTGAAGTTATGGCGGTGTCCTTACCCATGATAATAAGCCTGATTGCTCTTATTGGCATATCATGGTGGATAAATGTCATGTCTTTGGGAGAGACGCAATCGGCTTTAGTCGGCGTGGATTTTAAGCTGTACAGGTGCATAGCTATTGTGGCTTCCACGATGTTAGCTGTATTAAGCGTGGCCATCGCAGGTACGATAGGCTGGGTCGGTATAGCCATGCCTCATCTCAGTAGAATGCTGGTAGGCGTTGATAACAGAAAACTCATACCCGCGTGTTGCTTAACAGGCGCAATATTTATGCTCATCGTGGACACCGTTGCAAGAAATTTAACAAGGGCGGAAATTCCGCTTGGTGTTCTTACAGGCTTGATTGGCGCACCGTTCTTCATTGCACTTATTTATAAGCAACGGGCGAGGATTGAATGATATGAAAAAGGAGGGATGGTTTCCGTGTTGCTTTCTGTAGACAATATTTCTTTTGGGTATACCCCCGATAAGATGATTTTGAAGAATGTATCCTTTAGCTTAAATCCGGGGGACGTAATGACTGTGTTAGGGCCTAACGGCGTTGGTAAATCAACACTTTTTGATTGCCTTTGCCGCATAAAAACGCCGCAGTCAGGCACTACCCATATAGACGGCATACCCATTGAACAATACAGCAAACGCCAACTGGCGTCTGTTGTTACACTGGTTACGCAAAAGGTTCATTCTGTATTTGACTTTACCGTGAGGGATTTTGTTGTCATGGGCTGTGCGCCGCGTATTTCTATGTTTGGAAAGCCAAGTGAGGAGGACTATGCGGATGCGGAAGAGGCTATGGCTGATATTGGCATAACAGCCTTTTCAAATAGAATATTTACTCAGCTTTCCGGAGGGGAACAGCAACAAGTCACAATTGCGAAAGCTATTGCTCAAAAACCAAAAATCATCCTCTTCGATGAACCTACCTCAGCCTTGGATGTTGGAAACCAACAAAAAGTACTGCGTCTTGTCAGAAAAATGGCTGATTCGGGATATGCCATCATAATGACAACACACAATCCTGAGCACGCCATTCAGCTTGGCGGGATTTGCACCATTATGCACCCCGATGGATACATGGTTTCAGGCCCGCCGGAAGAAAGCTTAAAAGAGGATCTTTTAACAGATATCTACAAAACCCCGCTGCGAGTACTGGAAATCTCGGAACTAGGCCGTTATGCCTGCCTTGCCCCGAAGCTGCATCGCCAGGAGGGTTTGTGCGAATGATTAGTACACTTTAGTGACGCAAATCCTCCCATGAGCAAAAAATTGTCGGAGAAAAGAGAATGCTATGAAAATAATTACCATCGCCGGGCCGCCGTCATCGGGCAAGACGGCAGTTATAACCCATCTTGCCGAGAACCTTGACGGACGGCTCGGTGTAATAAAATTTGATTGCCTGACGACATTCGACAAGGCGCGGTATGATGAGGCAAAAATCCCTGTCGAAGTCGGGTTTTCAGGAAAGTTCTGCCCTGACCATTTCTTTGTAAGCAACGTGGAGGATGGTGTTAAATGGGGCCTTGACAGGAAGCTTGACTATCTTGTGGTTGAAAGTGCGGGCCTGTGCAACAGATGCAGCCCGCACATAGTAGGCATAATGAGCGTATGTGTCGTGGACTGCTTATCAGGCGTCCACACGCCGCGGAAGATAGGGCCGATGCTTAAATTTGCTGATGTTGTGGTAGTTACAAAAGGCGACATCGTATCGCAGGCTGAGCGCGAGATTTTTGCATGGAGCGTTCGGCAGACAAATGGCGAAGCACAGATATTGTTTGTAAACGGCATAACCGGGCAGGGCGCATTTATGCTTTCAAAGCTTGCATCGGGTGCGCGCAGCGCTGCAACATTAAACGACGCTCGCCTGCGGTTTTCGATGCCTGTAGCCGCATGTTCATATTGCACGGGCGAAATCCGCATAGGAGAGTCATACCAGATGGGTATGATGCGGAAGATTGATTTTCACATCGATGACGGAGGCTCCAATGACTGACATTTTTTTTGAAACCATCGCATCAAGGACAGTAGGCCAGCTGCTTGCGGAGTATCCAGTCACGCACGACTTTTTTCACAACCTCAACCTCCCGCCCCTGCCTTCGGATAAAACATTGGACGACGCTATGCTTGTTGTCAGCGAAGACTGGCTTGAAGAGTTTGGGTTAAGACGATTTGAGATACCGGAGCAGCTTGCGTCTTTCCTGCGGACGATGACCGCCGCTGATGCGATAAGAGATATTTCATCGCTCACAATTATCGGCGGTAGGGATAAGGACGGCAATACGGAAAATGAGCGGCTTGAGCTAAAGCCCGGCTCAGTTGTGGCAGTGGTTGGCCCGACCGGTTCCGGCAAATCACGTTTGCTCTCTGATATAGAGTGTCTTGCACAGGGCGATACGCCGACAAAGCGCCGCATACTTATCGACGGTGCGGAAGCCGACGAAGAAATGCGGTTTAGGCTGGAGGGCAAGCTTGTTGCACAGTTATCGCAGAATATGAATTTTGTCATGGACGTCTCAGTTGCTGAATTTTTGGAAATGCACTTGAAAAGCCGCTCGCGCAGTGGCGAAGTATCACTTATACACGAATGCTTTGAGTGCGCAAACAGCCTTGCAGGGGAAAGCTTTACGCTAAATACAAAGGTCACGCAATTATCAGGAGGTCAGTCGCGCGCACTGATGATTGCAGACTGTGCGTATATCTCCCTTTCGCCCATCGTCTTGATTGACGAGATAGAAAATGCGGGTGTAGACCGCCACAAAGCGCTTGATATTCTTATAAAGCGTGAAAAGGTGGTGCTTATCTCAACCCACGACCCCTTGCTTGCCCTCAGCGCAGATATGCGAGTCATCATCCAAAACGGCGGTATTTTCAAAATACATAAAACATCACAACAAGAAAAAGAAAGCTTGCGCAAACTTGAAAAAATAGATCAGCTGCTAGGAAGCGCCAGGACGAGGCTCCGTGCAGGTCAGCGATTGGAGGATTATTGATTATGTGGGAACTTTATGATGAATTGATTGCGGGCATACCGCAAGATGCAACCGTAGACGATATGGCCTGCGGTGTGTCAGGCACCTATGTGCGCTCAGGCGTTGGTGTTGGCATAACCAGCGCGGCGGCCGAAACATGGCGCGAACCCATGATGACCGGCAAATCCATTGGGATGCCGCTGCGTGAGCTTGCGGAGTGTATAAAATCGTGGTCTTTTGAGGAAGCCGGGCTTGGGCTCGCAGCGATAAATGCATGGTACAACGATACCGCACATCTGCGGGCGCTGGGGCTCGACATACCGGATGCGGCGCATGTTGAGGACCGCTCCGCAGACCCATTCATTGCGCTCCAGCGTGAGATGAAAGGGAAAACCGTCACGACCATAGGGCACTTTCCACTCATCGACCAGCTTCTCGCACCCATATGCAATCTGTCTGTAGTGGAAAAATTCTATCCGAGAGATGGCGACTACCCCGAGCAGGCGGCAGATTATCTGCTTCCCGATAGCGACTATGTTGTTATCTCCGCCTATACAATTGTGGAAAAATCTCTGCCACGTTTTCTTAAATTATGCAAAAACGCTCACGTAACCATTATCGGCTCGTCATCGACGGTCACGCCGATTCTGCGCCGCTATGGAGTAGACGACATAGCCGGCTTTGCCGTGAAAAATAGCGAAGCCGCAAAAAACATATGCCTCGGGTTTGGCGGTAACATACACTCTACAGGTCAAAAAATCAATTACCGGACACAGCTTTGAAAAAACAGCGTTTTTGATTGTTTTTTCATATAATCGAATCCTTAACCTCTCCATACGCAACCTCCAACACCCTGTCCGCATAATCGAGGCCATCTCTTCGGTGCGTCACGATGAAACAAAAATCATAGTCGCCGTTCCTGCGGATGAACTCGTGAAATGCCCCCTCGGACTCCTTATCATAGTTTGAAGTCGGCTCGTCCAGTATAAGAATCTTTGACTTGCGATGCAATGCCCGCAGAAGTGCGATTTTCTGCCGTTCGCCTCCCGAAAGCTTTGCGCCGTCGTTCCCCACCTGAGTCTCATATTGATTCTCCCAGCCCTCTATTGCCTCTGTGCAGAACTTCAGCAGGTTATCTTCAGCAAACTCCGCCCCTAATTTTTCGTCGAGCGCTATATTCTCTCTGACGCTCCCCTTGAATAAATGCACAGCTTGGTACACAACGCTGAACTTCCGGCGGTAATCTTCGATATTGTAGTGCTCGACGGAAGCCCCATCCATCAGAATGCACCCACCGGTCGGCTCTTGCAGCCTCAGCAGCAAGTTGATAATCGTTGACTTTCCGCTACCATTGTCCCCGATAATTGCAACCTTCTCACCGCGTTTGACATGAAAGTTCACATTCTTGAGCACATCACGCCCCTCATAAGAGACGCTTACGTCCCTAAACTCAATGGTCGATACGTCCTCCGCAAATGGCAGAGTTGAAACATAGTTTTCTTCTTCAAGCTCATAGAATCGTTTCAGCCCCTCTGCGCTTGGGGCAATCTGGTTTAAGATTATTCTAAGTGACATAATGATATTTATTGGAGAGAGCACATAATTTGCGAACGAAACAAATGCAACCAGGCCACCAAAGGTGAGCTGGTCCCCTATTATAAAAAATGCGCCTAGTATATACACTCCTTGCATCCACGCATATTCCCAGCTGTAAACGAATAAGTTTTCTTTTGCCATGTTCAGAGCAAGCTTCTTGCCGGATTTGTTGATTGCCTGAACATGGTCTGCATATTCCCCCGCAACTTTCCCTTCTAAATTCCAAAGCTTAATATCTATAACTCCGGACAATATGCTTGAAAACCACGAGTTATAGTCTTTATTGTCGTCCATCAGCTGCTCGCTGCTTTTCTTAACGCGTTTCCGCATTACTTGGTTTATCCACAGTTTTATCGGCACAATTACAACGACAAAAATTGACAGCCTCCAGTCAAGTATAATTAACCCAACTAATGCGCCTAAGCACCTGAAAACGGTAACAAAAATCGAAATGAAGCTTGTGTTCGCAATACTCATGATATTTGTGATATCATAAAGTGCATCACCGACAGTTTTATAGAATCCGTGTTCCCTGAAATGGTGCGGTTTGAGCTTCAAACCATGTTCGAATGCTTCGGTTTTCAGTTTTTTGCTCAAATCGTTAGAAATACTGATTTCCAGCGTGCGCTGCAAATATTCAATGAGCTGCGCAGCTAGGTGGAGCACTATCAGCAGCGCAACCAGGGTCGCTACCACTCTTATCTCACCCATGAGCAACCCATCGTCAACCATGCTCCGACTGACAAATGGCGATATGGCAAACACTCCCGAGAGAGCGACAGCTAATGCCATCATAACCGCCATCTGCGAGCGGTACGGTTTCAGCATCTTCAAAGCACTCCGAAACGTCATAAGCAATCCTTTCTTTCATAGCGGCCAGGTCATTTTGTGAGCATACAATTTTTCCGCATAGGCCTGATTCTATGAACACATTAAATGCTAGCGCTCGCAATTATAGGTACAAAGGAATGCGATTCATTCAGCATCGTAGCTATAAGTGCTCCGAGCGTAAAGGCGGCAATACTCTCCTTTCGCATCCATTAGCTCTTGATGGGTTCCGACTTCCGCCACTGCACCTTTATTTAGCACTACTATGCTGTCTGCATTGATGGCATTTTCTAAGTTGTGAGTGGCTATGAGTATTGTGTGATCATTGCGCAAAGTATCTATAGTTGCCATTACCTGCGCCTCTGTTTCCTTGTCTAAGGCACTGGTAGGTTCGTCAAAAACAATTATTGGAGCACCTTTAACAAGCGCCCGGGCTATAGCGATACGCTGTTTTTGTCCCCCTGAAATCAAATCGCCCTTTTCTCCACAGAGAGTGTCGTATCCACTGCTCAATGCTTGAATGAAATCGTGTGCAACTGCCCGCCTTGCAGCAGCGATAATCTGGTCGTCTCTCAGTTCCTCGGGGCTGCCGAGCGTGATGTTTTCTTTTACCGACAAATTAAACAGATTGCAGGACTGGTCGACATAGGAAAAATTTTTTCGCCAGCTTTGTATCGGAACTTGGCTGCAGAGCGTGCTTCCTATACGCAGCACCAAATCCTCACGCTGATATAATCCGACGATGACCCTCAACAGCGTGGACTTGCCACTGCCGGATTCGCCAACTATGGCGATTTTTTTGTTCTCCTCAATCACTAAATTTATGTCTTTTAGAGCGCCCTCGCCCGAACCTTTATAATTAAAGCTTAAGTTTTCCAAACACAGTGTGTAGTTATCGGACGACGCGATTCCGCATGAATTATTTGAGCTTGCACAGCTTCCGTGGTGACTGTAGTTATCTAAAACAGCAAAAACCCTCTTTGCCCCTACGATTGAAGGCTGCAAGTCGGCATATAGCTTACCGATTTTGCCGATAGCTGATATCAAGGCAGCACACATACCTGCCGACACCATGAGCTGATTAAACGCAAGGCTCTGCACTGCAACCAGCCAGCCGCCAAAACCAAACACCACAATCAAGCTAAGCCAGCCCTGCAATGTGGTGAACACTCCTTGCCACATACTGATAAAGGCCTGTCTGAAATCCAGCATTTTCATAAGCTTATTGTGTCGCTCAAAATTTGAATGCACTTTTTCTTGCGCATTGTACGCCCTGACTGACATTGCGCCACTGAACATATTGCCAATAACTTTCAGACTTTCTCCATTTTCCAACAGCTTCCCTTCGCTTATTTTAGCTAAGGGGGCTGCAAAGCGGTGCTGAGCGGCAAGCGAAACTAGCCCGACGACAAATGCCGCAGCCCCCAAACGCCAGTCAATTGCGAAAATGACAATTGGAGAAGCTATAATAGTGAAAGCGGAGTTAAGAAATGCGGACAAAGACCCCTGAAAGACTCCATTTGCAGCATCTGCATCAGTATTGATAGCAGCTATACTTTCTCCGCTGTGTGAAGTGTCTTCGATACCTTTCCTCATGAAGGCGCGAAAGAGGCTTCGCTTCATATCCAGCATGGCTTTTTCGGTAACAATTATGTTCACATATATGCATATGCCCAGCACAACAAAAAAAGTGAGAGCCATTGTAGCAAATGCGAGTATAGCATCGTTTATCATAGATGCGTTTGCATTCATAATCGCAGCCATTATGTTGCCGGTAAAAAGAGCCAAAATGAATTGTATGGCAAAGCCCTGTCCGATATATACAAACTGGCTGATTGCATATGGCAGTGCATATGGCTTCATGAATCTGAACATCCTAAGTATATATTGTCTATCGCTTTTCACTACATTGCGTGAGTTTAAATTTTTTGCGCCATCCACTGTTCCCCCTCCGTTCTGAGCCGTTGCTCAGCTTCGTGCATGCTGCGATAGACAGCATTTTCAGCCAGCAGCTTCTCATGTGTTCCGACTCCTGCCACTTTCCCCTCATCCATAACGACAATTACATCGCACGCAACGATGGATTTAATCCTATGCGTTACCATTGCAACTGTTTTTCCTTTTGTTGCATCGATAAACCTGGCAAGAACTTCTGTTTCTGTAATCGGATCGAGAGCGCTTGTCGCCTCGTCAAAAAGAAAAATTGGCGAACCCTTGTAAAAGGCTCTTGCCATTGCAATCCGCTGGCGCTGCCCACCTGAGATATTCTCTGAAAACTCTGTCAGTGTACTATCCCATTTATCCGGCAAGTTGCTTATAAAGTCCAGCACGCCCACATCAGAGCAGGCTTTCTCAAACCTATCCATATCGGGAGGCTCGCAGCCAAGCGTTATATTGCTCATAATGGATTCGGGAAAAAGAAAGCTATCTTGCGGAACATAAGCAAACATGCTGCGTAGTTTGTCTTTTGCGATTTTGGAAATATCCTTGCCGCCAATAGCAATCCTGCCGGAGCTAGGCTCATGGATGCCCAGCAAAAGCTTTAGCAGAGTGGACTTGCCACTCCCACTGCTTCCCACAATGGCTACTCGCTGGCCTTGCAGGATATCAAAACTGACGTCATCTATGACTGTGGCGGAATCAGTGCTGTCTCCGTACGAAAAAGCCACATTGCTCAATGATATATCCACCCTGCCCAGCTCATCGGCACGCTCGCCTGCGTGCAAATCTTCCAACGCTTGTGCGGAATTGTCATTTAAGCGTTTAGCTCCGGCCGCAGATGAAGCAATCTGCCCTATCCTATTTGAGATGCCGGTTATGCCCTCCACAGCTATCATTATTGTGGCAGAAAACGAAATGAATTCGGCTAAAGTCATGGCTCCATTTACAACGGCAAAGCCCATGACAGCAGTTATAACAGCTAATGGCCCAAATGTGGATACAAAAGCAATTCCTGCCATAGGCAACATCGCTTTTGCCTGCTTTTTTGTGACAACATAATATTCGTCGTATGCCATCATGTAGCGTTTTTCTACTGCCTCCTCCATACTATAGGCCATTATAGCGGGTATGTTTTGCAAAGCATCCTTTACAACGGCATTGAACTCGGCAGATTTTTTCGACTGGATTTCGGTCAGCTTGTTAATCGGCGCAGAGCACAAAACCATTACCCCCATTAATACGACGGCAGATCCTAGCAATATGCCTGTATGCATCGGGCTTATCATGAGAAGGAACACAAGTGCGGCTGCGAAGGATGCTGCATCAGAAAATAGGCCCATAGCATCAGATGATATCAGTGCCTGAGCCTTTGGGATGTCGTTTACGTAAATAGACATGCCCTCTCCGCTGCCTACATCTTCAACGGCTTTCAGCGGGGTGCGCAAAAAATAGTTGACAAAATATTTCCGCAAGCCATACCCTCCATTTGCCGAAAAGCGGCTCATGTGCAGAATTGTCATCGCAGCACTAATGGCTCTGATAATCATAATGCCGGAAACAAGTCCCAATAAGCGAACCAAAGCCTCAACATCTCCATACAGAGCGACCTGACCCATTTCGCCTTGGGCGCGAACCGTCAATATGGTCATTACGGCTGCAAGTATTGATGCCAAAATAAAAAAGAGCATAAACCGGCGATACTTTAGGTCGGCTTTATGTAAGGTCATAAAAAATGTCTTCAACCCATCAATCTCCTCCGCACTGGCTATTGCAGGCCGCAGCTTTAAGGGCTTCATCGCATAGCGACCTTTTATCTTTCCGTACCCGACTCAGCGTCGGGTACGGAAACGTGTGCGATTACCAAAAAAGTATGCAGATAGTCGGGAGTTTGATTACGCAACCCATTGGAGTGATTGCATCGTCAGCAGGCTTTACTAGAATCTTCATATTTTTGCTCCTCCTTAAATTATTTGACTCAATGGAGATTACATTAAACACATTCATTACCTCGCCTAAACATGTGTGATTTTCGTTATCCACATTGATTCTTATAGTTATAGGTATTATGTGCTTTGCCAAACTCACGTTCTGAATTATCCTTTCAAAAGTGCCACTTCCATCAACCAGTGGGCGCCTACTGTTATGGAGTTCTTTGCCGCCATCAATTGTTACTTGAACGTTGCTAACAGCGCAATCCATAAGTTTATTCGCATTTTCCTGGGTCAATAAATACCCATTTGTAACAACTATCGATGTGTATTTCACATTATTTGCCTTGCATATTTCAATCACATGTCTTGAAATTGTTTCGAGTTGCGGCACGGCTAGCAGAGGTTCTCCACCAAACCAAGTTATGTGCAGCTCATCCAAATGGCTGGCTCTTGCTTCAATAAAATTGACAAGCCTTTTCATCGTGTCCTCAGACATTTCCTCATTGCGATCAATGCCGTTTTCAAAACAGTATGCACACGCAAAATTGCAAGCCATCGTAGGCGCAATAGTCAAGGACATAACCGAATTATTATACCTGCTTGCATGTAAACTGGCTTTGATGTGGTTGATTTCATCAAAATCATCGTCAATCAGAAATCCGCAGTACATTAATTGTTCAACAAATTCAGTGTCGCCAATGCAGATTCCATTCTCCTCAAATTTTTTAAAATCGGCATACTTGTCAGGCTCAAGTGCGGCCATCGCACCTGTCCTAGAGTTATAGATTACGACCTGACTATTGTGCGATGCTTCCTCTACGTGGGCGAAGTTATATCTTGAAACTTTCACAAGAATGCTCCTTGCTTTTTGAAATCATGTGCTCGGCGAGTCCATATTATCATGCTCTTCGGTTGATGTATACTGCGATTCTTGAGAAATATTTTCTCAAGAATCGCATGGCTGAAAAGCAGCTCTTGCGCAGCCCTGCCAAGTGTGGAGAAAAGCAGCGCAGGAAAAATTACAAAAACAGCGCAAATTATTCATTGACATGCAGAGTATTATGCGATAAAATTCGTCACCAAAAAAAGGGAGATGATTGCATGGCGCGCATATACACCGGAAAACTTATATCCGAGCTTCGGCAGCGCAAGCAGTGGCAGCAAGAAAAGCTTCGGGACGAGCTTTCATGCTATGCCCCCGAGCTCTACCGCATCGAAAAAGGCGAACAGCTGCCAAGGACGGATTCCTTAAAGGTGGTAATGGATGCATTAAGCGCACCAATGGACGAGCTTATTTGTCCGCACTTGGACGGACAACCCCTGGATGCCTACGTTTTGCGCTACAGGCTGATTCAGGCTTTGGACAGCGGA
The DNA here is from genome assembly GCA_009787995.1 of Oscillospiraceae bacterium. Classification (GTDB taxonomy): domain Bacteria; phylum Bacillota; class Clostridia; order Oscillospirales; family Oscillospiraceae; genus WRMH01. Next base: position 15,940 of record WQSH01000011.1, read on the forward strand.
GACCTTCATATGGCGGAGGAGCTGTTTGGTGAACTTTCCAACCTTGAGGGTTTTGGCGGCGCAATAAACAGGCAGTTCTTTTTGAGCCAGCAGGCAAGATTGATGGAACTGCAAGAAAAACAGGCAGACGATATCATCCCCCTGGTGGCTGAGGCGCTGGAGCAGACCTTTGATGGATTTGATGGGAGCAGCCCCGGGAGCAAGGTGCTGATTTTTGAGGAGCCAGAGCTATTCCACACCCTATCCAGGCTCTATGCCCAAAAAGGGCGCCTGGCCGAAGCGATAAAGATGCTTGAGGACACCTACAGCGGGCTGCGTCGCCTGCCCATAGGAGAGCGGGAACGAGATAGGCGGGTGCTGCCAATGCTGCACTCCCTGGCCGACTTCCATATGCAAAACGGCGACTACGCCGCAGCATTGGAAGCTTGCGAGACAGGGCTCGATGTTTCCGCCATGCGCTGCTTGGGGAAGGACACCCCCGAGCTTCTGCTGCTAAAAATGGAAGTCTTGTTGAAGCTAGGCCGCACGGAGCAGTGCGGGCGGCTACTCATAATGGCATTCGCAGGCTTCATGCTGCTGGGCGAAAAAGAGAAGGCCTTGGACGTGCTGGCCAAGACCCAATCGGAACATGAAGCTACGTACGAACTGCGCGGCATGGAGAAGCTGGACATAGCTCCGAGCCAAAGGCTACCCTATGCGCACGGCGGGGTAACTGCCGGAAAAACCGTGGGGGACATGATTCGCATCATGAGGGAAGAGACCGGGCTGAGCCTGAAAGAGCTCAGCCAAGGCATCTGCAGCACGGCAAACCTGGGGAAAATTGAGAAAAACGAAGTCCAAGGGCATATGCACTACCTAGAGCCGATTTTGGAGCGATTGGGCAGGGACCCGCTACTGTACTGCAATTTCTTCCTAAATAAAGAGGACTTCGAAGCCAGGGAGCTGCGCGACGCCATCCGGTTGCTGGTGAGGCAGTATAAGTATGACAGTGCGATGGAGCTGCTTGAGAAGCTGAAGTCGTACAAGGCGTACAAATCCCGGGCTAACTTGCAATTTGTAAAAATGATTGAAGCGTTTGTTTTTGCCGACAGCTGCAAGGAGCCTATTCCGGAAATCGAAGCCAAGCTCCTCGAGGCTCTGCATATAACTTGTCCAGATTTTGATGAGGACAAAATCAAGCGATACCCGCTGACCTTGGATGAGGCCGGAATCATAAATAATCTTGCAGGGCATTATGTAGATATGGAAGAAAACGACCGGGCTGCCAAAATTTATTCGGCGCTCATCGATAACCTAAACAGCCGCTACGTGGACGAGTCTGAAAAGGCACGTCTGTATGCGGCTGTCATGTTTAATTACTCTTCTTGCCTGGGCAAATCAAACCGACGCAGGGAGGCTCTGGACGTAATCGAGACGGCTGCGGCATTTGAGCGCAACAGGGGGCGATTGCTTGAGCTTCCATCATTTGCAGGCAACAAAGCATACAACTTGATGATGCTGGGCGACATGGAAGTAAGCTTGTCCTATTTCGCCTTGGCTTACTACGGGTTTGTTATGTTTGATAAATATGAAAAAAACTCTTCGATTCAGATAACTCAAAGTATAGTGAAAAGAAACTTTGGGATTGACATCAGCCATTGATGCCCTTGCGGGGATACACATCCAAAGGGCTCACCAAACATGGTTGGCTGATAAAATCAAGTCCATAACCCTGCGCTGCGGGGGCTGGCGCTGCCGCAACAACTACGGCCAAGAGGATACTCAATGCGATGCCTCTGATTGCTTTTTTCATAGTAATATTACCCCTTTCATTTGTTCCTGCGCTCCTTAGTACCGAGCGGCACAACTGTTGTGGCTCACAGTATACGTGAATTCCCAAACAAAAACCACTGCGAATTTTGAGAAATATTTTCTCAAAATTCGCAGTGCTAGAAAGCAGCTCAGGCATCGCCTTACGTATATGCAAGTTGTCTACACCCATCCCTCGTCCTAGGCGAGCTCTGTTCGAGCCGCAGCGAGTTAGCGAGCCGGGGGTTCCAAGGGGGGACACCCCCTTTGCGTGTCTTTTGGTTACTTTTCTGCACAAGCAGAAAAGTGACCCGCCGGAGGCCGCTCCCCAACTGGCTTAACTTAAGTGCTGAGATACTGGATTCTGCTACTACGCACTTAAATGACGCATGGGGTACTGAGCAGTTACGACTCATTTTGATTTGGCAGATTTCGTCAAAGTCATCATGCCTTCACATCCTCGAAGCTCTCCCAGATTCCTCCCTTTGCTCTAATCGCAGCTTCCAGCCGCTCTTTGCAATTGCTTTTGCCGCTTGCGGATATCATTTTCACCGCCACAGTTTTGCCTTCCGGCAACAATCCAAGCACGGAATTGAAAGCCGGGGGCGGGTTATCTGCCCACACAGGAGAAAGCAACACAAGCCGATCATACTTCGCAACCTCCGCAGACAACGGCTGAATAGGCCACGACCTGCCGCGAATTGCAGCCAGCAGCCCGGATGTGTAAGCCTTCAACTTATGGGGACACTTGCGGTCTTTAACCTCCTCAAGTTCGGCAGACTCCTTGATTGCAAGTTCTTGGGCGATGGCTTTTGTCTTTCCGCTGTAAGAATAGAAGATAATCAGTGTTTTCATTATACTATAAACCTCTAACCGATGCCCCGCCAGGCTCTATACCTTTGTAACCTCAAAATCCATATACGATGCGTACGCCGCCTTCATGTCCCCGTCTGTTTCCTTTGTAAACTCCCCTGCCGTACCGCAAAACATCATCTCGCCCTTTTTCAAAACAATCACTTGCGACGCAATGGCCTCTACATCCTCGATGATATCCGTGGTCATGACGACAATGCGCGACTTGGCCAAAAAGCCCAGGTGCGAAGTCAGATTTTCTCTTATCTCGGGGTCAAGCCCCGTAAAAGGCTCATCCAAAATAACCACATCAGGGACGCTCCACAGCGCCAGCATGATGCCGAGGCGCTTGTTCATCCCGACGGAAAACCCCGCAACCGGGATGCCCAAGGCCTCATCAAGACCCACCGTCCTCGTCATCATCTTTGCATAAGTGGCGTCAACGATTCTGCCATCTGACATGGGCGTTGCACCAACAAGCTCGTCAAGAAGCCTTGAAAGCGTCCAGTCCGGCGGGAAATTGCGCCCCTGCTTTGACAGCGCCGCCTGCATATCCTGGGGCACATGCCCGCAGGAATACTTATTGCGCTTCTTATGAATATTTATGCCGTTGAACACGCACTCCCCGGTTGTCGGCTTGCTTTCTGCCGCCAAGATTTCGGCCAAAGTGCTTTTCCCGGCGCCTACCTGCCCTACAATGGCAAAAAACCCGCCTCCTATAATATCCAGACTTGGAATGCTCAAGACAATAGGCAGCCTTCTGCCATACTTCTTAGTAACGTTTTTACAGTTAAGCACCATAACAGGTTTTCCTCCTACTACGCCATGCGCGGGGAAACGGGACGGGCTTTTTGCAGCAGCACAACCCCCGCAACCAGGACGACGCCCGAAATGACAGTTGGCCAGCTGGGGTTTATCAGTAACAGTCCCCCGGCGAGGGTCACGATGCGGTGCCACCATTGCATCGGGCCGTACAAGTACCCTGACAGCGCAGATGCGACCCCAATTATGCCCACCATACCGGTGATTATGATTTTTGTGATATCAAAAGCTGTGGCGTCGATAAACAATATCTGGGGGTTGAACACAAAAATGTAAGGGACTATATAGGCCGCAATTGCCAAGCGAGTCGCAATTACGCTCGTCATCAAGGGCGAACCCCTTGAAATAGCTGCGGCGGCGTATGACGCAAGCCCCACGGGCGGCGTGATGTCGGCATCGGTGCCGAAATAGAACACGAACATGTGGGCGACCAGCACGGGCACGCCCATTCTGACCAAAATCGGGGCAGTCACCGTAGCCATTATAACATACTTCGCAGTCGTGGGCACTCCCATGCCCAATATTAGCGACGCGAGCATGGTGAAAAACAGCACCACCAGCAGCCTGAGCGTCTCATTGCCTATATAGTTTGCCACCGACAGCATAACATCCTGAAATACAATCCCCAGCCCCGAAATAGTCACGACCCCAACAAGCAAGCCCGCCATAGCGCAAGCAACGCCGATGCCGATGGTATTGCGCGCCCCTGTCTCCAGAGCGTCGAAAAAAGACTTTGGCGTGAGCCGCGTATCCTTGCGGAACATGCTGACTGCTATTGAAACCAGAATTGCGAGCATTGCGGAGCGTGTCGGGGTATAACCCATTGAGAGGAATACGATAACAGCGACAATGCCCAGCATCAAATGGCTTTTTTGAGCTATCAGGCGCCCGACCTTCGGGATTTCATCCGCAGGCATCGGCTTCATGCCCATCTTCTTCGCCTCGAAGTGTACTGAGGCAAAGACGCACGCAAAGTATAGAATTGCGGGAATGAGCGCCGCCAGGGCTATCTGCGTATATGGGATTCCCGTTATTTCTGCCATAAGAAAGGCGGCTGCACCCAAAATCGGCGGCACAAGCTGCCCACCGGTGGACGCCGCAGCCTCGACAGCCCCGGCAAAATTCTTGTTGTACCCCAGCCGCTTCATGAGCGGGATGGTGAACGAGCCCGACGCCACCGTATTGGCGACGGAGCTTCCGGAAATCATGCCTTCCAGGGCTGACACGATGACAGCCGCCTTGGCAGGCCCCCCGGCGGCTCTGCCCGCAATGCCGTTTGCAAGGTCGATAAAAAACTGCCCGATGCCTGTCTTTTCCAAAAAGGCGCCGAATATTAGGAAAACGAATATGAACGAGGATGCGACCCTGGTTGGTATGCCAAGGAGCCCATTTTCCACGCCATAGAACAGGCGAGTGAAAATAAACTCCCACGAACGCCCGGGATGCCCGAACGGCCCCGGGATAATCCAGCCAAAATGGAAGTAGAGTATAAATACGCCGACGACCACCATAAGAGGAGTCCCCAGCACGCGGTGACAGGCGATAAAGAGAATCACAATGCCGATGATGGCGATGATAAACTCCATTTGCGTAAACGTCATCCCGCGCCTGATTATGGCGTCAAAATTAAAAGCGTGATACATAAAGCAGGCTGTCCCGACAAGCCCAAGCAGCACGTCATACCAAGGTATGTGGTTTACTTTGACATTATTTTTTCTGCTGGCTGGGAACAATGCGAAGGTGAAAAAAACCACAAGCCCCACAAAAGCTGAAAGGTGGGCTTGCGGCGGTAACAGCAGATTAATTTGAAACAGTCCAAAAAAGTCTATGCGTCCGATGTTGATTAAAATCATAAACAGCGCAAAGGCGACGCAAATCCAGCGCACTATAATTTTGGGCACACCCACAAAGTGGCGCGTGTTCGAGCCTTTGTCAAACTGTGCCATTACGCGCTTGATTTCCTCTTCGCTTACTACACCGTCGTCGCTGTCCTGATTTTCCTCCACTCCTGCATCATGCTTACGCTCATCTTCTCTTTCAACATCTTCATTATCTTTATCCGACATGAAATTTTCCTCCTTTATTTTCAGGGCACAAGCCTTTGCCAAATGTTAAGGTATACAAAGGCAAAATGTATCGGCTGCCCCGCCGGAGCCAGTGTGTTCAAGGGGATTTGCTCTGCCCGCAAATGCAGTACTTGTTCGTTTATACGCCCAACCATGTACCGGAGCCCGGATATGGGTCGGTCAAATCCATCAATGCGCATGCCTCCCTCCGGCAAGCGGGTCAGCGTCTGCCCCACTTCAAGCGTCGTCGGCATGCCTGCTCCGAAAGTCTCAAACTCCATCGCAGTCAATACTATCCTACCCTGCAGGATTTGATAAAACTCCTTCACGGGGCTAATGTTGACAGAATGGATGTAGCTAACCGCAAACTCCTCGCCTTCGCAAATTCTCGCCCTCAGCAAGACTGCACCGCTGTGGTCATTGGTAAGCTCAAGGTACGACCATCTAAAGTGAAAGCTTAAAGCAATTGTGGCGAGTGCGGTAAGAACCACGCCCGCCACGATTAGCCGTTTTTTGCTAATGGACACCTTAGTTAATTGCGCCTATCTCCCGGAAGAACCTTTCAGCGCCGGGGTGGAGCGGCACGCTGAGGGATGCCACAGCGTTTTCGGCTGAGATGTACTCGCCGCGCGCATGACCCATAATAACATCTTCCCTGCCCTCGAAAATAGCCCGTACGATATCATAGGCTACTTGCTCGTCCATATCGACTGTGGCTACCAGCGTTGCTTGCACAGCCAAGGTCTGGACGGGCTCTGTCAAAAACTCGTAGTCGTCCGCCGTGAGCGACACGCGCACATAGAAGTCATAGGTTCCCAGCAAGGAAGTCATAGCCGCCTCGGAAAGTGGGATGATGCGCAGGTCGCGGGCTCTGGACAAATCAAAGACTGCGGTGTTCGGTGCGGCAGAGGTCACGAAAAAGGCGTCGAGGTTCCCATCGCGCATTGCATCTGCCGAAGGCGCAAAACCAAGCTGCACCGCATCAATGTCGTCGCGAGTAAGCCCATATGCGGCCAGCACTTGAAGAGCGTTCGCTTCAACGCCCGAGCCCGGCCCACCGATAGAAACCAGCCTGCCGGCAAGATCTGCAACGCTGTAGATGCCCGAATCGCCTGCTACAACGACCTGCAGAACCTCCGGATAGAGCGTCATAAGCGTCGCAAGCGTCGGAACCGGCGCGCGACCAGCGTCCGCCCAGAAGCCCGTGCCATAGAATGCATAGCTCATAACGTCGTTTTGCGCAATGGCGACATGTGCGTCTCCCGAAGCCAACTGCCCGAGATTGTCAACTGAAGCCTCTGAGGCGTTTGGTGTGATTTGAAGGTTGGTCCTGGCGTTGACCACCCCGGCGAGCACGCCGCCAAACGGGTAGTAGATGCCGCCCGTGCCGCCCGTGACCATGATTAGGCGGGTAAGTGGCGCTTGCTCCCAGCCGTCATCCCCATTTTCATCCGCACCTGCGGCAGGCTCTGCACCTGTGGCGGGTGCTGTCGCCTGTCCTCCGTTACCATTTCCATTTCCATTGCAGGCCGCAAGGACCAGCAGGGCGCAGAGCATCAGGGCAAGTGTCGTCAAGATTCTTTTTTTCACGTTTACTCCTCCTTTTAAGCAGCGCGGGTTGTTTATATTATCCAAAAAAGCGGGAGGCCACCTCTGATATTTTGGGAATTTAGCGTTTCCCGCTTCTTAGCACAAAACGCTACGGGCTAAAAAGCTACCCACAGCGTTATTGCGTAATTGATTTCGCACATTCTAAGACATGCGCATGCATTTGTCAATGCAAATTATTTAGTTTTTTTTGTGTTATTGAATCCCGAACGTTACTACTCAGTGTCTGCTATCAGTCCGGCATCGAGAAGCCTGCACACTCCTCTATGGTTCGGTCAGCTAACGTAACAGTAGCCGAAATTCCCTATCTACGATGAGCGTACAGGCTTCTCAATGCATACTACCAGGCTTTCTAGGGAACTACCACTGAGCTGACCGATAATGTCGGATAAGACTTTGTAGCTCTGGCTATCACAGCAAGAACGCCGTCCCCTCCCTTTGTTGCTGCTTGCACTAGCTCCGCCGAATTTTCCACACATAGCGCATCGCCCGGCAGCAGCTCGTGCACTTCGTCCCGCAGAAATATGCTGAGCGGCTTTAAACTGTAGACACACAGCAGCTCATTTGGCTCGCAGGCAATTACATCACCATCGGCAAGGGTTTTCATGCCGCCGCCCCACCCTTCTGCCAGCATCAGATTAAAGTCGGTGCAAACTCCGTGGGAGACTGTGCCCCACCCGCCATCGAACCGGTGAACTTCAAATGGGCTGAGTTCGGCATACGCGAAGCAGGAGTCGTCCTGTGCGAAGTGCTCCAGCTTCATGCTCCCGCGCAATGGCATAATGTAGCGTGTAATCCCGGGCAGCTTTGTAAAGTCTGATTTCTCCAGCTCAACGGCGGCGCTTGAAATGCGCACAAAAAAATCCCGCGCCTGATAGGATGAATCCTCAGGGTAGATGAGCAGTTCCGTTGTTGTGCCTCCGGCCCAGACGGACGAATTCTGTGTTGCTGCGGATTTGAGTTTAATTTTCAAGAGGCATACCACCCTTCTCTATCGTGAGGCTGTACCGAAACGCAATTCCCCGTTTTGATACAGCCTCATTTTGCTCTTGCCTTTTTTACAAACTCTGCTCTATGCTCTGGTAGATGTGATCTGCTGCCGGAAGCACCTTTGCGAGAATGGCTTGCCCCCCGCTCCTGTACTCCTCCACAAATGCGGCGTCGTCTATACCGCCGATGTTGATTAGTATGTTGAGCCAGGCTCCCTGCACCGCCGCCTTGAGGCTCAATGCAGCTACGCCAAAGTCACTGGCCGCATTGGTGTTGTACTTATCTAGGGCTGCGGACGCAAGGGCCGCCGACCGGTCGCAAAGCTGCATCATTTTGTATGGGGTCTTCGTGCAGGCTTTGAGCGCCTCTTGCATGGCATTCTTGCGGGCGGTCTTCTCCTCATCTGTCCCTTTTGGCATTTCAAAGACAGCGCTGACCTGGTTAAACGCCCTGGTGTCCTCATCTATAACTTCGAGGAATTCTGTTTGGATTTCTTCGGCTTGCTCAATGAGCCGGGCTATAAAAGCCTCATGCTCAGCGTATTTCTTGCGCCCCGCAGTCAGAGCCCCGACCATTCTGAGAAGCGATATGCCCAAGGCGCCTTCTAGTGCGGCAGTCGACCCGCCGCCGGGCGCAGGAGCATCGGAACCCAGCACTTGGGCAAATCCCTTTATTGTGTAATCTATAAGCAACATACGGCCTCCACCTAACCCATAAGGTAGTTTTCAAGAACTTGGGTATCGTAGTCGAACGCTTCTAATTTGAGGTAATACTCAGCACAGTCAGTAAGGGCTTTGACGGGAGTCTGTCCAACAATTTCGCTGCCGATTATGGGCACGCCCCAGCGCTCAGCCTCCATGCGAATTACTTCAAAGACGCGGTAAAGAGGGGTGCCTCCATAATTGACCATGTTCATCGACACCTGTGCGATGTTGCGGTCTTCGAGCATGACCCCAATGCCTTTGCAGTATTTGAATCCGCCGCTTGAACTGCGCACTACCTTTGCAATTTTATTTGCGATTTCAATGTCTGAGGTCCCAAGGTTTACGTTATAAGCAATCAGCGGGAATCTGACGCCCACGGCAGTGACGCCTGCGGTTGGGTGTATTTTCCTCTCTCCGAAATCGGGAGCCCAATCCTCGAGGAGCAGCTTCTCGGCCATCCCCTCAAACTGCCCCTTGCGCACATTGGCAAGGTTGCGCCGCTCTTCGCTTGTGCACGCATCTTCGTACAGGAATATGGGGATGCCTAACTCATCATTAATGCGCTTGGCAAGCTTTTTGCAAACCTCTACGCACTCCTCGCTGGTGCAGTCTTTGACCGGGATGAGCGGGATGACATCGGTGGCCCCCATGCGGGGGTGCTCCCCGGAGTGCTTAGTCATATCAATGTTCTCGCTTGCAGCTTTGCAGAGCCGGAAGGCGGCCTCTCCAATGCCTTCCGGGCTGCCCACAAGGGTGAACACGCTGCGGTTGTGGCTCGTGTCGGATGAGTGATCCACCAAGGTCACCCCCGGCACTTCGCTTGCTGTGCTCACAAGCAGATCAATCACCTTTTGGTCGCGGCCTTCACTAAAGTTTGGGACACATTGTACGAGTTTTGCCATTTTTCTTAGTCTCCTTTAGATATTTTTCCGGGTGACCACCCGGGAATCATACAGAGCCCGAAGCATAATTCCGGTCTCATAAATGAACTTTAATTGAGCTAACCTAAATTGGTATACTGCAATAATACCAATATTAATCGGCCGAGTCCATTGCTTTTTTCGACAATTATACTTGTGGAATGTGCTATATCCCAAACATCCAATTTGAAAGTTGAACATTTTCATGATAATATATTGGTTGTATTTCTCGTGGTAAATGATTTTGAGGGGAGACTTTCACCATGCCTGATACGCTTCGCATAAGCTTAGTGCGTGACGGGGGCACGCCATTTTCCGAGCAAATTTATAACAGCATCCTGCGCCAGATTCTCCACGGAGAGCTTTCTGTTGGCCAACAACTGCCCGCCGAGCGCGACTTGGCGGTGTCCCTTGATGTTGCAAGGGGCACAGTCAAGCGAGCATATTCCAGGCTGCGAGATGTCGAAGCTATTGAGATCCGAAAAGGCAGCGGCAGTTATGTGCTCAAAAACGACTCTGTGCTTGAGGCAATTAAAAACAAGGAAAGCCTCGACACAATTGCACACGCTTTTCAGAAGCTCGAAAATATGGGAGTAACGCGCAGCGAGATACTCCGGCTCGTCAACACATATTGCGAAAATCCCGCTAATTAAACGCAGCAATTTCCAACTCAAACTCCGCCTAGCGAACCGCTTTGCAGCACATTTCACATAATCTACTCTGTTTGCGCAATTATTTTTAGCTAAATCACTTGCCAACATATCGAGCATGTGGTACTATGTGGCTATACCAATTCGCCTTATGCCACCGCATGATTTTCGTTTCTTCCAATAGCGAGCAATTCACGGTGAGCGTAACCGAGTTGCTGTAAGAATTCTGCTAATTGATGGAAGGAGAGTGTGCGTTGTGAGTATCGAGTTAGTGGATGGCGTTCAACGATTGAACATTGGTATGGTGATGGCTGTTGCGCTTGCGGGAGCGCTGCTGTTGCTGGGTTACGCAATCCGTAAGAGGGTAAACGTTCTTGAGAGGCTCTGCATTCCGGCACCTGTGATAGGCGGGTTCATCTGTTCTATCCTAATTTGGGCCCTGAGGGGCACGGGCGCTATGACAGTAAGCATTGACACAACCCTGCAATTGCCGTTTATGCTGGCGTTTTTCACTTGCGTAGGGTTTAGCGGCAGTTTCAAAATGCTCAAAACCGGTGGGCGCTTGCTTATTGTGTTCCTAATCGCCTGCTGGGTGCTGTCGATTGCGCAGGGCGCAATTGGAGTGGGCATGGCCTCCCTCTTGGGCATTCACCCCGTCCTAGGCGTCATGGCAGGCCCTGTTTCAATGGTCGGCGGCCATGGCAACGCAGCGGCTTTCGGCCCTGTTGCGGAAGATTTGGGTGTTCACGGGGCCACGACGGTCGCGGTCGCAGCTGCCACGCTTGGCTTGATTCTTGGCAACCTCTCAGGCGGCCCTGTAGGCGACTTTATCATCAGAAGAAACAAAGTCGCTATCAAAACCGACGAAGTTGCGATTGAACTGAAGGAAGATTCCAAAGACGAAAATACCGGCATGTTCACTGTCAGGGCTTTTTTGTCTCACTTTACCTTGATTTTCGTCTTTATGGCAGGCGGGCTGCTGATTGCCCACTGGGTCGGCCTTCTCAACATTCCAAACTTTGCACTCCCCCACTACGTTGGTGCGATGTTCCTGTCGATAGTTTTCCGCAATATCAACGACAAAACGCAACTGATGAAGATGGACCCAAGGATTATCAACCTGATTTTGGAGGTAGGCCTGTCCATCTTCTTGACGATGGCAGTTATGAATCTGCGCATCTGGGAGCTTGTGGACCTTGCCGGCGCAATGCTCGCAATCTTGGCAGTCCAATTTATATTCCTGGTTTTATTCACCGTGTTTATCCTGTTTCGCGCGCTTGGAAAGAACTACGACAGCGGGGTTATGTCCGGCGGTTTTGCAGGCTGGGGCACTGGCATCGCAGCGACAGCCGTTGTGTGCATGGGCGCTATCTGCGAAAAATACAATCTGCGTTCGCCTAAGGCATTTATGATAGCTCCCCTGTGCGGCGCGGTGTTTGTAGACATTGTCAGCATTCCGACAATCATATTCCTCATAACGCGGTTTGCCTAGCGCTGGGCGCCGCCGGGCCCAAATGGCACAACCTAGACCCATCGCCAACAAGGCGATGGGTCTAGGTTTTTTACGCTTTGACGTTCGTGCGTCAGAACGTGTGCTCCGCCCGGGATATGATGTCGTTTTGCATCTCAGTGCTCATCTCCACGAAATATGCCGAGTACCCGGCAATGCGCACGACTAGGTTGTGGTGCTTGATAGGGTCTTGCTGCGCTTCGCGCAACGTTTCCGAAGAGACGACGTTGTATTGGCACTCCATGCCGCCTTTTTCAAAGTACGTCTTTGTCATATCGCGCACCTTCGTGACCCCATCGTCGCGCGAGAAAACAGACGGATGTATGCGCAGGTTAACCGCCATGCCGTCCATAAAGCGGGAATGGTCAAAACACACCGATGACAGGAAGACAGATGTCGGCCCATTTACGTCCCTTGACTGTACCGGGCTAATCGCGTCCGCTATCGGCTCGCCCGTCTTGCGCCCATCCGGCGTCGCCCATGTGAGTTCGCCCTGCGGCACATGATCTGCCGCACCATACATACCGCCCTTGTATACCGAACACCGCTGGTTGGAAAATTCGGTGCAAAGCTGGTAGTATAAGTCAACGACCCACTTTAGCTCCATATCGGCGTAAGGCTCTGCGTTGCCATAGTGCGGAACCTCGGATATGATTTGCTGGCGCAGGGCTTCTTTGCCTTCCCAGTTTGCAAGCACCGCATCCAGCAGTTCTTTTCCAGTGACGAGCTTTTTGTCAAATACCATATATTTGATTGCGGTCAGGCTGTCCCCAACGGTCGCCAGCCCGGTGGCCGTGCCGCCGTAGGAGTTGTATTTTGCTCCGCCTGCCGAAACGTCCATCCCCTTTTCCATGCACCCTTCGGTCGAAATGGAGAGGTTGGGGAATGGGAATAGCCGTGCCTGCTCGTATTCGGCATAGTTGTTGAGCGTGGCCGACCAGGTGAGCATCCATCTTGCGAGCTTTTCCATTGCGGCACGGACTTCCTCCATGGAGTTCATCTCATAAAGGTATCCTGAGCGCACATGCTCCGGTGCCTGCTGTCCGTTCATCGGGTTGATGCCATTGTTTATCGCCATGACCAGTACGATTGACCAGTATATGCCATTATGGGACATTGCCGTGCCATTAGGCGCCGGGTAATCGTTGCCGGAGCCGACTATCTCCTGGCAACCGATAAGGCTGTAGTCCCGCGCATCTTCCAGCGAAAATCCAAGCTCTTTCATCAATCCGGGTATTATTACGTCGTCATTTTGAAACAGCGGTAGCCCGCCGACAATCCGGGATGTCTCCAGTGCGCAGTTCCATATTTCCTCAGGCGTATTTTTGTTGACGCGCAGCGAAATCGTCGGCTCGTGCAGCTGCAGCCTAGCCATAGATTCAAGAATCATGTAGGATACGGGGTTTGTTGCGTCTTCGCCGGTTTCCGGTATTTGCCCGCCTATCGTCGTATGCTGGCCAACATGGCCTATGCCGACGGTCTGGGCCATTTTTCCGAAGCCTCCCTCATAGAACGTGTTGAGCTTGAGGAAAAAAGCATCCACAAGTTCTTGCGCCTCGTCTATAGTGATTGTGCCTTCCTCCAACTCCTTTTTCAGGTACGGCCATGTGTTTTGGTCAAACCGCCCCATTGAAGTCACGCCCGGGCCGTTGTCAACGATCAGGAAGAGATGGTACAGCAGCACCGTTTGGCATGCCTCCCAGAATGTGCGAGGGGGGTTTTCCGCAATCCATTCAAGGCCTGCGGCCATTTTTTCAAGCTCCGCTTTCCTCTCAGGGTTCGGGGCTTCCTTCGCCTTTTCCGCCGCAATCCCTGCGTAGCGGCGCGTCAACGTGATGGCTCCATCGCAGGCGATTGTAGCGGCTTTGTAAAACACGTACTTGCGCATGTCGTCGCCCATTATGCGGCCTTCGCGCTCGTCAAGCCAATCCTGAGCCTGCTTGCGGATAGCGCCGTAGCCCATTTTAAGGATTTTCTGGAATCCCGGCGTAAGATGCCCCGGCGGCATCAACGCACCGGGACGCCCCGGTATGCCGTAGTCGCTGGCATGGAGCTTCATAAATTCCTGCGCATTGTCCGGCAGCCACTTGTCTCCCCCGAAACCGCCTCCGCCGGATCGCATCTGCTTGAGCATCAGTTCGCGCAGCTTTTTTAGCTCCTCCGGCGATATCGCAAGAGAAAGTCCGGCATACAGAGGGTCGTCTCCGGGGCAGTGGTGCAGGCCGTCTTCCTTGATAGGCCATTCGTTTTCAATATTCGCCATTATCCACATCATGCCGCTGCTTCCGCAGAAATGTTTGTTGCCTAGGTTTGCGACAAAGTAGTCGTCGTCTTCAATTCTCAGCGGCATGTTCGATATGACGTGGAGCGACTGCAGGGGTTTTTGAATCAGCGGGGTAACTCCATCATACTTTTCTGCGGCCTCAAGCTTCAGGCGCGTTTTTTCAGAGTCGGCGACTATGACCCTGTCGCGGATTTTCTCCCGCATGTTCCAAATCCGCTGTGTATAGGGTTTGAATTTATACATACAATGACCATTCCTTTCGTTTTTAATACATAATTATGATATGATTATATTGTATTCAATAAACGGCAAGAAGTCAAATATTGCTTGGGCTCTGTTCCTCATCACTTCATCAATGACAACACCAGAGATGCAAGCATCATAAAACCCCTGTTTTATTTCTGCCAAGCATTTTGATCAAAATGAGAAGCTTTGCGTTATATCCGTGCATACATGGCATTAAGCCCCTGCCGAACTTGCTCAACATAAGTGCCGCCCATGTCCAGCTCCTCGCCATTGTTGAGCCATAGCTTGCGCTTTTCTGAATTAAAATTAAATATTTTTTCTACATTAACTATGTACGCCCTGTGGCACCGCACAAACCGCATATCCAATAATGGGTGGATTTTATTCAGCTCATGCCGGGCTACATACTTATTTGATGTGCAGTGTACGGTTACATGATGCGCTTTGCCGGGGGTGACCTCAATATAGATTATATCCGAATAATCAAGAAGAATAGTGCTGCCTTTGGAAAATAGCCGGGCGTCTTTGGCAGCGGCATCCTCCGCTAGCTTCAGGCTTAGCTTATCGGCCTTACGCCCTATGCGCTCTGAATACCTTTGGTACGCAGTGAGAACACAGTTGCAAATACGCTTTTCAAGGTCATGGGCATCCTTGGTTATATAGTCCATCGCTTCTATCACATATTCAAATGACAGCTGCTTTGACTGGCTATCGCTGGTAACGATCACAATAAATGCCCTCGGGTCATATCTTCTGATTTTTTCGGCAAGCCGGAAGCCATTTATTTCGCATTGGAGGTCTAAATCCACAAAATACAATCCAAATACCTCGCTATCTCGTATGTACTCCAATAGCTTATCCGGATTTGTGGTTGCGCAGGCAATGGCGGCGTTTAGATTTTCACTCTTGATAAAGTTATCTATATATTTTTTGATGCGGCTTAGAAATTCTTCGTTATCTTCGCATATAAATACAGATAGCAAAATAGATTCCTCCGTTTTTACGGCAATATAGTTAAGAGCTGAACAAAGCGCCCTCTTTTGATTTGGGGGAGCAGCGATAAATTGGGATTATTTTGAGCTATCTGATTTGCCGTATATAACCCAAGCCCTCGTCCGTCCTCCTTGGTAGTATACCCTTTTTCTGATAATTTGTCCAAATCGGGTGGACTTAGAAAATTGTTTTCAACCACTATCAATGTTGCGGGGCTTTTGCTTAATATGCCAAAATGCAATTCAGGTTTTTCGACAGCTTTGCAGCCTTCAATCGCATTATCAAGAAGAATTCCGACGATGCGGCATACATCAAGCAGATGCTCGACGGGGATAGGCTCTAACTCGGCTGAGATATCAATGACTACCTTTATGCCTGCACGCTGCGCCGAGGGCAGCTTGTGGCAAAGTATCCCTTTTAGTTCAGGGGTGTTTACCTTGCCCAGTATATCTAAGCCTTCGTTAATATTCTTCACAGATTTGTAAAACGAGGCCATGTAGTTTTCATAATATTCACGCGCACCATCAATATCTCCGTTTTTCAAATACTCATGAAAGCTCAACATGAGATTTTCGTGGTCATGCCGAAATGCCCTTGCTTCTAAAGACAGGCTTTCAAGATTTTCCGTATTTTCCCGCAAAGCCATAATCCGGTCCTCTTTTTGGCGCAAGTCGAATTTCATGCTCAGACTATGTCCGATAAATAGCACCATTGCCACCATTAAAATCAAAATGACAGCCGTGTATAAGACAATCAGCTGCTGTACGGGGGCTTGCAGTATGTACAGCGGCTCATTGGGCAGTCGCCTGGGGGCGATTGCCTCAGCGCTTGCGGCTTGAGCCGCATCCTGTGCCGGCTCGCCATCCCCGATTCTTGTGATGCGCATGTCCTGCCTTCCGCTTATTGGTTCTCCATCTCTGATTCGGACAGGGGGGCGCAAGGTTTGCCTTTCGCCGCTTGTGTCTGTACCATATACTTCAAACTGCAACCTGCGTTCGACAGGGGGCTCTTCCCTGCGCACTTGGGTATAACCATTTCGGTCACGGCTTGCGTCACGATTTGTAAAAAGAACATGCTGTGATAAATTTAAGCTGCCAAACGCCACATTCACAAATGCCGCGACGAGAAACAGGTAGAGAGCTAACGATCTTTTAATTTGCTCGTCTAATATCAAAAATTTCTTTTTAAGGAACATTCCCGATGTATAGGCAAGGGCAAATGTAATAGTGGCAAGCACAAAGTAATGGGCAAAAACAGAAACCCACATGCGCGAGTTAAAGTCTTCTCCGGCTATTTGCAAGATAAATTCCATCGCATCTGGGGTCAAAATAACTGCGCTTATACTTCCGGACAAGTTGAGTATAATCATCGAAAAAACGGCAAAAAAGGCGCTCAGGGATAAAATTCCGGTTTTTCTGTAAGCTGCAAATATAAATATGCCCGCAATTGGAGCGCTATGCGTCAAGAGGGATACTGCGAAGTGGAGCCAGAGGGAAACGGCTTCCGGTTCGGGGAAGAGCACAGTGCTAAGCTGTGCATTTAAAAACAATACTGCGGTAACAGCAACATAGGTCAATACGACCTCAATTATCCGAAATTTAACCCTCGCCACGCCAAAGAATGCAATCACCATCAGGAATGCACTAATAACAAATATGAGGATTGCTAAATTCATAAAGCGGCCATTCCTTTCGCACTTCTCGTACTTCGCTATCATTATATCAGGCTTTTGCTTTAAAATTAAACTTTTCAAGACATTATAGCCCTAATTTATGACAAAACAGTTGAGAAAAAAGCGAAACTAGGCGATAATCATACAAAAGGATATGGCACGAGACGCAAGGACGCGCCTCGCGGTGGGGAAAAGGACGCAGAAATACCGCTTTGCGCGTTCCGGATGGCATTCGGGACTATTTTTCGTGCAACCGGCGAGTATAATAAAAAGGGAAGGAATCAGAAAAAATGAATATTTCAGGGAGCATAGCAAGCATACCAAACTTTGAGCGTTTTATCCCTGCGATACAGCGTACACTTTCGGGAGAAAGCGCAATGGAATCCGCAAACCAACCACTTACCGAAGACCAGCTCACCATTAGAGAGCTTAGGCGTGAAATGATGAGCCTTGACACTCGCAGCCTTGGCGAAATAGCAATTCAAATGCAAAATGCGCAAAGACCGTTTATGGAATATTGGACAACAAACCACCCCGGGCAGCCAAGACCAGGGCGAATTATACACACTGACGGTTCTTTTACGATAATTACATCAACTGCACAACGAGATGAGGTTATGAATGACTTCAAAATGCAATGGCTGGCGGACATTTTAACAACGTTTAATGCGCAAAACGGCAGTAATAACGGCAGCGGCAGTGGTTTTAACGTAATCGCCTAACCGCAGGGAAGGCATAAATCTAAGTAGGTCAAGGAGGATAAAATATGTCAGTAAGTAATGTAAACGACCCTAACTATATCCCGCGGTATGCAACGTGGAGGGGGGAAACCGTCCGTAATAACGGAGGGCTTACTAATGAAGTGCTGACCAGGCGCAAGCTCAGCCTTGAAGTAAACGCGCGAGCAGACCCCAGCGGCTCAATGATGCAAAACCATATAAATCAGATAAATATGATGAGGCTCGCAAATAGAACGAATAACAGCATAAGCATCAACACCCCAACCTCTGCGTGGAACGCCATGCAGGGCCGGCGGATTGATGTTATACGAGAAATGATGGCCGAGGAAGAAGAGGGGTCATTGAAAATGAGCATACTCCAAGACATGCTGGATCGGGCGATGCTCACAAAAAATGAAGCCAACGCCGCACAATCGGATTCGGCGCACATCAGCGCAGAGGCACTGGCGTCGGCACAGGAGCAGGGTGACTCTATTAGCGGCGCAGCCAACCAAAAGCTAATGGCAATCAGAATATCCAACCGCATTGCAAATGGCGACAACGTGCCGCATCAAGACCATCGGTTCTTGCTGGACTTTAGCCCAGGGATGTATCAGCTTGCTTTGGCTAGGAGCATGTCTGCGGAAAACAGTGACCCGGAAGACTACGATGCGCTGTCAGGCGATGATGACTCGGGCAGCCACCCTGTGGAGCAGCAGATGCCAAGCGCCAGAGCGGGCAGCACCGCACAGCTGCAGTCGCCGGGGGGTGCCGGCGTTGATGTGTACCATTGAGAAGCCTGCTGCGAGGATTTCTTGGGAACTGCCACTGAATAGCAACTACCCTGTGACCTACAACATTTTTTACGACACTTACGACATTATAGCCCTGATTTGCGACAAAACAGTTGCAAATGGAGCAAAATTATGCGATAATCACGCCAAAGGATATAAGGCGAGACGCAAGGACGTGCCTCGCGGTGGAGCAAAGGACGCAAGAATGCCGCTTTGTGCGTTCCGAATAACATTTCGGGACTATTTTTCGTGCAGCGGCAGTTCTAAACAGATTGTGAAATAGGTACACAAAATCAAGGAGGATGAAACAACTATGAGCATACGCAATGTGAATAACCGAGGAGAAAAGATATGAAAATCAATCCAAATAGCAACTACAACGCACAGCATATGAATGCCAAAGCGTTTCCAAACCGCCAAAATAGAAACGCAACAGCCGAAAGGCTTGGGATTGACATCGGCAGAAGTATCAAGCTCGACGATGTGGAGCTGACGCTGAGCAGGCGGGCGCAAGGGATGCTCGCTCCCGTCGAGGGTGGCTTTGAAGGCAGGGTGCGGCATTTCGAAGAGTTTACCCACCCTGACTTGGAAGTCGCCCAGGACGAATGGTTTAACCGCGAATCCGTTAGGGAGCTCGCTGCACTTTCGGGTTTTCGGTCCGACGATTTGATGATAAATTTTTTCGCTCAGCTCCAAAGATCTCAGAGCGTCGGGTTCAGTTTTGAAAGCGATACGCGCAACATGGCTGCCCTCGCTAATAGCTATGCGGAAATCAGGCAATCACTGGAAGCGACGTACACCGGCGGGAACCTGGAAAACAGGCTGGAGGCGCTGTCGGAAGCTTTTGCCTTTTCCGCCGATAGACTTGCAAGGCAAAGTGAGCACATTGCAACCAGGCGCATGAATGTTGAGACGATAAACAGAATAAAGCAAATGCGCAGAGAAATGGGGATAACAGGCCATATGAGCATTGAGCTGCCCGGCGGGATGAGCGCAACATTCTTTACGGCGGGCCCCGGCCTCGACGGCGAAGTGCCCGAAGAACTGCTTGAACGCCTTGAAGACTATGTGAGCACGACTGAACAGATTATTTCAAGCATGAGGGAGGCAAACGCTCA
The DNA here is from genome assembly GCA_009787995.1 of Oscillospiraceae bacterium. Lineage (GTDB taxonomy): Bacteria > Bacillota > Clostridia > Oscillospirales > Oscillospiraceae > WRMH01. The sequence goes on from WQSH01000011.1 coordinate 35,676, forward strand.
TTTCGCCAACTTAGCCCGGCAGTTTGTCCTCGAAAACGGCGCAGTCAGCACGGCAGACGATAAGGACTTGCTCGAATCCTTTTTCAGGGCGGCAGAGCGCCCGGAAGGCAGTTTTTCTTTTGACGAGCTAAGCGCTGCGCACGACATCGTCCGGAGCAACTCACAAGGCCGGCAAAATAGCGCCATGTTTGAAGAACTTAGGCGTTTGCTGGGCAGGGACTAGTATTCATAACAGAAACAAAACTCCACATTTTGTCCGAGAACGCTTCGCTCGAGATTCTCGGCGCTGAGGTCAAAACTCAATCTGGCAGCACTTACCCGGATTTTATAGGAGTTAAAATGATGGAAATAATTGGATTCATACGAACAGGCATAAACATTTTTGACCTTAAAAGTGATGGGACAGATTTATCGTCAAAAATAAATACAGTACAGCAGAGCGTTGCGCCCGATACAAGCGCGGCGATGTCAAGCAAAGAAGAGGTTTTGGCCTTTATTAGCTCATCAAGCCGCGAAGATACTATACGTGCTATGACATCAGAGCGCGAGGCTTTTCACTCACGTTCTGACTCATTGCAGGGTTATACACCGGGCAGATTCGGCAGTCTTTCGATCCAAGATGAGATACGCCTTGCAACGGAAACAGGATTCGCCGCCATAATTGATGGAAAGCTGACCCCATCGTTTAGCGTAACGTGGACAAACGACCCGAACTCAGAGCTGGCAGCTACAACAGATTCTCCGCTCGACTTTGCACAGAGAGTCGATAATTTGAGAAGCCTGTTTGAGCAATTGGGCGATGCTTCGTCCAACTATACGAAGCAGTTCGAGAGCGCACTAAGTGGCATTATTGATGATTTTTTGTCAAGGGGCGGTATCTATGTCAACGCAAACAGTGAGGGTGTTGCAGACAGCATACGTGCCATGTTTAACGGTACCGAGGGCAGATACACGGCGGATGATTTAATGACAATGGCCGTGCTTTCGTTTGAATCTGTTGCAGGCGGTATTACCGACAGCGAGGTTCAGGTAGGTATGCGGCTAGGTATGGACGCTTTGGCAATACAGATGGCGCGAAACGCAGGCAGGCTCTCCGATGCGGCTTATAAGACGGTCACAAATGCGTTCACGGCAAATGCTGACGACCTTATCAGGCAGATGAATGACCACTTAGATATGGCGAGAAGCGACCGATTTATGCCCAGAGATGTGTCATATACACCTGTCCGCGCAGAGCTTATGAACCGTGCGATTGATGTAATGCTCGGAGTTTTGGACAGCGCAGATTTTAACCAAGGTTTGCGTGAAGCACTAAGCACTCTTGAAAACATGCATAACGCACAGCGAGAACACCCGCATGAAAACGGCATGATTGACCAGCGTTTCAACATGCAGTTTATGACGGGAGCGGAGAGAGTGTCAGTCAGTGATTCTATGCAAATCAGCAGTCAGTTTTTCACAGCGTTCTTAGGTCGTAGTGACTGGACAGTAAACGGCAACCCATTTTCCCTGTCGGTATCTGCGTAGTTTATGACGACATCGTACATGGCTTAGTGTTTAGGCGTTCCTGTAGGCGATTGCAGGATTCCACCTCTTTGCAGCATCCCTCCGCACCGCCGCTCGTGTCTAGTCAATTTAAATTGAAAGGCAGCGATAAGTTGTGGCATTGTACAAATGTTTTGCATAATTCTGTTCCCAAAAAAGCCATTATTCTAGGAAGCAAGCCGAACGAGTGAACTGCATGGGTTATTTGGGGGAAACTTAGCGGCATGAAAAGCCGTAATACACCAAACAGCATAAGTAAAACGAGTGCCGACGTGCCGAATTTAGCTAGATACCGTGTCCGTTGTTGCAATAATGCAACAACAGCTAAGGCTAGGTTGAATAGGAGCATAGCTACAATCAATGAATAGCCTGTAATCACTTATCCACCTTCTCCCTTAAGCCTTCCTGCAATTCCTGTAGGATCTCCGAAATCTTATCCGCTGTCTCCGAATCAAAGGCAGGCCTTTTTCGCATTGCCGCTGACATTGCCTGAAAAAGTTCCACTGGTGCGCACTTAACAAAGATTTGCTCGTAATAGTCCACAAAGGACAGTTTCGGAACAAAAGTTCGAGAGAGGACTTTCCCATCCCTTATGGAACCATTTATTTCGATAGCTCCTTTTTCCACCAAGTTATTCAGTATTGAGTGCAAAGACCTCTCTTTCCACTCTTTGCCTTCTGATGCCTTGATTATTTCAGCGCCAGTCAGAGGGCCGTCAGCGCTCCAAAACACAGTCATTATCTGCAACTCGTTTTTTGATAAATCCACTTCCATTACCTCCTTTCCTCGAATATGTATCATCAAACGCATTCCTACGCATATCAAACATACCACATATAGCAAATCGAGTCAACTTATTTTGAATTGATTGCATCGTCAAGCACATACTCATTACCTACCCCTACAGCGTTGACCGGCACTACCATAATTGCTGCAAGCATTATGACAGCCAAACCGATACTCAAAATTCTTTTCCTCAATTCAAAATAAGTTGACTTACACGAAACTCGGGGATTACCTGCTCCCTAGATGCCATATTTCGCTGTTTTCGTAAAGGCACGCAAGGCGCAGGTATATAACTTTCATTATATCCTGCGCTTTTGCTTGTTGGGCTGCCGCCCAAACCCGCTTGGCGGAGCGCGATGCGCTCCCTGCCTAAAGCCGCCTGCCGGCGGCTACTGTGTGCGGGGTCCTGCTATGTGTGTTGTTAGTGCTTTTGGGGGCCAGATGTCAAGATACTATTTTTCTTTTGAGAACTCGGCAGCCAGTATGTCCATGTGTACATCGTCAACATACCGTCCGTCTTTGAACACAGATTCACGCCGCCGTCCGAACACGGAAAATCCTACATTTTTATAGCAGGTTATTGCCTGCGTGTTATCGGAATAGACGTTAAGCATAATATTATGTAAGTTAAGTGCGTTAAAACCAAAATCCAGCACCAAACGTAATGCTTCAGCGCCATAACCTTTACTGCGGTTCTCTTTTTCACCTATGAACAGCCCTGTAATTGCACTCCGGCATATATGATTTATGCTAAACAGGCCGATGTTGCCGATGAGCGTATTATCGTTTTTTACAATGGCGAAATTATAACCGTCAGAAGTCATTTCTTCAAGAATCTTTTGCTCGCTATTTAGCGAAATAACTTTTGCATATTGCCCCAAATTAACGGCAACACTCTCATCGTTCAGCCATTTAGTATAGATTTCCACATCTTCTTTGTTTACTGGAGAGAGATAAATTCGCTCTCCGATAAGTTTTTTAAAGTACCTCATTTTCTGTCAACTCCTATTTAAAATTATTTATTCCTTGCCCCGACTCTTATAAACATTATGCTCGTTTTCAAACAGGCGGGATGTAGAGGTTTAATAAAACAAAAATGGTTTAGATTCCCAATGTTCACCATGAAATGAGAGATTAGCACCAACGTAAGGACTTGGTTTTAAGGTAGACCAGACTCCACACTATACCCATGATAACAAGTGATACCATCGTCATCCAACTACGATTTGCAATCGAAAACATCCCCCACATAAGCGGATGGCTCAACACAAATAATGCTGTTGAATATGCGATGCGCCACCCGGAGTGGGTAAAGTATGCAACGAAAGCACCCAAAACAATTACACATATCGGGGAAAGTATTGGAACTAGTTTTGTTTCTTTCATAAATACCCCCGCCTGCACATAGCCACACTGCTAAATCAATTTCACAAACATGGCGCAATTATACATTAAAACAGAGAAGTAGTAAAGAAACATCGAAAACCACTAAAGCCCCCCATTTAACACAGTGCAAGCTGTGTTAAAAAAGAGGTTTGGGTGTAATTGGGGTTACAGTTCACACGTCGCTTGCCAACCGCCCGAAATGGTCAATTTACTACGCTTTTTCCGCTAGAACGGGTCTTGTCGCCCTACATACGCGAAAAAAGCTTGCGTGCATCATGAACGCTGTGCTATAATAAATTTTGCAATGCAAGGAATAATTGAACAATCCATGAGGGAGTAGTTTGCGCGGTTTACTGCGTGGCAAGTCAACATACTGACCAACACGGTCTGGCTTGTCTTAATGAACGAGACTCATGTAGGGCTTATTAGCTGTACATGAATCCGTCTAATCCTTAAAAGACTGACCCATGAACAGCTTAACAAAGCGTTCATGGGTTTTTTAATTTAAGGAGGAGAAGTTATGGGTATTGCAGAACTGATCATACTCGCCGTGGGGCTTTCAATGGATGCTTTTGCGGTTGCAATCTGTGCGGGGCTGTCTATGGCAAAAACAAGCCTGAAAAAAGCGTTGATTGTCGGCCTATATTTCGGTCTATTTCAAGCAGGTATGCCCTTAATTGGGTATTTTGCTGCACAATTACTTGCCAATGCGGTTTCTACATACAGTCATTGGATTGCTTTTGGGCTACTATGTTTTCTTGGCGGTAAAATGATTTTAGACAGCTTCAAAAATGGGGATTGCCCAGAGAGCGAACAATCGTTGAAACCCTCGAAAATGCTCCCACTCGCCATTGCTACAAGCATTGATGCACTTGCGGTTGGTGTGTCCTTTGCCATGCTTTATGTCAACATTGTACCCGCCGTTTCGCTGATTGGAGTTATTACTCTCGTTGTGTCCATGCTGGGTTTAAAAATAGGGGGTGCGTTCGGTGCTAAATTCAAATCAAAGGCGCAATTTGCAGGTGGAGTAATTTTAGCGTTGATGGGTTTGAATATATTTCTCCAACATTTTCAAATCATAGGCTTTTAACAAAAAATATATGGAGCCGCTTGGCCGCACTTCATGAAGGTGCCACCGCGCAAGAGCCGTGTCTTTTTCTGCATCGGCTTCATGTGTCGATAGAATTATCTGTTTTCCACTATTCAGTGCCCCAGCGTACAGTCGCAGAATCCAGCATATCGACACTTCTTTAAATAGTGCTAATTGGGGTTTGGCCGCGAACCGTTGAATCGTGGGAAGCGGGAAGATCTGCTCCCGGCGGTGTTGCAATGCGGATGCTATATTTAATCAAAGCCCTCCGTCTTCGCTATTTCATAGTCCAATATCCTATGCTAAATCTACTCGCATTGACCCAGTACGCAGCTATAAACCCACTTATTACCCTCTTTACGAGCAGCCAACAACCCTCGCTCCGTCATCCGTTGCAACAATTTATATGCCCCACTCGCACTAATCCCTAGCGCATCCGCAGCATCTTCTTTTTTAAAACTAATATCCGAAAAGACATCAAGCAATCTCTGCTCATTAGACCCATTTGTGATTTTACCACCTGCAATGCCCCTCTTAATAGTGCAATTCATGTTTGGTATTCGTATAAGAAATCCACCATCTATAACAGGAATCTCCGGTTCTACATGGCTACCCTCGTACGCTCCGAAAACACGAGGTATGCCTGTACCAAACGCTTCGATAATGTTAAGACGATAAAAAATCTGCGCCAGCTTTTCGTTTCTTGTCACCGACACGCCTGTAAGCATTAATTCATGAGTGACACCGGGCATAGTACCGCCTTAAAATAACCGGATGGATCAGGCGTTACGGAATCTCGAAAGCTGTTTGTAATGCTCCTTGCTTCTTCATCAATGTTGCCGTTCACACCATACACTGCACCGTCATCTGAAATGCCAACATGAAGCGTCCCACCATCTGTGTTCAAAAATGCTAGCATCGTATTTTGTACTTTTTGATTGTATTCACGTTTGTTTTCAAGAGTTTGCATTTCTAGCATAGAAAACCCTCCTCCAATAGAAATCTTTTGATTATTGTAACATATTACTCTCCCTTTTGCGATGGCGAAAATGGAGAGTTTGGAGACACAGGATAATGAACTACAATAACAAGCAGCTCTACTTTATTGATTTTCTGCAAGAAAGGGAAGTGTTTTCTCGCCTCCCTTTATTTTTTCGCCTATGCCAGCTTTACACTGAGGGCAAAAAGTCCCATCTCGGGCGTTTGACACTTGAGCATTAAAGTCGAAATTAAAAAATAGGGCTCAGCCCTTGTTATTGCAAATTATTTTTATTCTGACCTTATTTGTCAAGTGTCAAACGCCCGAGCCGCTCAATGGTTTGAGCAGCAATCGCACAAAATCCATCGGCCATTGACAGACGAAATGCCACAACACCGACTTCACCTTTTTGAAATTTGTGCTTGCTATCAAGGTCAGTCTATGGTATCATTAAAGTAATTGAATACGATAAAGGCATTGATGAGGAGGAGTACATTTTTTCTGAAGCAAAGAGAGGGAGCGGTTGGTGTAAGCTCTCGTGAGGGGAGTCTGGAAGGTAGCCTCGGAGCTGTGAACCGAACGGATAGAAATATCTCAGTAGACTTCAACGGAGTTTCCACCGTCATAAGGAAAACGGTATCGGATAG
>WQSH01000012.1 GCA_009787995.1 Oscillospiraceae bacterium
CCCCTCCGCCTCCCCCGCCACCCCCTCCATCCGACGATGCGCCTCCCGTGGACTTTGGCGCATTCGGAAGGCTGACGCGCCCTGCCTCGGATGCGGCAAAGCGCATTTTGAGGGGCGTCAGACGAGGCGATTTATACATTGTCACGCATTCAGAGTTCAAGGCAGGCTTTGAGGAGCGAGTAAATGCGATGCTCAGGGCATTCCCTGACGAAGTGCCCAACGAGGAATTTAAAAAACTGTTTAGCTTCTTGGTTTCAAATCCGGTGTTCAACAAGCAGACACAGGTTCCGGCACTCGAGGGCTAAGTCGGTAAGTCGGGAAGGGTTTGAATACCAAAGGAGAGGCTATACATTGGGCAAGCACGACAAAAGACAGCAAGTAGATAAGGCCAAGCGCCGCGAGGGGCGCACAGCAAGCAAGGCTCTGGCGAAGAAACGGCGGATTAAGGCTGCGATAATCATTGCAGCCTCGGTCGCCGTTGTCGTTGCGGCTATGGCGCTGGTGCTGAATACGAACGCCATGCGGCGTACGCTTACCGTAGTATCCGTCAATGGAAGGGATTTTTCCGTTGCAGAGTTTGAGTATTTTGCGACTGCTCAGCTTGCTGAGCATCAGATGATGGTTATCCAGATGACGGGAGAACTGGACGGTGGGGGCATGCTCCCCATAGAGGGCGTTTCGCTTAGGAATCAATTGCAAGATGATTTCATAGGCAGGACATGGGCCGAGTTTGTGCGAGATCTTGCCCTCCGCAGGATATTGGAGCTGTCGTTGATGTACAGCGCCGCAGTCGAATATGGCTTTGAGTTAGATGAAGCGGCGCGGCTGGAAATGGAAGAGGAAATTGAAATGCTGAGGGAAGATGCGAGGGGCTTGGAGATATCTTTTGAGCGGCGCCTCAGGGACTTGTTTGGACGCAGCATGAACGAGCGGGTGCTTGCCGAAATCCAGGAGTTCATTCATACTGCGGTGGTGTTCGAGCAGTATATGCGGGATTTTCGCACTTTCACTGCAGCAGAGCTGGATGAGTTTTATGAAGCGAACACGCATTTGATGGACAATTTTACGTACAGGTTCATCCTTATGAGGGCGCATGATGTTGGAACAGTGTCAGACTTTGATTCTGAGGAAGAGTTTGAAGAGGCGAGGCAAGAGGCCCGGGCATGGACCAGCCGAGCCGCCGTGCGGATGGCGGAAGGGATAACGACTCAAGCGGATTTTATCATTGCTGCCCGAGAGCACGACCCAGAAAACCTCTCTGAGCCGGATTCCACTTTGCGGTCGCACATGGGAGAATTGCTCGGGCCCTTCTACGGAGAGTGGATGCGTGACGAGTCCAGGAGCTACGGCGATATGACGACGGTAGATGTTCCTGCCGGCTCATTTGTCCTTTATTTCATAGAGCGTGACGACAACACCGGGCTTACGGAGACGGGCGAGAGGGCGCGCGATGTCATTATTGAAGAGCGCTTGAGGACGCGGGGCTTTTCGGAGTGGCAGAACAGCCTTGATATACCGGAGCTGAGCCTAAGGTGGACTGAGCGCTTGGTGCAATACACCTTCAATCCTATGCAATTTTAAAAACGGCCGCAAAATTTGTTTCTGCTTAAAAATTCAAAAAAATCCAAGAATCGCAAAGTCGGCTTCAAAACATGAAAGCCGACTTTGCAAATTTGTTTATTTTTTGTATGCCTAAATGTGCAACGATGCCTGGAAAGCCTGATTTACTGCTTCACAGATGCTAGCAACGCCATGGGCGTCGCCCACAATTTTTACCTCTGTCTCGGGTGCACAGTGCCGCAGCGAGTCGGCGACGTCCCAGCGCGGCTTCATGCCGATTGCGTAAAGGACTGTATCTGCCGCAAACTCGACAGCCTTGCCGCCCTGCACCTCAGTGCCTGTTACTTTGTCATCATGAATTTCCGTGATGCTCACGCCATAGTGGACGGGGATGCCCTCTGCCTTGAGGATTTTCGGGAACTCTGTTGCGGCAGTCCTTGCGCCTTGCATCAGCGTCATCATGGCAGTCTGTGGGTCTGCAAGCTCGATGACCTCAACATCCTTGCCCTCGCGCTTGAGCTCAATGGCGACTTCAAGGCCCACAACGCCTGCACCGATGATTACGACCTTCCCTTTGACGGGGGTCCTGCCCAGCTCGCCGTCCACAGCCCAGCCCACATGAGGTTTGTCAATGCCCTTGATTTTCGGAACGGCGGGCTCTGAGCCGACGGCTATGATCAGCGCATCGTAGTTTTCTTTGTCCAGTAGCGCCTTTGTAGCCTCGGTATTCATCAGAATTTTTGCAGGGGTCTTGCCAGGCTGGCGGATTAGCCACTTAAGATAATCTTGGCAGTCGATTTTATATGGGGGGGCGGCGGCGCCGATTACATGACCGCCGAGCTCTCCCGTTTTTTCGTATAGCGTGACATCATGCCCTCGGTCGATGAGTGTCGTAAGGGCTGTAATGCCGGCAGGCCCGCCGCCGACGACGGCGACTTTCTTCTTGACCCTAGCCTCGGGCACAACGCCTTCGACCAAATCCCTTGCCATGAATGACATGGGGTTTACGGCGCAGAAAATCGGCTTGGGCACGAAGAGGTGACCCGTGCATGCATCGCAACGGAGGCAAGGGCGGCGGTCTTCAGGCCTGTTTTGCGCATACTTTCTGGGCATGTCGGGGTCAGCCATGAGCGGGCGGCACATGGCGACAAAGTCCGCCCAGCCATTGCCGATAATCTCCTCCGCCATCTCGATGCTCACAATCGAACCGACGGTGGTGACAAGCAAGTCGGGGTGGGCCTCCTTGACCTTCCTCGCATAATGCACATTAAAGCCGCGATCCATCATGAAGTTCTGCATCCAATTGCGAAGATATGCATAGTTAAAATCGCTGTGCAGGCCGGCAGACATATGCGCAATGTCGATGTGAGGCTTCAGGTAGCCCAGCATTTCGAGAGTTTCGTCAAAATGCATGCCTTCTTCGGCAATTTCATCTGCGGAAATACGCATTTCAATAACAAAGTTCTCCCCGCACAACTCGCGGATTTTTTGGCAAACCTCGATAGCGAAGCGCGCCCGATTCTCTGTGGAGCCGCCGTATTTGTCAGTCCTTTTGTTGTACAACGGGCTTGTGAATTGGGAGATTAAATTGCCGTGCCCACCGTGGACAAGCACGATATCCATGCCTGCTTGCTTCATGCGATAGGCGGCCATCGCATACTTCATGACGGTTTCGTCGATTTTCTCTTGGGTCATCTCGATGGAAGGGATTGGATCGCGGCCAAGCCTTGCTGCGCGTTGGCGCTCAGAATCCGAGATGAATGAGGATGAGGAAAATGGCGCATGACCTACTTCTTCAAAAGTGGTGTTTTCGCCGTTGTGGTTGATTTCAAAGGAAGCGTGGCACCCATATTCCTTGCACATGTCGGCATACCACGTCATAGGCAGGATGCCTAGGTCGTTGTTGAGGTTGAGCTGATAGGCCTCGTCTTTGCATTCGGTGATGTCGATTGAGCAGTTTCCAACATACAGTGTAGTTACGCCCCCGCGCGCAAACATTCTAAACCAGTTGACGAAATCCTTGGTGACCAGTCCGTCTTCGCTTGCGAGGTTTGGGGAGGGCGGGGCGAGAATTATCCTATTCTTAAAATCGACCCCCCTGATTCTGATTGGTTTAAACACGTGCTTGAAATTTGATTGCATAAAAACTATGTCCTTTCGTTTATGTAAATTTTTAATGGATTATAACGTTAAGACCCATGCCTTCCAACTGTTTTTTGCGCTCCTCGAGAAGCTCCTCCTTTGGAGGGGCCGCTTCAAAAACAGGCGCTGTCCTATTGAGCCGCTCCCATTTGACAATGCCTAGGTTGTGGTATGGCAAAATCTGAACAAGCTCGACTGCATCGCCGAGCTCAAGTATGAACCTTCCGATGTCGTCAAAAGCTTCTTTGGAATCTGTGTACATCGGCAAAACAGGTATCCTTATCTGAAATTTACCTCCGGCGGCGGCGATTTTTCGCGCATTTTCCAATATTAGCCCATTCGGCTTGCCAACGACCCTTTCGTGCATTTCGCTGTCCACACCCTTTATGTCGTAAAGGAATAAATCGGTATATGGCAAGATGGACTCGATGTCCTCCCATTTGACGAAACCCGTGGTGTCTACTGCGGTGTGGACGCCTTCGTCCTTGCAGCGCTTGAGCACTTCACGTACAAACTCCGGCTGAAAAAGGCATTCTCCCCCGGAGAGTGTCACACCGCCGCCGGATTTGTCGAAAAAGGGTTTCTCGCGCATGACCCTTCCCATGATTTCGTCGACGGTGTAATCGGTGCCGCACATATACAGAGCCTTAGACATACACGCTTCGGCACAATTGCCGCAGTCGTCGCACTTGCTGCGGTCGATTGTTATTAGCTGGATTTCCTCGTCCGTTCCCATTGCCGCTTTTGTTTCGCCCCGGGAAATTGCATCGCGAGGGCAGGCGTCCAGGCAACGCCCGCATTTTTCGGTGCCTACGCACTTAATGCTCATCCAGTTGAGCTCTGTATGAAATGCCAAAGATTCCGGGCTGTGGCACCAGGGGCAGCTGAGCGGGCAGCCTTTGAAAAAAACTGTAAGGCGTATGCCCGGGCCGTCGTGGACAGAAAATCCTTGGATGTCAAAAATTTTGCCAATGACTTGTTTTTCCATATGCACTTCCCCAATCCATGTTTTTCTGGTATTATGTCATAGGCGCTTGCGCCGAGATGATATATGCATTTTCAAACATTATAGCATAAATATAACATAAAAAACAGCATTATTGAAAGGAATTGTAGCAAGTATGTACAAGTCAAAGTATCCGAATCTGTTTAAACCGCTGAAAATTCGTAATCTTGTGATGAAAAACCGTATTATGTCCGCACCAAACATGCTGTTCCACACAATAGGAGGAAGGCCGGACAACTTCTACATTTCGTACCTAGAGCACAAAGCGAGGGGAGGGTGCGGCATTGTCACCCTGGGAGAAGCCAATGTTTGTGATGGCGGGAACCATACTCCCGGCATGGAGACGACCTTGGAAAATATGGCCATCTATGCAGAAATGGCCCAAGCAATCCATGAACATGGCGCAATAGCCAGCGTCGAGCTGACCCACGGCGGACAGGGGGCAAAGACGCAATTTAACATTGACCCCAATATGATCATGGGGCCATGCGAAACAGTGAACCCAATGACAGGGGCAAAAGTGAGGGCTATGACCGCAGATGACATGGAGCATGTGGCGACGGCATTTGCCGACGCAGCGGCATACTACATCCACGCAGGCTTCGACACGGTGCTGGTACATTGCGCCCATGGCTGGTTGCTCACGCAGTTCCTGTCACCAATAATCAACAAGCGTACCGACGAATATGGGGGGAGCTTGGAAAACCGTATGCGCTTCCCGCTCCAGGTTCTAAAGAAAATACGAGAAAGACTGGGGGAGAACAGGGCAATCCTGATTCGGCTGTCAGGCTCTGAGAGGGAGCCAAGTGGGTTCACGACGGACGATATTGCAGTATTTTTGTCAAAGGCTCAAGAATATGTGGACATGGCCGAAATATCGACCGAAGGGTTTGGCACGATTTTTGCAACACCATTTGTCGAGCGCGGGCAGAATGTGCCTCTTGCCGAAGCCTTGAAGAAGTCGGGACTTGTGAAAATCCCGCTCTTCACGGTCGGCTCGATTCTGGGCCCGGCGCAGGCCGAGGAAATAATCGCATCAAGAAAGGCGGACGGCGTATCAATGTCCAGGGCGCTGATTGCCGATCCATTCCTGCCAAAAAAAGCTGCGCTGGGAGCGGAAGACGACATCACCCCCTGCCTGCGCTGCATGAACTGCACAGGCAGCGACAATGCGAGGCGGCACCTCATTTGCAGCGTCAACCCGCTTATAGCCAGGGAAGCGCGCCTCGGCTTTGGCGATACTGCCATCAAACCCGCAAGAGTTGCAAAAAAAGTCCTGGTGGTCGGCGGCGGACCGGCAGGGATGCAGGCGGCAATCACGGCCTCCGAGCGCGGACATGACGTCACGCTTGTGGAGAGGGGAGAGGCGCTCGGCGGTTATTTGCGCTTTGTCGAAAAGGACAGCCATAAAAGCGAACTTAAGCAGCTTTTAGCTTTTTTAATCCGCAAGGCAAACCGTTCGGGGGCAAAAATCCTGCTAAACACTGCGGCGACCGATGAGCTAATTGAAAAGATTACGCCCGACAATATAATTGTTGCGACGGGTGGCAGGCCCATTGTGCCCGGCATAAAGGGCATCGAAAATGCGCACCATGCTGCAGAAGTGTACTTAAATGGCGAGCTTTCAATAGGCAAGGATGTCGTCATAATTGGCGGCGGGCTGACAGGGCTTGAGACCGGGCTGCATCTTGCAAGCCAGGGCAAGCAGGTTACGGTGCTTGAGCTAGAGGAGAGCATTGTAAAGGACACAATGGATTTGTATACTATGAGCGTAATGGATGCCGCCGGAAAGCATGGGCTAACGGTCATCACTGGGGCAAAGACTCTCGAAATAACCGACTGCAACGTGACATACGAGCAAGATGGAAAAAGGCAAACCTTAATGGCCGACACCATATTGCACGCCATAGGCATGCGCCAGTGTGCGCAGGTATACTTAGACCTGCACGATAAGGCGCCGTTCGTCGCTCTGATTGGCGATGCAAAAGCGCCGGGCAAAGTTGACGGAGCAATCCACGGCGGATTCTTTGCGGCATTGGAGGTATAGGCGGGAAAGAGCATTGGTTTGCCCATGTGCAAACATATAAGGAGGGATTAATGCCATGGAGAAATATCCAAATCTGTTTTCATCGATAACCCTGGCCGGAACGGTGTTCCGCAATCGAATTTTTTCATCGCCCACGGGGCCTGCGTATATGACCTCGCAGCATTTTCCGCTGCAAGAAACTAATGCCTACTATGAAGTGAAGGCAATTGGCGGGGCGGCATCCGTATGCGTCGGAGATGCGGTCATCGACTCAAAAAATGCGAGGTTTAACAATGGTCACCTGGCCCTCGACAATCCAGCAGGCTTGGCTGCGATGTCAAGGCTATCGGAAGCCATTACCAGACATGGCGCAGTCGCCTCAATTGAACTGTCGCATAGCGGGAGCCACTCCCATTCATCGGCCAGGGAAGGAATCCAGCTTTATGGGCCTATGGAGTATACTACTGCGGAGGGCTACAAGGTCCTGCCGATGACCGAGGAAATTATATACGAAATTGTGGACAAATATGTCGCTGCGGCTCTTTATGCAAAAAGCTGCGGCTTTGGTATGGTGACGATACATGGCGGACACGGCTGGCTACTCACCGAATTTATGTCGCCTGTCACAAATCAGCGCACCGACAAATGGGGAGGCTCAGTAGAAAACCGGTGCCGCTTCGCAGTTGAAGTCTGCAAGGCGGTGCGCCGTGCCGTCGGGCCGAAATTCCCAATTGAAATGAGGATATCAGGCTCTGAGTGCAACCCCAATGGCTACGACCTTGATGAAGGAGTTGCGATTGCGAAGCAGCTGGATGGGCATCTGGACTTGATTCATGTCTCGGCGGGCAGCCATGAGGTCTGGGATGTGTTTACCGTGACCCACCCCGACATGTTCCTACCCGACGGAGCTAATGTGAAATATGCAGCGGAGATAAAAAAGCATGTGAAGACTGCGGTCGCAACGGTCGGTGCGCTGGCTGACCCTGAGCTTATGGAAGAGATTATAGCCACCGGGCAGGCCGATGTCGTCCAACTTGCGCGCGGGCTGATGGCAGACCCTGATTTGCCGATTAAGGCCTGGGTGGGAAGGGAGAAGGAGGTCAACAAATGCATGCGTTGCCTCACATGCTTCTCGACCCATATGATGAGAGGCCAGTGGCTCTGCCCGCTAAACCCCGAGCTCGGGCATGAGTTGGACGCAAGGATAACTCCCCGGCCGGCTGTTAAGAAAAAAGTCCTTGTCGCAGGCGGGGGAGTTGGGGGAATGCAGGCGGCGATAACAGCGGCAGAGCGGGGGCATGAGGTAATACTTTGCGAAAAGTCCGGCAAGCTCGGGGGCGTGCTCAACTGTGAGCACGATGTGCCATTTAAGAAGCCGCTTGCCGAATACTTGGAGCGCCAGGCGGTTGCTGTAAAAAAAGCGGGAGTGGATGTAAGGTTGGGCACGGAGGTCACACCGGAGCTCGCTAAGTCGCTCTCGCCTGATGTGCTAATTGCGGCGCTCGGCGCAAGCCCGGCCGTTCCAAAGATATCCGGAACAGCAAATGCCAATGTATTCAGTGCGGAGGATATTTACAATGATGTTGGGAAGGCCGGAAAAAAGGTAGTTATCCTGGGGGGCGGGCTGGTTGGCACGGAGCTTGCTATTTACCTGGCGCAGCTTGGGCGTGAAGTGACAATTTTGGAGATGGCTGAGGGTCTGCACGATGGCGGGAACATGTTACACGGTCTTGCTATTAGGCTGGAGCTTGAGCGGCGGAAGGTGTCTGTGAGCCTATCGACGGAAGCCGTTGGAATAAGCGGTGGGGGAGTTGTGGGCAAAGCCCCCAGCGGCGAGAAGCTCTTTGAGGCAGACACGGTCGTCTATGCTGTCGGACAAACGCCAAAAAGGGCCGAGGCAGAGGCGCTGCGGAGTTCGGCGGCTGAGTTTCACCAAATCGGCGATTGCCTGGATGCGCAAAACATTACGGAAGCAACACGGCTGGCGTACCATATAGCAAAAGACATAGGCAGGTACTAGCCACATTAGCGCCGCCCGGCGCAATTTAGGACGCCATTTTTGGCTTTGGAGGATTGGAGGAATATTTTTGAATAGTTTTTCATTTTGGAGTCCGACTAAGGTTATTTTTGGTACGGATACGGCAAAGCAGGCAGGCGGAGAAGTCAAAGCCTTTGGTGGCAAAAAAACGCTTGTCTTATACGGCGGCGGCAGTGCAGTCAAGAGCGGGCTGATGGATACGGTCACAGGCTCGTTTGCGGCTGAGGGCATAGAATGTTTCTGCGTCGGAGGCATACAGCCAAACCCCCTGCTGGAGTATGTACTGAAAATCATTGATGACTACAAAGGCAAGGGCATAGATTTTGTCCTCGGCGTTGGCGGAGGCAGCGTTATAGATTCGGCAAAGGCTGTGGCGGTCGGGCTTGCTACCGATGAGCTTCCCATGTGGGACTACTTCTTGCGCAAGGCGTTGCCCAAAACTGCGCTGCCTGTAGGCGCTGTCCTCACAATTGCCGCTGCGGGCAGTGAAACAAGCGATTCATGCGTGGTGACAAACCAAGCGGAAGGGAGCAAGCGAGGGTTTAACTCGCCCCTCAACCGACCAAAGTTTGCTATAATGGATCCTGTTTTGACATACAGCCTGCCGCCATATCATCTTGCCTGCGGTGTAGTTGATATGCTGATGCACGCTTTGGAGCGTTATTTTGCGCCTGATGCGGACAACGCCGTTACGGACGAGCTTTCCGAAGCGGCGATGAGGGTCGTAGTAAAATATGGACGTAAGGCGATGGACGACCTGACAGACTACAAAGCGCGGTCGGAGATTATGTGGGCAGGCAGCATCACGCACAATGGGCTGCTGGGGCTTGGGCAGGCAATGGACTTCTCGGTGCATCAATTTGGAAGCCCGCTCTCAGCCAAGTATGACACGGCGCATGGGGCAAGCCTTGCTGCGACTTGGCCCTCGTGGGCGAGGTATGTCTATCGCAGCGACGTGGCGAGATTCGCTAAATATGCCAAAACGGTCTGGGGCATTGCAGTGGCGGACGACGAAGCTGCGGCTAAAGCAGGTATTGCGGCGACGGAAGAATACTTCCGCTTGCTCGGAATGCCCACCACGCTGACTGAGGCTGTGGGGGAAAAGGTCAAGGATGACATTGATGCGCTTGTGGAGCTATGCACGTACAACCGCACCCGCACTATAGGCGCATTCAAGGTGCTGGGTTACGACGACATAAAGGCTATTTACCAATCTGCTATATGATTGCTATCAACGAATCTGTGAATCTGCCAGCCCGGGAGAATCGCATTTGCGACTCTCCCGGGCTGGCTTGGTAATTTAATTCGCTGCGGATTGACGCCGTCCGCTGCTAGATGGGCACAACGGCCTTATTTACTGTTGGCCGCTGCCTTTTTCTTGCGGCTCACAGCCAGCCCTGCGACAACGGCGGCTACACCTAATACCAATATGACTATATAAATGGTCATATTGCTGTCGTCACCAGTAGCTGGGGAGCCGTGGGCCAGCACCAGCGCAGATAGCGGCTGATCCTGGGGCATGCCTGCAAAATTGCCGAGGTCGGATGCAAGCAAGAAATTCAGGCTGTTATCTGTCTCTCCAAGTGCAAAATTGTAGCCATTAATCGCACTGACACTAACTCGTTCGCCGGCGCCGACATTTCTTTCAACCATGTTCATAGCAGCATCGAATGTGAATAGAGTCACATTTTGCGAGAATGCGATTTCGCCATCATCGTTGAATACGATGCCGTACACGCGCCCTGTGCCAAAACCTGCTGCGGCAAGGTCAAAAAGGATGTACTGGCTCTGATAGCCTCTCATGCCAACTTGAACATCGCTGCCGGGGAAGCGGTAAACGCTCATGTCATCGGGTATCACCGACGGCACGGCCGCAGGGAGAGTTACAGGGGTTTCCGGGGGAGCTTCCGGAGGCGGCTCGGCAGCCTCAGGGGCAGGATCAACCGGGGGCTCCGGTTCTGCGGGTGGTTCCGGCTCTGGTTCTGGTTCCTGTTCCGGAGCGGGTTCCGGATCGGGCTCCGGCTCTGGCTCTTGTTCCGGAGCAACTGCCTGTGCGGTGCCCATTAATGCAACATAGCCGAATCCGCTCGACGCTGTGAAAGCGTAAAAGGTGCCGTCAACCAACTGTGCCATAGACGTGACGGCAGTAAAGCCCGTGACAGCGGTGGGTAGCGGCAAATGCTCAAGATTGGGAAAATCTCCTGCAAAGAAACCGAAGAGTCTTGCGCCCGCCGGTATAGATTCATCACCAAGAGCTGGGTCGTAAGTTCCGTCCGGTAGCGGCCATACGCCCATGTCAAGCGCTGCCGCAAGCTCAGGCGGTACGTCATCAGCGAGTGCTGCGAGTGGCATAATTGAGACAATCAGCAGCAAAGATATCGTGAGCACAAGAAGCTTCTTAAACCGTAATTTTTTCATGCTAGATTAATTCCTCCTAAAAAATTTAATAAATGACCCATGCGAACAAAGACTGCTATTTAAAAATCCTCCTTCCAACGCACACACTACTTACCTTATCTTCTCACCTGAGAAACCCTGTATATAGGCATAATTCCGCAATTACAGCGTGGAAATCCACTATATGTGCGAAAACGATACTATGTAGGGTGAAGTTACATAGTATTTCCGAGGAAAACGCATCAACATTTGTCAATAATACACAATGATTGGGCGCTTGTCAATGTTTTTTGACAAATTTGTTACCCTATCATCGCAGCGGCACTACCACCCCGGCGACTTCTATGGAAGTTACAGTGTCCAGGTCGAGGATTTCAAACTCCGCTGCGGATTGAGGTATCGGTATTCCCATTCTCCTGTTAAAATTGGCATTGATGGAGTACGAGCGCAAACCTTCGTCAAAGATGTTGGAAATAACCGAGAAGCTGTAGGTGGGGTTGCCTGATGCGTCGGTGGAGCGCACACGAAGCTCATGGTCGCCCTCTACCTGGATTATGCCTTCAGTTGTGTGGATGCGCACAGGCACGCCGGGGACTCCGATGCTCATGCCGGGAGTTTCGCCTTTAATCAGCACGGTAAACGGAGTCATTCTAACTTCCCGCACGATAAAGTTTCTGGCCTCAGCATCCAAATTCTCCACTATTAGAGCTCCGTCATATGGGGCGACCTCAAAGGTTTCGTCTAGCGTAAGGAAGATGCGGAGCTGTCCGCCGCTGCCAAAGGCGCTGTATGTCTCAAACGCATCAAGATAAACTCCTTCAAACACATGCTCAACATAAGCAGCCATCATATTTGAACCTAAAACAGTATTAATAATATTGCCATAGTCATCTATATCAAAAGCAGCGACTCCTTGTGGAAGGACATGATCCCGCCTGGTCGGCAGTGTGGATAAAGCATTGGTGCTCAGCTGTTGGATATTGCTGCCAACAAAATCCGCTTCGCCTAGGTTAGGCGAATGTGTCTGAATGTGGAGATTCCCATCTATTATTCCAATTGAAGATATATACGTATTCAGCCTTGCAAAATCCTCCCACTCGCCATCTATAGTTTCCAAAGGGGTTAAGGATGAAAATGGGATGTCGTGCATGTGAGGCGGGAGGATTGGCACGCCGAATATTTCAGCAATTGGATCCACCTCTTGTGCAATGGTCAAATCCAGGTCAACAATCCCGAGCCAAAAGTTTTGCATGTTTTGAAATCTAACGCCGACAGTTATCTCTTCTCCCACAATTGGGCGACTGAATGCCCTTCTGGCGTGGAGCGTCAAAAAGCCGTCCGAGCGATCTACAACATGAAGCCGTTCAGGGCTGGGCTGTTCGTGGGGAAGGCCTGCTGCGGAGATAGTGGCGAAAAGGGAAAGGTGCTCGGTGCTTACCCCATAAAAGTGGTTGGACACTGTGTCGTCCAATATGATGTAAATGTCCACGACGCTGTCAAATATCCCGATAGCGACAAATTCGACCCCAAGCCCATCATCCGTGACAAAAGACCTCACCACAGGCTCCAGCATCGCAGCCCGCCGTTCCCCTATGAGTCCCAAGAGCCTGTAAAAGCCTCCATAGTTTGCGGCGATTGCGGTGATGGTCGTGATGAGCAGCACTGCAGCGATGGCGGCTATTATGAAGGTGCGCTTGAACGTGCGCGGGGTGGGGCTTTTTGTTAAATTGAGGGATTGCTCCCCGAATGCGTTTTTGACCTTGTTTAGCAGCTCTGGGGCAGGCTCGCGCGTGTTTTCCATATCAATCCTCTTTGAGGTAAAAGCTCTGTGCAAAAGCTTATCGGTGTTAGTCCGTTCCATATCCATGCTTTACCAATCCTTTCTCAACTATTTTTCTGGATTTATGAAGCCTGCTTTTGACTGTGCCGCCAGGGATTTCCAGTGCCTCGGCAATTTCCTGCACGCTCATTTCCCAAGCGTAGTACATAAGTGTTGGGATTTTGAGCTTTTCAGGCAACTCTTCGACTAATTTGAAGACCGTCCGAAATTCCTCCTGCTCCGCCGCAGCGCGTTCAAGGTCAACATCGCTGGCTATGGTATCGCTCAGCGGCTCGGTGGGTGCTAACCTAGAGCGCCTTGCGTACTTGGTTACATGCTTTTTACGCAAATTCGCCGCCGTTGCAAAGAGGAATCTTTTTGGGTTGTCTGATTTGCTGAGCTTTGGTAGAAGCTCTGCCGCTTTGAGAAACGTTTCTTGAAACAAGTCGTCAGCATCCTCATCTGAGGATGTAAGGTTTAGGCAAAACCTGTAGACTGCACTGCCGTGTTTATCAACCAAATCCGCAAACAAATGTTGCGGGGCTATTGCGTCTTCTCGGCTTTTATCCAAGTTTATCACCATGCTATTCCTCCCTATCTCAAAGTGTTAATAATGTGAGGCCTCTATTTGTATATCCCCACGAGATGCGATAGGGTTCTTTTTTTATGCCCATCGGCAGCATAGTTTAAGCGTTTTCTGGCTAAATTTGTCCAGGCTCAGAGCAGTTATAAAAGCTCAGCAGAACCGATGCCACGCAGTCGGCATGAGTAAGTCCAAGCATATGGGTGGCGTTTTCGATCGGATAGAGCCGAGGCACTTGCACTTGTGAAGCTATATGCAAAGCCGTCGCCTCGTCATACAGCGAGCCGGGGCGTGCATATATTATTGCAAGGGGCTTGTCGATTTTGGGAAGCACGGGGCGGAAATCGTTTTCGCACATCGAAATCCAGTATGCGCGGCGCACTGCCTGAACGTTGGCGGGCAGCTCTACCAAGGCTTCGGCTCCGCCGGGCAGCATTTCGAACATGCTCTTCAAAGCGTCATATTTTTCCTCTGTAGGGGTGAGGTCTCTTTCGTTCTCCGCCTGATTTGGAAGGACCGTCTCCGTCAGGAAGCTAATGTTGAAGCCCTTAAAATCCCTCTCCATCATTTCCAAGTCTTTGTGATAGGACTCATGCGTATAATGCCCTTGGTGTAGGCCGTGAACCCAGCCAGCTTCGTTTATTAGGCAGGGGGACATATCAATAATAGCCATGCGTGCCAAGTTCAAAGTACCGAATTGACGTACATAATCGAACAGGACTGCCGCACCCATGGAATACCCAACGCAGCAAACATCCGCCAAACCAAGATGCTCCATCAGCTCCTTGGCATCTTGAGCCGATTGCCCCAAAGACAGTCGCCCCTCAGCAGGCGTGCCGCCATAGCCGCGTTGGTCAAATGAAACCACACGAAAGTGTTTGCCCAGCAACCTGAAAAAGGGCATCTTTGCGGCAATGCTCTCCCCAAAGGCATGAACATAGAAGAGGGTTGGGCCTTGCCCCATATCCACGTAACTAATTTTTGCGCCATCCGAGGCAGTAAAATAATTTTTCATCATAGTGACTAGGATATTCTGCTTTTGGAAATTTGTCAATTCGGAATGTGCGCCGAATGTAGGGCAGCATTCTTATATTTTATAAATTTGTTTGTCCACATTGAATATAAAATCAGTATATGATATGATTACGCCTAGCAGTTGTCGATTTCTCACAAGCAACATCTGAAAACGGCATGTGTTATTGTCAATTATTATACATAATTGCCGGAAAAACAAATATAAAAAATATAAGGAGGACTGAAGCGATGACGTTAACGCCAAAGGAAAACTATTTACGCACCCTGCGCGGGGAGATTCCTGATTTTGTCCCATCCCTGTTTCATCCCCACATGATGCCAATACGCGAAGAACTGCTTACCCCAAGCAGTCTGCCCGACGGAAAGCCCTTCGTCACGGGGCTTGGAGTCACCTATGTTGGGTCGGAGGAGCTCAACTTCGGTGCAATGCCGGCGCCCAACATTATCATCGTCGACGACATCCTCAAGTGGCGGGATCGGCTGAAAATCCGTGACGTCACAGGCCGGGACTGGGAAGGCTACTACAAGAAGGAGGAAGAGAAAATCGACAGGGAGAACCTCTGCCTTGCCGTTGATGGGGGAGACTATTTCCTTATACTTGTAAGTCTGATGGGGTTTGAAAATGCGATGTTTGCGATTTCGGAAGAGCCGGAAGAAGTCATTGCGATGCTGACTGAGATTTCAAAGTTCTTGCTCATGGTCACGGAGAAGCAGATGCAGCACTTGAGGCCGGACGTCTACATACTTATGGACGATGATTCCGCCTATACAGCGCCGTTTTTTTCGCTCAAGACTTATCGTGAGATTTTTAAGCCCTTTCATAAGTTGCACATTGAGTTGGCGCTGAAGTATGGCTGTATGATACTGCGCCACGACTGCGGCAAGTCGGATCAGTTCCTTGAGGACTGGCTTGAGATGGGCGTCAACTCATGGCATCCGTTTCAGGTGACAAATGACTGCAAGGGGATTAAGCAGAAGTATGGGGACAGGCTTACCCTTGAGGGGGGCTGGGACAATCAGGGCAAGTGGAACGGCGTAGACTATTCTGACGATGAGCTTATTGCGGCAATGGAGGAATACACTGCAATCTTCGCCCCGGGCGGAAGGTTCGTATTCAGCGCGACAGCGGGTCCGTTCGGAGCAGGGGCAGGCCCAAACCCGAAGAGCGAGGTAGTGAGGAAATTTTACGAAGAGAAGGTCAAGTATTATTATAAATAAAAACAGGGGGGACGGTTTGAAATGCCGTCCCCCCTGTTTTTTTGCCTAATCTGCGGTTAAAGTTCCCCCGTGAGGGCATCGGCAAGCTGCATCATGTACGCCAGCGCCCGGCCGTAGCTGTTTCCGTTTAACAGCAGCGGGTAGTCGAATGCGTACATGCCGCCTGCAACGTTCCCTACTGCATATAGGCCAGGGATGGGATTGCTATCTTCGCCCAGCACGTTCAGACGCTCGTCAGTTAATGCTCCGCCGTAGATGTCGAGCAAAGTGGGCCCCCACTTGAGAGCGTAAAACGGAGGCTTGAGGACTGGAGTGAGCATTATGCTGCGTTTTCCAAAATCATTGTCTTCACCCTTCTCGCAGATCTCATTATAACGCTTGACGGTAGCCTTTAGGTTCTCTGCCGGCACGCACATCTTTTCTGCGAGCTCATCAAGCGAATCTGCCATGAAACCATTTGGGGCTTTCGTAGAGTTGGGCATATCCGCCGGGTAATGATACCCCTGTATCGACCTGTCTACTGCCGAGACGAGCTTCTCCTTGTCAAACTTATCGCCATACATGGTGAGAAGTGACATCCCCTGGCCGCCAAGCAAATCCCAGCGGGAAGAAATCTCGTCAACATATTTGCTGTCAAAAATTGAAAAGGCGTGGTCGCCGCCGGGCTGCATCAGGCACCGCAATGCCTTTGCCTGCATCCACGTATCCTCGTTCATAAACCTCTTGCCCAGTTTATTGACATGCAGGAAAAAAAACTGAAGGCCGCTGTAGCGGAGCAAGTGCAGAGTCGTGGCCCATTCGGGATTATCCAGCACTCCGCCCGCCCAATACGCCATTTTATGGCCGTCGCCGGTGTTGCCGCGCCTTGGGAATTGATTTTCGGCCCGCAGGCCCGTGGGGGTGAAGGCTTCCAGCATCTCACGGTTTTCGCTGCAGTCTCCCGTAGCGAGGACAACGGCTTTATTGCCCTTGTAGCGCATATACGAGCCATCGGCATTTTTTGCTATGCAGGACACTATGCGCCCCTGCCCATCCTTCTCGAGCACCTCGCCGGCGACGCCGCGGAACAACTTTCCGCCGTTTTTCAACAACTCCTGCTCAAAAATCTCGCTGGTGAGCATCCCGCCAAAGAGGTTCTTGTACTTGCCCCCCTGTTTTGCGGTGATATGGTGCGTTCCAAGATATTCGTTGAACATCGGTCCCTTGTAGCCGACATAGATATCGGCCTCGACATCGGCCCCTGCAAGCTCCATCATCCACTCAAAACCCTCGGCGCTCCGATTGATGAAAATCCATAGCAGTTTTTCTTCAACACGGCTCCCGCTGACTTTCAGCCAATCTGCTGCAAGCTGCGCCTTGTCGATGTGAATGCCTTTGTCTGCCATCGTCTTGGTGTTGATTGCCGCAATCTGCGCCCCGATTGCGACGAGGCTTTTGTTTTTGTCAATCACGATGCAGGACAGCCCCTTTGCCGAGCACCTGGCGGCGGCGGCCAACCCGCTGATTCCGCCGCCTACAACGACGACATCAGCTTCAAGTGTTTCCTTTATGTGAGATTCAGGGATATTCTCAGGAGGGGTCTCCCAAGAGTAGCCCCTCTTGGGAGAATGGCTGCCATAGAACTTCATATTCAAGCTTGTATCCATGTCGCTATCCTCCCTTAGATATACAGAGCAGCCTGGAAAGCCCCGTTTACTGCTTCGCAGATGCTTGCGACCTCGACGCAATCTCCGACAATCCTGACCTCGGTCGCCGGGACGCTCTGCCTCAAGGACTCCACTGCCTCGGAAAGGGGCCTCATGCCCGCTGCTACCAGTACCGTGTCGGCAGGGAACTCTACGGACTTGCCCGCGCTGTCCTGGCAAATGATTTTGTTATCGAGAACCTCAGTAAGCTTTGTCTCATAGTGAATCTTGATGCCTTCTTCCTCCACCATCTTCATCAAGTCCCGCACGCCCGATGAAGAAGCGAACAACTGCCCCATATTCGTTTGCTCATCGACAAGTTCGATTACAGTGACGGACTTGCCGGCTTTCTTGAAATCCAAAGCGGCTTCAATGCCGACAGCGCCGGCTCCGATAATCGCAATTTCGTCGCCTACGGGCGCTTTGCCAAGCTCTGCGTCGACAGCCCAGCTCACGTGCGGCTTGTTGATGCCGGGAACCTTCGGGAACACAGGCTCTGCGCCGACTGCGATGATGAGGGCATCGTAGTTTTCCAAGTCCAGCATTTCCTTAGTTGCCTCGGTGTTCAGCAGAACCCTAGCATTGGTCTTGGCAGGTTGCCTGACCAGCCACTTGAGGTAGTCTTGTGCATCAATTTTAAATGGGGGTATTGCTGCCCCGACGACATTGCCGCCGAGCCTGCCCGATTTCTCATACAGCGTGACATCATGGCCGCGGTCGACGAGGGTGGTCAGCGCCGTGATGCCGGCAGGGCCGCCGCCGACAACGGCGACCTTTTTCTTGGTACGAGCAAGCGGAACCAGGCCGTCCGTCAACTCCCTGGACATAAAAGACATGGGGTTGACGGCGCAATAGATGGGTTTTGGAACAAATAAATGCCCGCAACAGTTGAGGCAACGCAGGCAAGGCCTGCGGTCCTCCGGCTTGCCGAGGGCGTATTTTCTGGGCATGTCAGGGTCGGCCATAAGCGGGCGGCACATGGCGACAAAATCGGCCCAGCCATTGCTGATGATTTCCTCCGCCGCATCTATGCTCATTATGGAGCCTACGGTCGTTATCAAAGTATCCGGATGCGCCTCCTTGATTTTTTTGGCATAATGCACGTTGAACTCACGGGGCATTAAGTGCGTCTGTAGCCAATAGCTCATATACTTGCCGCCATCATAGAGCCGCATTCCCGCCGAAATATGGAAGATATCGACGTGCTTTTTGAGTATTCCGATGATTTTTATGGTATCGTCGATATGGACGCCCTCAGGTGCGATTTCGTCTGCGGAAATTCGCAGCTCGATAACGAACTTCTCGCCGCACTGGGCGCGGATTGCCTCGCAGACCTCAATGGCGAAACGGCAGCGGTTTTCAAGGCTTCCGCCGTACTCGTCATTCCTCTTGTTGTAAAGCGGGCTAAAGAAATGCGAGATGAGGTTGCCGTGGCCGCCGTGGAGCAGGCCGACATTCATGCCCGCTTGCTTCATACGGCGCGCAGCCTGCGCATACTTGTCAATGATGATTTTGAGTGCTTCCTTAGGCCTCTCAACGGGGGGCAGAAGCTCCTTGTCGTCTGTGGCATGGCCCAGCTTGAACGAGCTGTCGCCGCCGGAGCCTGCAGTCCTGTCGAATACTATCGGTGCTTTTTCGCCGTTGTGGTTGATTTCCAGCGAGGCATTGCAGCCATATTTCTTGCCCATGTCGGCATACCAGGTTAGAGGGCGGATTACTGAGTCGTCGCCCAGGTCGAGCTGAAATGCTTCGTCACGATGCTCGGAAACGTCGATAGAGGAATTGCCGACATAGAGCGTGGCCACGCCGCCGCGGGCAAACATTTCAAACCAGTTTACGAATTCCTTTGTTACCATGCAGTCCGGGCTTGCCAGGTTTGGGGATGGGGGAGCCAGCGTAATTCTGTTTTTGAACTCCACCCCCCTGATTTTTATTGGTGCGAATACATGCTTGTAATTAGACTTCATTTTCATATCTCCTTAAAGTAGTTATTTCGTTTATTTTCAAGCCGAAGACAGATGAACGCCGTCCTGCCTTCGTTATGACTCCTCGTCTGGCTCTGGGTCCGGCTTTATCACAATGACCTCTGCTATACGCTTTTCTTGCACGCTTTCGACCTTAAATGCCACGCCGTTGTGCGTCAGTTCGGGGGTTTCGCCCTCCGTGGGAATGTAACCCAGCTGGCCAACCAGAAATCCGCTCAGAGTGTCGTAATCCTCTATGGGCAGGGCTATCTCGAGATGGTCTTGGACAGTTTCCAAATTTGCCGTGCCAATGATTCGGTATGAGTGTCCACCGCTGTGAGTTATGTCAGGCAGCTCGTCGTCGTCATATTCGTCGTGGATGCTGCCGACGATTTTTTCCACCAAGTCCTCCATTGTCACAATGCCCATCGTGCCCCCATGCTCGTCGATGACCACTGCCATGTAAGTATGCGCTTCCCGCATCTCCTGAAACAGTTCGCCCGCCCTTTTTGACAGGGGAGCGAAATATGCCTCGCGCAGCAAGGTCTTTAAGTCAAAGTTTGTCAAATCCGGGTTTGTCACCATATAATTCAGCACATCCTTTGAATTAAGGATGCCCCTTACGTTATCCAGGCTCTCTTCGTAAACGGGAAGCCTGGTATAGTTTTCTACTGTCAGCACATCAATCACGGCCCTAAAATCCGATTCAATTGGCAAGGCCACGACATCGATGCGATGTCTGCAAATGTCACCGGCGGTCAAAGTGTCGAATTCAAAGATGTTTTCAATCATGCCATGCTCGCTCTCGGCTATGTGGCCGTGGTCGCTGCTGGACTCCACCATCAGGCGGATTTCCTCTTTTGTTATATTATCATCCGGCGAATCGTCCTTGATGCCAATCAGCTTGAGCACCACCTTTGCTGAGGCAGAGAGAGCTTTGACAAAAGGGAATGCAATGATGGACAACACGTTCAATACAAGAAGAGCTCGTAGAGCATAGGGTATGGCATAGCGCATGGCAATCCGCTTGGGCACAAGTTCCCCAAAAATGAGCGAAAAATATGTGAGCAGAGCTGTTATCAGTATGAATACCAGCGGCTCCAGCACATGTTCAGAAATAGGGAAACCGGCCCGAAGCGCCCAGTTGAGCAGCGGGTCGGTAAATGAACTTGCAGCAAATGCGCCTGAAAAAAATGCTATGAATGTTATGTATAGCTGCGTTGTTGCAAAAAATTTATGTGGCTCGTCGACCGTGGACAATAGCTTCATTGCCTTCTTATCGCCGGCTTCGACTAGCATTTTGACCTTGTTCCTGTTCGATGAGCTCACAGCGATTTCCAAAGAGGAAAGGAAGCCGCTCACAAAAATCAATATGACTAATATGACAATACTCAGTAACAAAAAGTTCACTCCTTGTGTAAATCCGGTGGCAGTTGCTTTGAAAACAGATTCTGAATACTAAGCACTTCCAATCTGCTTGGCTAGTTGGTCGGGGTTTGAAGCATTATGCAGCGCAGTTTGCTTGGATATGCCTCCATTTTTGTATAGCTTTAAAATATATGCATCCATGCCAATCATGCCTTCTTGGGAGGATGTTTGGATGACGTTGTCTATTTGATGTGTCTTGGATTCGCGTATGATGTTGCTTATTGCGTTGTTGACCCGCATAATCTCAAAAGCGGGGATGGACTCCCCGCTGAGGTTGGGGAGCAGTTTTTGTGAGACTACCATGCGGAGCACCATCGAGAGCTGGATGCGCACTTGCTGTTGCTGCGCAGGGGGGAAGATGTCGATAATCCTGTCTATTGTGCTTGCCGCGCCTACTGTGTGGAGCGTGGAGATAACGAGGTGCCCCGTCTCGGCTGCTGTGATTGCTGTCTTTATCGTTTCATGGTCGCGCATCTCGCCAAGCAGGATGATGTCCGGGACTTGGCGCATACAGGCTCTCAGCGCAACCGCATACGAACTCGTGTCCGTCGAGATTTCGCGCTGGCTGATGAGGCTCAGGTTATCCTTGTGCAAAAATTCTATAGGGTCTTCAAGCGTTATTATGTGGCAGTTCCGGCTATTGTTTATGGCGTCTATAATACAGGCAAGCGTGGTCGACTTGCCGCCCCCCGCAGGGCCAGTGACCAGCACCAGCCCATTTGTTTCGGCGGCTATCTGCATAACCCCTTCCGGGATTAGGAGGTCTTTGTAGTCAGGGATGTTGAACATCACCACCCGGATAATCGCAGCCATTGTGCTGCGCTGACGAAACGCATTGACTCTAAACCTGGCAAGGCCGGGCACGGTCACTGGAAAATCATCGTCGCCGTTTTCAAGGAATTTGCTCATAGGCCGTTTTCCCAGCTCATATAGCCCGGTTATGAGGGCTTCGGCCTCAGGCGGCTGCAGCACCTGGGAGCCTTTGGTGGCAATGATGCCGTTTTTCTTGTAGGAAATGCCGCGGCCTGCACCAATGAATATATCCGAAGCGCCTTCATCCACAGCCTGCCTCAACCAGTCAATAACCAACAGCAAATCAAACCTTTCTGAAAACGTCCCCTGAACACTTACAATTATAGTCAATTGACCCATTGTTTGCAAGGTTTATTTCTGCCCATGAAAATCCGTGGTATATCAACGGACGCAGAGAGGGCGATTCCTTGTGCACAATTTCGTTCTTTATACCGACAGATGTAAGATATTGCGAATAATTTTCTGCGAAAACGGTTTTTTCCGAAGTGTCTACCCCATTGACACCGATTATGCGCTTCCCCTTGAAAGAAACGACTCTGGGGTGGCTAATCAGGGAGAAGGCGGCCCTGTGTTGGGGGCTCGCTGCCTTTGCGGCATTTTTCGGGCGATATCGTCAAGGCGGCTTGTTATGTATCCATAGTTGTTGCGCTCATGGGGGACTGTGCAGTGATTGCAGTCCTTAACACCGTTTTGCAGATATTTATGCGCACCGCCGCACTCGCTGCCGAGCATGTAAAGCGGGCAATAGCAGAACAGGCAGTTGAAGTTGTCCTCGTCACCACCCACGTGGCATGGGAACGCCTCGCATTTTTTGTGGGAGAAAAATGCGTATTCCTTGCCCCTCCAAAGTTCTTCGTCAGTACGGCTCATATGTCAGGCCCCCTCGCTTTCAAATCAAAAAATAATAGAGCCCGCACCTGGTAGAATAGGCGAGCGAACGACAAAGTGCCCGTCTGCAGACCTATGATTGATAGGGATATCATCGATTTAGCTCCAGTACCGCAATGTCGGGAAAAATGTTTGATGCGAAAATCCGGTAATGCACCACAAACCTTGACCAATCGATATGTATCCCATAGTGCTTTTCAATATGCTGTATGCTCTCGGGGTATCTGCCCTCGATTGCATAAGCGACAACTACGGCGCAGCGGATGCTGTCCTCAAGGACTCTACGGGCCTCGGCTCTGCTTGCTTGCTCGGTTTGGTGCAGCCCAAATGCAATCATCAGCATCACTGCGGCTGTGAAGAGAATGGGGACTATGACTGCGCGAATCACATCCAAGGCGTTTTTTTTGTAAATGCTTTTTTTCATAAATTCACCCCATTGCTGCGATGGTACTACCCAGGCGGGCCTTGCCATACGTTTAAGCGGGCATCATATTCCCACAGGCTCGAATTGTACAGCCGCCAGCTTAGTATGTCATATGAATCCTCACGGACAGCCAAACGCACGAAAATCGCCAACATATAGGATATGGGCGAAGAAAAAAACACAATGTACGCATCCATGTGTGAGTCCCACTGCGTATGAATTTCTATGCCCTGAACGCTGTCCGGTATTGTGCCGCTGCCTAGTATTTCTGCCACAATGCGCTCAGCAAGCGCATCTGCCTCAAAATACCCAACAACAAGCCGGGCTTCGTTAGCTACCAGGGTTTTGTCGTTTGAGGCGACCACGAAGGTAATTAAGGAAAATACGGATAGACATAGCACGGCAAACACCAGCACGATAGACGAGCTGCCTACGCCAATTCCTCCTCTAGTCATGCTTATCCCCCCAGAAAAAATTAATTGCCAGCTTGTAGCCTCACCGCTACGGGGAAAGTCACTAGGTTGCCTCCGCCTGTCCTTGATACTGTCAGCTCGCTTGTTAGCAGGCCGGTGTGCTTTGGTGGATTGTCTCGCACTAAGCGCAGTATGTACTGCGCCTCGCTTTCGTCCGAAACTCGCCAATTGCTGTCAAAGAACACGATGATCGCATCGGCGCCGTCCACTGTTTCTGCCCATCCTCCGGATATATCCGCTGCGCTCAGAAAATCTCCAGAAACTGCTTTGAAGCTCTCGGCCACGCTCTCAGCAGCCAGCAGCGCATTGCTTATATCCCTTGAGTCCCTCGCCATGAAGTATGCATTTGCAAATATACTGATGCATACAGCCGCACATATTGCAAATATGGCGATAACTATAAGCTGCTCTATCAGAAACAGGGTAGCTTTAGAATGGTGTCTCACCTGGGAAGCACCTCCTTGAGAGGCTCGCTGCCGGAGGCTGTATTTGCCAAGCGGGTTCGAGTATGTAGCAGCAAGCTCCTGGTGCCCGTAGCCACCATTATCAGCCCCTCGCCCAGCTCTTCGAGCCGGAGCTCGTCAAGTGGCATTATTTGCGTTCCGTCAGCAGGGGAGAAGTCGAGATCTGCTTCGCTAAAGAGCTCGTTAAGCCAGCCATTGTAATGATATATGACAGTGCGAAAGAGCCTACCGCCGAATACCTCATGGTAGATGAGCGCCGGGTGCCCATGGAATTCGCCTATGTGGAGCCTTTCGCTTTCGTCGTTGCTCCTGACTTTCGTCCTAATATACGAAAGCGCTAAACGCTGGTCTTGCTCCTCGCGAGATATTTCTGTTAGATTTTGATAAATGCTTACGCCAAGCATCAGGACCATGAGTACCGATACAGCGAAAATACAGAAAATAATAAGCACAAAGACGGTGCTTATGCTTTGGTCTCCAATGTTTTTTCTCATAAGCTCACCCAAATGCTGTCATGATTCCCATGAGCGGCAGCATTACAGATAGCAGTATTACCCCAACTATAACCGAGGAGATTATCACCAAAGTTGGTTCGATTTTGCCGACTATACGGTCTATGCTGTCCCTCACGTCAAGGTCGCGCCTACGGGCGATTTCAGCAATGGCGAGGTCTGCTTTTCCGCTTCGGCTGCCGATAGAAAGCATCTTGCCGTCTGGCCCTGACAATATGCCTGCGCCGCAGAGCGCTTCGTGGAGCGGGTTGCCTGAAGCTATTAGCTCGATGCAGTGTTTATGCCTCTCGTCAACTGCTCTCGAGCCGCCGCTGACGGCGGTGGCCAAGTCAAGGGCATCGGATGCATCCAGGCCGCTTGCCATCGCCAATCTCATGGCAAATATAAAGCGTGAAGAGGCGATTTTTCCGAAAATGCCGAAGTTGCCCCACTTGTTGGAAAATGCTTTCGAGAGCCTATTTCGAAGGGAGGGCAGGGCCACAATTAAAATAGCGAAGACGAATATGGCGCCAAAGCCTGCGGCAATGGCAGCAGCGGCCCCGCCAAGCCATCCTCCGAAATTCATTAGGGCGGTAGCAAGCGGAGACATCTGTGCGCCCAGCCTGGCGAAGACGTCACTAAAAATCGGCAAGACCTGAACGATAAGAATGATAACGACCACAATCATCAGCAAAAGCAAAATTGCCGGATATAAGACCGAGTTTTTTATAGTTACCGAAAGACGGTTTTGCCTTTCGTAGTATTCGGAGAGTGCGTTCAACGTCTCAATTAGACGCCCAGTCTTTTCGCCAACTTCCACCATTCGAACCATATAATGCGGGAAAACGCCCGATGCCTCAAGTGCGGATGAAAACTGCCCGCCGCCTTCCAGCGGCTCCGACAAAACCTGCATAAGCGCCTTTCCTTCTTTGCGAGGTTCATCATCTTGTAGGATGCGTATGCTGTCGCCGACGGTGAGGCCGGCATCTAGCAGCATTGCAAGCTCAGCGCAGAGCATGGACAGATAGGTGTTTGTCAAAACTTTAGGTCCCACAGCGCCTTCCCCCCTCCTCATGTAGAAGTGTGAAATGCGAAAATTCTCCACTCAAATATAGGCCGGTATTTCGAATGCGCTGCGCTAGTGCAGGAATCTAGGCGAGTAGTTTGTGCCGTCGCCAATAAATCTCATGACCTCAGTGCTTTGGCTTCCTGTGGCAGCGAATGTGGGATCCATAAGGTTCCAGTCGTTGCCGTCAAAATGAATTATATTGTTAATCCAGCCTTCTGCGTCGGAGTACACGTCTATCCAAGCGTGGAGCTGCTCGCCTGCATATCCTATGACCAGCCTGGTTGGAATCCCAAGGCTGCGAAGCATTGCGGTCATAAGCGCAGCATAATCGAAACAGATGCCTTTGCCCCTTGCCAACACCGCATCTACATCGGGTACATAGCCCGAGTGCATACCCTGCTGCACTTCCTCTGCAAAAACCCTGTCATATGTGATATTGTTTATAACGAAGTTGTATATGGCCTCAACTCTGGGGTAGGCCTCTTTGAGGCCCCTTGTGAGCTCTGTGGCTTTTGACACAACCGAACTGTCCTTGCTGAAGTTGACGAATTGGTTGGGTCGGAGGAAGGGAGCAAATTCGTCCCTGAGAGCAACGTCAAAGGTCACAGAATTGATTTGCGCAAACCGAGAACCCTCAATCTGTTCCCACACGGCAATCGTATAGCTGCCATTTCCGTCAGATAGGGGGAAGACCTCCCACTGCCCATTTTGATCGAGCCTGTATTGGTAGATTACCTCGCTCGGGCCGACTATCCGCACGCGCAACTGCTGGGCCGTGCTTTTCAGAACCCTTATCATTACGTAACCCTCGCAAGCGTTTGAAAAATCGATGGTGGATGTCCGGTTTGTGCTGACCTGCTTGCCCGGTGCGGTGGGCATGGGGATGGTGAATGTAATTGGAGTTGCCGCAAGAGGGACTAACTCCGCTGAAAAATCAAAGAAGCCGATGTTTTCGGACGTAGGCGCATCCGTACCTGCGCCGACCGCTGTCCCAGGCCGGCCACAGCCTGGAACAGCGGTTATTGTAACCAGTATGGCAAGCAGTATAGCTGTCTGTCTGACTTTCCTGCTCATAGCGCTCCCCCCCATGTATCTGAGGATAATCTGAAAAAAACATAGGCCTTATAGACCATTACTGAGAAGTCAAGGGCACACGCCTACACTCTAAATACTTGACACCGATACTTGAATCATAACATATATTATACAAATTATACAAAATCAATGTCACGAGAATGTCACAAAATAGCTGTGCCGTGCAAAAATTATTTTATAGTGCCACCACCGAGGACAAAGTCCCCATCATATATGACGGCGGCCTGCCCACTGGTTATAGCCCTCTGCGGCTTGTCAAATTCAATAATCAGGGAGTCGTTGCCGGTCTGACGAACCGTCGCAGGCTGCTCTACTTGCTTGTATCGTATTTTCACCCAAGCCTTTAGCGGCGTATCCAGCCTGTCATATGGGATGAGGTTGATATTTTGCACTTCGAGTGTTTTTGAATACAACATCTCGTCTTTGCCAACAACTATGGTATTGTCCTCGGGATTGAGCTTTACAACGTAGGGGGGGTGCGACATTGCAAGTCCCAAGCCTCGGCGTTGGCCGATAGTGTAATGAACTATGCCTTTGCTTTCCCCAAGGTCATTGCCCTGGGTATCGACGAAGCGCCCCTTTGCGGGCTTCTGGCCCGTATGCTCTGCGATAAACCGGGCATAATCCCCATCCGGGACAAAGCAGATATCCTGGCTCTCTTTCCTGTCGGCGACCGCCAGCCCTGCTTCCCGGGCGAGCTTGCGGACTTCCTGTTTTGTATGGCCGCCAAGAGGGAAGCGGATATTGGCAAACTGGTGCTGTTTCAGCGAATATAGCACATAGCTCTGATCTTTTGTCAAATCAGTGGCTTTGCGCAGCAAATACCTCCCGTCTGCACCCTGCTCTATCCGTGCGTAATGTCCTGTCACCAGGCAGTCTTTACCGAGCTCCAGGGCTTCTTCCAGCAGGCGGCCGAACTTTATGTTTCTGTTGCAGTCAACGCAAGGGTTGGGCGTGCGCCCTTCCTGGTATGCCGTTACGAACCGCCCTATGACCTGCTCGGCAAAGCCGGCGGAAAAATCCAAGGAATAAAAGGGGATGCCCAGCTTTTCGGCGCAGGCTCGGGCATCCGGCTCGGCGTCCTTGACGCAAGGGTGAAGTTTCATTATCGCTCCGGCGCAATCAAGCCCGGCACGTATCATGAGCATTGCGGAAACAGTGCTGTCAACACCTCCGCTCATTGCGATGAGCGCACTTTTTGGCATTTGGCCAATTGCAGTATCTCTTTGCGTGTTTGTAAAATTCATTTGCTTTCTCTCATCCTGTTTTGGGTTGCTACAGTGATTTTAATAATGTCTCAGAGGCGCACTTGAGGGTTTGCACGAAATGCTCTGCCTCCTCAACTGTGCTGTAACGCGAAAAACTGACCCGCAGCGCACCGTCGATTATGTTGTTTTTAAGGCGCATAGATTCAAGCACCCGGCTGCGGGCGCCTTTTTTGCAGGCGGAGCTTTTTGACACGCAAATACCCTCAGCCTCCAAATAACTCATCAGGACCTCGCTTTTATGCCCCGGGAGCGAGATGCTGAGCAGGAAGGGGGAATCGCCCCCGCCGATGAGCACTGCTTCGGGCAGCTTGTTTCGGAGCAGGGACACCATGTGCTCGCGCAAGGCCTTGACAGCCTCTGTGGTTTCCTTGTGCTCAAGCCGACCCAGCCGCGCCGCTTCACCAAAGCCCACTATGGCGGGCAAGGCTTCCGTGCCGGGGCGCTTGTTGTTTTCTTGACTGCCGCCGAACTGGGTCGGGGGCAGGTTGATGCCAGGCCTAACATACAAGGCTCCGACCCCCTTGGGGCCGTGCATTTTGTGGGCGCTGACTGCGATTATGTCCGCTCCAAGATCTTTAGTGGAGATAGGGATTTTACAGAACCCTTGCACGGCATCTGTGTGGAGTATGGTTCCGAGCTTGCGGCGCTTGATTTCGGCGGAATACTCGCTTAGCGGGTTTACTGCGCCTGTTTCATTGTTTACGAGCATGATTGAAGCAATGGCTGTGTCACCGCGGAGCGCCGATATGAAGGTTTCGACCGTTATGCGCCCCGAGCTGTCGGGCATGAGATAGGTAGATTCCCAGCCTATGCTTTCGAGTTTTTTTACCGACTCCAGCACTGCGTCATGCTCTATTGCCGACGTAAGTATGTGCCTGCCTTTTCGTCCTTGGATTTCAGCCGAGCCGAGGATTGCCCAGTTATTGGCCTCGGTCCCGCCCGATGTGAAATATATGCTGTCCGGATGCGCTTTAATCACATCTGAGACATGCTTGCGCGCAGCCTCGCGCAATTGCGCGGCCTTGCGGCCCATGAAATGTGTGGAAGAAGGGTTGCCGTAGTTTTCTTGCATGGCCGAAACCATGGCATCTACAGCCTCGCTGCGAACCATCGTAGAAGCGGCATTGTCAAAATAAGCTTTCATGTGTATAATAATACATCATCATGTAGCGGATTTCAAGATATCCTTTATGGATTGGGGAGGGGTCATGGGAAAAACTGCTTATAAATACTTTATCGTGGACGCTTTTGCCGAAAGACTATTCAAAGGCAATCAGGCGGGGGTGTGTTTGCTGGATGATTGGCTTGACAGCGATGTCATGCAGAGCATTGCCGCAGAGAACAGCCTTGCGGAAACTGCCTTTGTCGCGAGGCGCGAAAACCACTATGACATCAAATGGTTTACACCTGAGGTGGAGGTCGATTTGTGCGGACATGCGACCTTGGCGAGCGCATATGTGGTTTCAACTTTTGTAGATAAGGGTGCGGACACCATACGCTTTGAGAGCATGAGTGGAACGCTAAACGTCAGCAGGAGCGGAGATCTGTTTGAGCTGGATTTTCCGCAAAGGATGCCCAAGGTTGTGGAGATTGCCGAGCAGATGGGCAAGGCGATAGGCGCACCTGTGCTCGAGGCGCATCTGTCGAGGGATTTGATTTTGCTTGTGGAGAGCGAAAAGGTGGTTCGGGAGATTGAGCCTAATTTTGAGATTATGAAAAAAATGACGGAGTACTTTGGGATTGTGGCTACCGCAAAGGGAGAGGACGCCGATTTTGTCTCCAGATACTTTACTCCCGGCGCAGGGGTCCCCGAGGATTCTGTGACAGGCTCGGCACATTCCACGCTGATCCCGTTTTGGGCGCAGAGGTTAGACAAAAATGAAATGGTCGCAAAGCAGCTCTCCAGGCGCGGGGGGACGCTCTATTGCAAAAATTGCGGCGACAGAGTAAAAATCGCAGGCAGGGCAGTGCTTTACCTGCAAGGCGAAATTTTTGTGTAGTCAAGTGAAATTCTGTACAACCACCCTTGGGTGCAAGGTTAATCAAGTCGATACGGAGGCCGTGGAGGGCGCCCTCATCTCTAATGGGCACGTCTTGGCCGAGGCTGGCGATGGATGTGATGCCTGTATCATAAATACCTGTGCAGTGACGGCGGAGAGCGTCAGGAAGTCGCGGCAGGCAGTCCGGCGCATGAGAAAACTTGAGCCGGGCGCGCTTATTGCTGTGTGCGGAT
Source organism: Oscillospiraceae bacterium (assembly GCA_009787995.1). Classification (GTDB taxonomy): domain Bacteria; phylum Bacillota; class Clostridia; order Oscillospirales; family Oscillospiraceae; genus WRMH01. The sequence goes on from WQSH01000012.1 coordinate 30,120, forward strand.
GCCTCTCACAGCTCGAAGCCGAGGCCGCAGAAGCGTTGGGTGCTGACGTTGTAGGGGGCAGTGCGGACAGGCTGGGATTTGCTTTGGAGATAGAAAAGCTATGTGCCGAACGCAGCGACGGTGATTTGGTGGATTTCCGAAAGTTGGTTGATGGAGGGCCGCCTGAGGGTGGACAGTTTGAGGAACTGCCTTTGTGCGGCCCATCTGGACGGACGCGCGCATTCTTGAAAATAGAGGATGGGTGCGACAATTTTTGTGCGTATTGCGTGATACCATACGCCCGGGGAAGAGTGCGCTCATTGCCTCTTGAACGCATAGCGGCGCATGCGCAGGCGCTTGCAGAGCGCAGCTTCAAAGAAATTGTAGTCACGGGGGTTGAAATATCGTCCTATGGCAAAGACCTCGCAAGCGGGACAACGATCATAGATGCGGTGCGGGAGATTAGCAGGGCGGCGCCGAATGTTAGGCTTCGGTTGGGTTCGCTTGCGCCCAGCGCTCTTACCAAGGAGTTCTGCGGCGAGCTAGCCGCGTTTCCGAACATATGCGGCCATTTTCACATTTCTCTCCAGAGCGGGTGCGACGAGACTCTGCGCAGGATGGGGCGCAAGTATGAGGCAGGGGCGGTGATGGACGCAATGTCGTCGCTCAGGGCGCTTTTCCCTGACTGCGGGATAACGGCAGACCTTATAACCGGATTTCCCGGCGAAACTGATGAGGAATTTGAGCAAACATTAAGCTTTATCAAAGCCGCAAGATTTTCGAGTATGCACGTTTTTCCATTTTCGCAGCGCCCGGGGACAAAAGCCGCCGATATGCCTGAGCAGGTAAAAAAAATGGTGCGCCGGGAGCGGGCGCACGTAGCGAAAGAGGCTGCGGATGTCATGGCCGCTGATTTTGCTCGCAGGCAAATCGGCAAAACAGTCCAAGTGCTGTTTGAGCGGGAGCGAAATGGGTTCTGGACAGGGCATTCAGAAAATTACATTGAGGTCGCAGTGAGGCAGGGCGGGAGGAAAAACGCTGTGTTTACGGTAAAGCTGACGGACATAGCGGATGGCAGGGTTTTTGGGGAAATAAGAAACCGTTAAAGTTGACCAATTAGCTCCCGCAGCCTGTCCGACACCCTTGCGCGGCTATAATCCTTTAGCGATGGCGAAAAATCGCCGGCGATTTTTTTGCAGATAACTTGCACCAGGTGCGGGTGGTGGGACTGGTATGGGATAAACCTATCGTTGATGCGGGCGTACATAAGCTTTAGCCGCTCTTGGATGAGGAAATGATCCTCGACAGGCCTGTCCTCAACAAGCAAAACCAAGTTTTTGCATTTCTCAAAAATAACCAGCATGTTTTCGAGAATTGCCCGGCATTGGCTCGGCGTGAAGAAAACCCTTTGATCCTCTTGCGTGAACAGGCAAGGGGCGCTTGCCCTGTTGTCCGGCGAAAAACGGAAAGAATCTGCCGAAACGGATACAAAAAGCATGTTCTGTTCCAAAAATGCGCCAAGCTGCTCGCTCAGCCGCTCATATGCAAATCCAGACGCAGACAACTTCAATTCGGTTTCGTCCATAACCTCGTTCATAACCTCAACCGGGACAAAAGGGAGGAACACCTGAGACGAGCGGTAGTAAGCGTTTGCATTTTGCATAAAAATTGTTGAATAAGCCCTGCACATGTCCCATATCGTAAACCTTGGAACAAAGCGGAGGGCAATTTCCGAACTGTTGAAATTAGCCTCAAAATCAGTAGCAAGTTCGTGAATAAATCGTTCATCGCTGTGCAGGTGCGTGGGGAGGTAGTGCTTGGAATAAAAGCCAAAGCAGCTTATGGCGACGTTGTTGTCATATATGCCCATGGAGTGCTGGAACATGCTGCGTTCGTCCTGGCGGACATAGTTGATGCTGACAGTTGCGGTTTCCATGAAGATTTTTGCAAATTCCAGAATCAGCGAATGGTTTGCAGTGGGAGAATTTACCGGCAATAAGATTTTTACGATATTGAACTTATTTGCAAGCTGCTGATCTTTCCCTGCTGCTTCCAAGAAAAAATTATGGTCGATCTTGAGCCACTCCGTGGATTGGTCGGTGTAGAACCTCAACGTGCCGCCTGAGGGCCAATGCTCGACAAAGCTCATAATCCACTGCAAAGCCTTAATTCTGCCTTCCTTGCCGATGCAGTAAGACTCTGCGACGCTAAGGGAGTCCAAGGGCGAGACCCGCCTATCGTGATAGCTGGGGTAAGGCTTGCGCCGCAGCGGCTTTGTGGAGCTGATTATCTCAGTGGGCTGACCATCTGCAAACCACTCCAGCACCGACTTTGTAATGCCCTTTTCGTCAGATAAGCTCTCAAGGCTTGTTTCAGAGATTTCAGAAAACTTTGTTTTCCGAAAATCATCGCTTATGCGGCAAACAAGCGCCCTAGCGATGCAGAGCACTGCATCAGAATGCAAAACCGGGACTTTTATTCCCCGGCGCCATCTGCTTATCAGTGATGGGTCGATGTTTGCATCCTTTGCCAGCTTGCTGTTAGTTATGTCAGTCAAGCACATCAAAAAATCCAATTTATCGTGAAATTGCATGATATCCCGCCTAGGTAAGAATACAGCTTAATAATACAGCATTATACCCAGTTTGTCTACATATACAACAATGCTGCGCAATGTTAAATTGCGTCAATAGGTTGATATTATGTGGCTTTTAGCAAATACTGGATTTATGGTCAAAGACACTCTTGAATCCGGTCTCAGCTCCGGAGGGCATATCGGAGGGCCCGCATAATGCACGTTAGCACAGACAAAAAGGAAGCAAATAATGCCAATAATTCTGATATTGTGCAGCAAGCAATCTTAAAGTCCAATCAGGCATACAGGGAATTATCTTCCTTGCCGCAAAGTTGCAAGGAAACGGTCGTGGCGGCAATAAAGGGTGCGCTGATTCCGCTTGCGGAGGAGCTCACAAAAATGGAAGTGCATGAAACAGGCATGGGCAACGCTTGCGACAAAGCTGCAAAACTTATGTTGGCACTGCATAAGACGCCGGGCTTGGAGGATTTGGAGCTGCGCGTGTCGGTAGGGGACTGTGGAATCACTTTGCATGAGTATTCTGCTTATGGCATAATTTGCGCAACCCAGCCGGCAGCAAACTTTTGCGCAACTGTTGCAAATAATATAATCGGCATTGTATCGGCGGGGAATTCTGTGATAATCGCCCCACACCCAAGATGCCTAAATGTTTCAGGATATATGGTCAAACTGATTAACGATGCTGTCAGCTCGGCAAGCGGCATTGACAGCCTTGCTGTTTCATTGCCGAGTAGCTCCATGGAATTGGTTGCAGAGCTAATGAGCCACCCCGATGTCGCTATGGTTGTTGCGACCGGCGGCGGCAAGATTATTAAGCAGGCATTGGCGAGCTCGAAGCGGGTCATTGGCGCAGGTGCGGCAAACCCTGTAGCAATGGTCGATGAAACAGCCGATTTGGACATTGCGGCAAAAAACATTGCCGATGGAGCATCGTTTGACCACAATACGACCTGCGTCGGCGAAAAGAACATTGTGGTAGTATCTTCGGTGGCAGACAAGCTCATCGAGGAGCTTGAAGCCAAGGGCGCATTTTATGTCAGGGGACCTGACGAGGTGCTAAAACTGACCAAGGCAGCAATCAACAACAGCTTTATGACGAACCGCTCCTTAGCGGGGAAGAGCGCAGTGGAAATCCTAAAGGCCGCAGAAATCCGCTGCGATAGGGATGTTAGGCTAATTGTCGCCGAGACGACAAAAACGCATCCCTTCGTGACTGTTGAGATGCCTATGCCGCTGGTTCCGCTTGTCAGGGTGAGCAACTATGATGAGCTGCTTGAAATGGCGCTATTTATGGAGCAGGGCCATAGGCACACCGCAACAATCCATTCGCAAAGCATTGCCAGGCTCAATAAAGCTGCTCAGGTAATGCAGACGTCGATTTTTGTCAGAAATGGTTCGGCGCTTTCTGCACTTGGATTCGGCGGCGGGGTCGGAGCTGGGTTTACAATTGCAAATATCACCGGAGAGGGGGTCACGACAGCAAGGAATTTTGCAAGGCTGAGGCGATGCTAAGAGCCCGTTTATGATCTCGGTGTGGATGCTGCATGAGCGAGGGTTACAAACAGGCTCTAGCGCTACCCATGATGAAACTCCACCCCTGGCTGGAGCTCTACTCCAAAAAAGCACATCAGCTCTGAAACTGTGACAAATTGGAACCCCTGAGCCAGCAGTGAAGGTATTACCAGCCCCATGGCTTCGGCAGTCGTTCTGTGGATGTCGTGGCAGAGTATGATGTCCCTGTCTTGCACGGTCTGCATTATCGAGTCATAAATTGCCCTGGCGTTTCTTAGTTCCCAGTCGCGCGTGTCAAGCGACCAGCCAATAATCGGCATCCCGAGGCTGCGAGCGACGTCCTTCACTCTGGAGTCTACCGCACCAAAAGGCGCACGGAACAGCGTAGGAGCCACGCCGGTTACGGATTCGATTTGCCTATTAGTGCTTTCCAGCTCTGTCCGGATGCGGCTGGTCGAGACAGAGGGGAGCCTTGCGTGCGACCAGCTGTGATTGGCAATCTCATGCCCTAGGCGGAATGTTCGAGTCAGTGTGGATTTCCTGTTTTGGATACTGCTGCCTATGACAAAAAAGGTTGCGGGGACGCCGTGTTCTTCTAAGATATCCAACACCGTTTCCGTGTGGGTGCCGGGGCCGTCGTCGAATGTCAGCGCAATTGTGGGTCTGCTGGGGTCGATTACCCTTATGGTAGAACCCGGCCCTTGTGATGCGGAGATGGAGTACCGAATCTGCCTGTCGCTAGTTTCTATGATTATAGAGCTATTGGGGGCAGACCATCTAACCTGGAAGCCGAGGGCGTCGCTGATGTCGCGCAGCCTGATGAAGGTCTCGCCCCCAATGCGGAGCGCCGAAAGAGAAACCTCTCGTCCGTCAAGAAAAATCCCTGCCGTTGTCAACGTGCCTGTTTTCGTAGCCGCACGCATGGGCGACCATTCGCCGCCGACCCTGGTGTAGGGGGCGCCGCTTTTTAGCTGAACCGCCCTGTCGGCGGCGTTCCAAGCGACGTCGAATTGATTTGATGTGCCATATAGCATGAGCGCAAGATCCCGAAGCCTCACATGATTTTGGCCGCCGAGGTCGAATGTGTGAAATTCGATACGCCTCCCTTCAAAATGGAGCGTCGAGTCCCTGCGGGTCGCAGTTGCGGTGTTTGCTGCATACGCCGGCGTCGCAATAATGAAAATCAAGCATAGCGCCAGCAGAAGTGTAATCAGTTTTTTCAAAATCAGTACCATCCTTTGCTAGGTACATTTTAAACAAAACGTCACCCCTTTGTCAACAGAATGGATGGCTTTTTTGTGAGGTTTTGAGAGCCTGCCGCCTGCCGCACCAGGATGCGCATCAAATGTCAAAATATGCAAAGAAAGCAATTGACACTGCAAAATCATTGCTATACAATTGGTGGAGCATAAATCGAAGGTTGCAGCGTACAGGCTGCACGAGGAGGAAAAAGCGATGTCCAACGAGAGAATATTTAACTTTTCAGCCGGACCGTCGGTGCTGCCGCTCACGGTGCTTGAGCAAGCGGCGGCGGAGATGACCAACTACCGAGGCAGCGGCATGTCGGTCATGGAGATGAGCCATAGGAGCAAAGTGTACCTCGATATCTTTGAAGAAACAAAATCCGACCTAAAGCGGATTATGAAAATCCCGGACACACATGAAATACTGTTTACGCCCGGAGGAGCCACGCTCCAGTTCTCGCAAGTGCCGCTCAACCTGATAGGAAAAACAGGAAAAGCAGACTACGCAGTGACGGGCAACTTTTCGGAGCTTGCTATGAAAGAAGCAAAGAAATACGGCGAAATCAACATCTCGTGTACATCCGGGGACAAAAACCACACCTACATACCGGCGCAAAACGACCTAAAGCTCACCCCCGGCGCCTCTTATTTCCACTACTGCTCAAATAACACAATTTATGGCACTGAGTGGAAGTACGTGCCTGAAGTGGGTGAAGTGCCGCTGGTCTGCGATATGTCGTCAAATATACTGTCCATGCCGATAGATGTATCAAAATTCGGGCTTATATACGCCGGAGTGCAGAAGAACATGGCGCCGGCCGGAGCGGCTGTGGTCATAATCGACAAAAACCTAGTCGGCAATGAACACCCGCTCACGCCCAAGCTGATGAGCTACAAAGTCATGGTTGACGGCGATTCCATGCACAATACGCCCCCCTGCTACACCATATACATGCTGGGGCTTGTACTTAAATGGCTGGATGCACAGGGCGGCACCGAGGGCATGGAGAAAATCAAAGCCGCTAAAGCAAAAATACTATATGACGCCCTTGACGAAAGCAAAATGTTCATTGGGTGCGCTGAAAAGGACGCCCGCTCAGATATGAATGTGACGTTTAAGACCGCCGATGAGGAACTTGACAATAAGTTTGTGAAGGAAGCTACTAAGGCAGGGTTTGAAAACCTCAAAGGGCACCGTATCGTCGGCGGGATGCGCGCTTCGATATATAACGCTATGCCTACGGAAGGCGTGCAAGCGCTGGCGGAATTTATGCGCAATTTTGAAAGGAACAACTAACGCTATGTTCAAGGTAAAACTGCTTAACAACATTAAATCAAAAGAGCTTGAGAGGCTTGGCCGTTCAAAGTACGAGCTTTCAGGGGACGTTGAGAACCCCGATGCGATAATGGTTCGCTCAGCAAAGCTGCATGATGAAGCATTTGGAGAAAACTTATTGTGCATAGCCCGCGCCGGCGCCGGCGTGAACAACATACCGCTTGAGCGCTGTGCCGATGAGGGCATTGTCGTGTTTAACACGCCAGGCGCAAATGCGGGGGCAGTAAAGGAGCTTGCGATTTGTGCCTTGCTGTTGTCGACCCGTGATATCATTGGGGGAGTCGACTGGGTGAGGTCGGTTGCTTCGCAGGGGGATGAAGTCGCTGCGCTTGTTGAGAAGCAAAAGGCTCAGTACGCCGGGCCTGAAATTCTTGGCAAGACTCTCGGCGTTATAGGGCTTGGCGCGATAGGGGGCAAAATCGCTTGTGCGGCAAATGCGTTAGGCATGAGGGTGCTTGGCTACGATCCGCACCTGTCGGTCGAGGCTGCCTGGGGGTTGTCGCCGGAAATTATTAGGGTGAGCGACATAGGCGATATTTACAGGGAAGCGGAATTTGTTTCGCTCAACCTACCCTACATGGAAGCTACGAAACGGTTCATAAACAAAGAAACGATTGCAAAAATGAAAAAGGGCGTGCGCATTATCAATCTGGCGCGCGCCGAGCTTGTCTGCGACGATGGGGTGCTCGATGCGCTCGCATCGGGGCATGTCGCTTGTTATGTCACGGACTTTCCAAACGGAAGAACTGCTGGCGCTAAGGGAGTTATCCCGATCCCGCACCTTGGGGCATCAACTCCTGAGAGCGAAGATAATTGTGTGAGCATGGCATGTGATGAAATCATCGAATATGCCGAAAACGGCAATATAGTCAACTCAGTGAACTTTGCGCCTGCTTACCTCCCGCGCAGCGAGGGGCCGCGCGTGTGTGTTATCTACAACAGGGACGCAGACGTGGCCGGCAGGGTAGCTGACGCATTATCTAAGCTTGGCGCAAGCGTTGGGAATACGCTAAATACGGTTGCGAAAGGGCATTCCCAATCCTATATTATGCTGGACATCAACGCATCAAAGGATGGAATTGAAGATGCTGTGAAGAGCATTGATGGCGTGACTAAGGTCAGGGTGCTGCCGTAGGTATATCTAGGGGCGATGAGAGTGGGTGGCTTGCTACAGTGAAAAATACGATGCTAATTATAAATCCGGCGTCCGGCAGGGGGCTTTCGAAGGTCGCCATAGGCACAATCCTGTCGCAGCTTTGTGAAAATGGACATATCGTCACAGTCTACTTTACAGGGAAACTCACGGCGGAGGAGCTGGCATTTGAACATGCCGGACAATATGAGCTTGTCGTCTGCACTGGAGGGGATGGGTCTATCAGCTCTGTCATATCGGGGGTTTTGCGCAGCGGGGCGTCAATTCCCATTGGCTACATCCCTGCTGGGACAGCAAACGACATCGCAACTACGCTGTCCTTGTCAAAAACCCCAGCAGAGGCAGTAAAGACGATTGTTGGAGGCGCACCGAAGGCGCTGGATATCGGATTCTTTGGCGAAAAATATTTTACATATATTGCGGCGTTTGGCGCATTTACAGGTGTTGCGTATTCAACGCCTCAGAGTGCGAAACGTTCTTTGGGGCACCTTGCGTACGTCCTCGCCGGACTTGCGGAGATGCCTGCAATCAAGGCCCGGCACACAGTAGTTGAGTATGATGGGAGCACTATTAGTGGTGATTTTGTTTTTGGGGCAGTAGTTAACTCCACGTCTGTGGCAGGCTTTTTGAAGCTAGACCCTCAGCGGGTCAACTTGGCTGACGGCATGTTTGAGATTGTCCTTGTAAGGCAGCCGCTTGACCCTGTGGCTTTTTTAGATTTGATGGCGAGCCTTGCGATGCAGAATTACGATGGGGACAATATTCAGCTGCTGCAAGCGTCTTGCGTGAAATTTACATTTGAGGAAGACGTGGCGTGGACGGTCGATGGCGAGGATGGAGGGGTTCATAGTGAAGTTGAAATAACCAACTCCCACAGGGCGGTCAGTATTATTGTTTGAATTGTGGAGAAAATATGAGAATAAATGTTTTGGCTATTGGCGATGTCTGCGGGCAGACGGGGCTTGATTTTTTAGTGGAAAAGCTGGGTGGGATTAAGGAGCAGCATGGTGTCGACTTTGCTGTGGTAAACGGTGAGAATGCTGCAGGTCTCGGGATTTATCCGGCACAGGCCGATGCGATTTTTGATGCTGGCGCAGATGTAATCACTCTGGGCAACCACACCTGGGGGGCACAAAAAATAAACAAGTACCTTGACGGGTGTCAGCACATCCTTCGCCCTTCAAACTTTGCCCCGCAAGTCCCCGGCTACGGATGGGGAGTATTTGAGACGGCATTCGGCAATGTTTGCGTTATAAACCTTGTTGGGCGCGCCAATATGCCTTATGGCACAGAAAATCCATTTTTTGAAGCTGACAAAATTCTCAATCAGGCTGATGCAAGCATTGTTTTGATTGATTTTCATGCGGAGGCGACTAGTGAGAAGCTGTCCCTTGCATATTATCTTGATGGGCGGGCATCAGCTATTTGGGGCACTCACACGCACGTCCAAACATCAGACGCTCAAGTGTTCAGGGGCGGTACCGGGTATATAACCGATTTGGGTATGACGGGGGCTTGCGACTCAATTATCGGAATGAGGGCGGAGCAACCAATCTCCAGATTTTTGGGGAATCCGCCTAACCGTTTCGAGCCGGCGGATGGCCCGGCGAAAATCGAAGGCGCAGTTTTTGAAATTGACACAGAAACAGGGAGGTGCCTAAGAGCTGAAGCTATTAGGGTACTGTAAATGAAAATTACTAACGAAGGCGGAGAACCATCAGAGGGCGGTTAACCAAAACAGTTGCGGCGACAAAATGAAGCATGGGCGACCGCCTCGGCCGCCCATACCCGGTTGTTTTGCCCGGGGCAAAAACTCATTTCACCCCGATTTCAGAGAGCCAAGCTTTTACCTTGTCGGGGGCGGAAGCCACCTCTTCGCCCTTTATGGCAAAGCTTGCCAGAACTGTCGAATTTGGGCATAGCGCCGTGATATCCGCTGCGACATTTTGCAGCCCGCCCATGCCGTGAGTGCAGAAGGGGACAACGGTCTTCCCGGATAGGTCCTTAGCTTCCAGGTATGCCTTGACCTCAGGGACGATTGTAGCTGCGTAGTTCGGCGAACCGACAAAAACGGTGTCAAACGCTGCGACATCCGTGTTGTCCGCAACCTTTGCAAGCGTCCCGCCGACTTCAGCATGAATAAATTGCGCCAGCTTCTCGGTGTTTCCGCTCTGTGACCAGTAGACCACTAAAGAATTTTTGCTCATATTTTGTCCTCCAAATAAATAAAATGGATTGGTTACAATTCAGTGTCTGCTATCAGTCCGGCATTGAGAAGCCTGCACACTCCTCTACGCTCGGTCAGCTGACGTGACAGTAGCCGGAATTCCCTCTCTACGATGAGCGCACAGGCTTCTCAATGCCTGCTACTAGGTTTTCTTGGCTGGCACTGAATTGTTACAATGGATNNTATCATAAAAGATGCAATTTAGCAAAAAAAATTTGCACTTACACAATCTATGTGGTAAAATAGCACGAAAATTTTTATTTTTAGGAGGATTCTATAGTGCAAGAAGTTTATGAGTATTTAAAAGCAGCAGGAACTTATTGGCTGGCGACAGTAGAGGGCGATCAGCCCCCGAGTTTGCCACTTAGTTAGCTAGAAAAATCGAAAATAATTGAAAAAAGTTTAGAAAACGCAAGGAAAAGCCTTGCTTTTTTGTCGCTTTTATGATA